>JBDRUH010000012.1:0-40792 GCA_039801225.1 Caldifarciminota bacterium
GCGTTGCCAGCAACCATTAGAACCGCCATTGTTTCGCCGACCGCTCTACCAAATCCGAGCATAACCGCAGCGAGAATCCCGGAGCGGGCAGCGGGTAAAATTATTCTCAGCGCGGTAGTCCAGGGTGAAGCACCAAGGGCATAAGCCGCCTCGCGGTAAGAATGGGGGACTACCCGAAGCGCATCCTCGGACACAGAAATGATTGTAGGCAAAGACATCAGCGCGAGGATGATGCCGGCGGTGAAAAGGTTAACCCCAGACGGGATATTAAAAATCCGGGCAAGAAACGGTCCCAAGACGACCAGACCGAAGAATCCAATAACCACCGAGGGGAATCCGGCGAAAAGTTCAACAAGCATTTTGATAGCAACGCGGAGCCTTCCTTTTAACCTTTCAGCGATGAATACCGCTCCGGAGACTCCCAATGGAATCGCAATAATGAGGGCGATGAGCGTGCTGAACAAACTTCCGAGGAGCAATGGAATAATTCCATACTGAGGCTCACCATAGGCGTCCGGATTCCAGGACTTGCCAAAAAAGAAGTTCGTTAGTCGCACCGGCTGGGTGCCCGGGTCCTCCGGGTCTATGTTGACCGGAGGCAAAAAGGCGCGGATGCCATAAGAGAGCAAGAAAAGCAAAAGCCCCAACAGGACCGCGGCGGCAAGGAGTGCATTGATGAAGAACACCCCTTTCGCCCCGCGGTCAACTGTTTTGCGCAACTTCATCTACTCAAGAACCGTCCGATTTCTCTCAATGTAGTTTTCGGTAACCGGCACAAAGCCAGCCTCTTCAACGATTTTCTGCCCGGCAGAACTCAATTCAAACTGAATGAAGTTCCGAATGGCACCCTTCGGCTTGCCGTTGGTATACTGGTAAAGCGGTCGGGTTAGCGGGTAATCACCCCGTTTCACACTCGCAACATCACCCGGCGAGATAAAAGGTCCTTCCGCCTTTTGGGCGACGCTCAGCGGTTTGACACCGTTAACATCGTGGATGTAGCCCAGACCGACATAGCCGATGCCACCCTCATCAGCCTTGACCCCTTCAACAATCTGGGAGTTGCCGTTCATCTGAATCATATGAGATGCATACTCACCTTTGACCACCATTTCGCGAAAGAACACAAAGGTGCCGGAGTTGGGCTGACGCCCGTAAAGGACGATTTTTTTATTTGCGCCACCCAACTGGCTCCAGTTGGTAATTTCCCCCCGGTATATCGCGCCAATCTGGTCAATTGTCAGTTTCTCCACCCGGTTGTTGGCGTTTACGATTACCGCCAAGCCGTCAAGGGCGATGACAATTTCGGTTGGCTGGACGCCGTTGGCGCGGGCTGAGGAGATCTCCTTAGATTTGATTTTTCGTGAGGCGTTGGCGATGTCAACCTCGCGGTTGATTATGGCGTTGATGCCCACACCGGAGCCACCGCCACTGACCGACACCAAAACATCGGGCTGGACCGCGGCAAATGCCTCGGCGAGCCGCTGGGTCAGATTCAGCATTGTGTCCGACCCTTTCACGACAACCTCTTTAGCGATGAGCATCGTTGACATCGCGACAAGAGTTATGAGTGATAATATTTTTTTCACGCTATCCTCCTTTTACTGTTGTTTAGTAATTATTGTGTTCCACTCAAATCTAACCTGGGCGAGAAAAGAGTCGTTGGGTTTAATCTCGGTGTTTTTGAACTGGGTTCTCGTCCAGGCAAACTGAAACTCCAATCCCGGTTTCCCCTTTTCCCTGCGGGCAAAGTGGTAGTTGAACCCGGCACCATAGCGAATGAAACTTTTGTCTTTATTCACCACCATTGAGTCATCATGCTGCTCCTTTCTCTCCCAGGTTGAGAAGCGACCAAAAACCTCAACCCGCCGTTTTAAGAGGACAAGGGTCGGGACAAGGTCTATGCCGCTAAAGGCGTATTTTTTGGTTTTCTCAGTTAGGGTGGAGTCAATAATTTGGCCAACAGAGTCAAAGTTTATTTTGTAGTAACTGAACCAGCGGGTGTAGTTATAACCAATATACTCGCCGGTGAGAGAAAATGGACCAAAGGCGATTTTGACCATCGGCGCGATTGCCAGCCGGTTTTTATTCGTGGTGTCGGCGTTCATAAAAACAATGTTGGTTCCGGTGCCGGTTCGTCCCTTTTTGTCATTTTTGTAAGGGCTATAGTCGCTGGCATTGGTGAAGACCGAGGCACCCAAAGCGAGACCGGCAAATGGGGTGAGGCGGAGATTGGCAAGCAATTCTGGAGAGAGGTTAACATATTTCCCGGCATATTTATAACCTTCACCGTTATAAATCCCGAGTTGCAACTCGCCCAGACCATTCGGTAAAAACCCGTTTACGGTAACGCCATAGTCGGCCGAGGCGCAGACACCCTGGTCATCGGCGAGCGATTTTTCCGGATGGGTGTAATCCCAGGAATAGATGAGACCGAAGTAGTGCTTCTGGAGACCGGCGGTGAGGTTAAAGTCAGGCAATGGTAGTGTTAGGTCGGCGAACGCCTCTTTCAGCCGAACCGTCGCACCATCAGGGTATTTATCCGAGGAGAAGATGTCCACCGTCATTTTGGTAAAGAACTTTGCTGTCCACTGATGGGAAAATCGCAGGTAGCCCCGTTCCAATGAGAATCGGCTGATGCTCGGGTCAAGCAGTTTTAAGCCGCTGCTCTGGTTGGTGTATCGGAACCAGCCGTTGTGTTCCAGTTCGGTTTCACCCGGTTCCAGGGCGAATATTAGCGTGGCCATTAACGCCACAACTATTGATAGGACTTTTTTGTGCATCAAGTTTTGCTCCTTTCGTTTAGTTAATTTGGTAAAATGCTAATTTCTTATTGTTAATTTAAAATAAGTTTTTTGTTAAGATTTGGTTAATTGTGGCAAAAACCTTAGCCCTTTGTCGGGCAGGGATTTAGCAACAACAAAAATGCCGGGGCAATTTATAAATTGCTCCGGCTTAGGACATATCATAAAACCATCCCCGATTGGAAGAGGCGATGCTTTTCTTGACTTTTATTAAGGAAAGAGTAAAATTTTAAGTTATTTATCATAGAAAACTTTAGGTAAAGGAGGCAGTATGGCTTTAATAGATGAAGTAAAGGCGATAATTGCCGAAAAGTTGCCTGATGCAGCAGGAAAACTGACCTTAGATGCCCGGTTTCAAGAGGACTTGGGCGCGGATTCGCTGGATATTGTGGAACTGGTGTTGGCATTTGAAGATAAGTTTGGGATAAAAATTCCGGACGAGGACTCCCAGCAACTTACCACCGTCGGCAAAGCGGTGGAGTACCTGGAACGAAAACTGTCAGAGAAGAAGGCGGCTACCGGCGAGCCCAGCCAGTAACCAGCCCTTTCTTAAGATGAGTTGTTCCCGAATCTTTTGGTTATGGCGATAGAAAAACATCGGGTGGTGGTAACCGGTTTGGGCGCGGTTACTCCTTTAGGTGATAATGTCCCAACCTTTTGGCAGAACCTATTGGCGGGAAAAAGCGGCGTGGCGAGAATAAGTGCCTTTGACCCTTCAGACCTGTCGGTTCAAATTGCTGCTGAGGTGAAAGGTTTTGACCCACTCCGGCGGTTAGACGCAAAACTGGCGAAAAGGGCGGACCGTTTTACCCAATTTGCCTTGTATGCCACCGCCGAGGCGATAGAGGATGCCGGGCTCAATCTGACCAAAGAGGACAAGGACCGGGTGGGTGTCATCGTGGGTAGCGGAATGGGCGGAATCGCAACCTGGGAGCAGCAGCATGAGGTTTTTTTAAAAAAAGGACCGCGTCCGGTATCGCCTTTTCTCATTCCAATGATGATTCCGGATATGGCTTCAGGGCAGATTGCTATTGTCTATGGGTTGCGGGGTCCTAACTACTGCTCGGTGTCCGCTTGCGCTTCTGGTGCTCATGCCACCGGGGTAGCGATGAGACATATCCAGAATGGTGACGCAGATGTGATGATTGCCGGCGGAAGTGAGGCGCCAATAACCAAGTTTACTGTTGCCGCCTTTGCCAATATGGGCGCCCTTTCCAAAAGGAATACCGAGCCCGAGAAGGCATCAAGACCATTTGACCGGGATAGGGACGGCTTTGTAATCGCAGAAGGGTGTGGAATTTATATATTAGAGGAGTTAGGACACGCCCGGAGGCGCGGGGCGCGAATATATTGTGAACTGGCTGGTTATGGTGCCACGGCGGACGGTTATCATATCACCGCACCGGATCCGGAGGCACACGGTGCAGCCCTGGCGATGCGCCGGGCACTCACCGATGCCCAATTAAACCCGGAGGATGTTGATTACATTAACGCCCATGGAACATCAACCCCTTTAAACGATGCGGTTGAGGTGAAGGCGATTGAGCAGGTTTTTGGTGCCCACGCTGAGAAAATGTTAATCAACTCCACCAAATCAATGATCGGGCACGGTCTGGGTGCTGGAGGGGCGATGGAGTTTATTGCGCTGGTGCTTTCAGTTAGTGACGCAATAGTTCACCAGACGCTGAATTTTGAGAATCCCGATGATGGGGTGAATCTGAATTTTGTAAAAGGAGCGTTCCAAAAGAAGGAGATTCGGGTCGGTTTGTCCAACTCATTTGGGTTTGGCGGGCACAACTGTTGTCTATGTGTTAAGGCATTTAAGGAGTGAGGCGAGATGAATATTATTTGTTGTATTAAACAGGTCCCTTCTACCGAAACGAAGATTCGGATAAATTCTCAGACCGGTTTTGTTGATACCACTGAAGTGGAGTGGGTAATCAACCCTTATGATGAATATGCCATTGAAACCGCCCTGCGAATAAAAGAGAAGTTGGGTACGGGGAAAGTTACCGCGATCAGCCTCGGTCCGGAGCGGGTGAAGATGGCTTTACGCACCGCGCTGGCTATGGGGGTGGATGAGGCGGTGCAACTTTCTGACCCGGCGTTTGAAGGGATTGACGCACTGTCCTTGGGAAAGGTCCTGGCCGCCGCGATAAAGCGGTTGGGGTTTGACCTCGTCCTTTGCGGCAAGCAGGCGATTGATGATGATATGGCATTTGTCCCTCAGGCGGTGGCACACTTTTTGGGAATAGGATATGTTGCGGTGGTTCCCGAGGTGGAGGTTACCCCTGGTTCCCGGGAGGTGGTTGCTCATCGGGAGATTGAGGGCGCAACCGAAATCGTCCAGATGCAACTGCCCGGTCTTTTAACAATCCAGAAGGGAAAATATCAGCCCCGGTATCCAACCCTGAAATTGATGATGGCGGCAAAACGGAAGGAGATACCGGTATGGAATGCGAAAGAACTGGGAATTGACCCGGCAACCCTTACCCGGCTGGTCGTTGAGATAAAGCACCAGTTGCCACCAGGGAGAAAGCCGGGGCGGATGTTAGAGGGGGAGTTAAACCAGGTGGTTCCTGAATTGGTTCGTTTGCTCCGGGAAGAGGCAAAGATTATTTGATGTTTGACCGACAACTTTCTCAAAAACGGCTGCTAGTGGGAATCGGCGGCAATATCGGTGCCGGCAAGACAACGGTGGCGAATGAGTTGCGCCGTTACGGGGCTAAGGTGATTGATGCTGATGAGATCGGCAAAAGCCTTTTGGTAAGTGGTAGTGAGGAGTATAAGAAGTTAGTGGCGGCATTTGGTAAGGATATCTTAAATAAAAAAGGTGAGATTGACCGCAAGGCGTTAGGACGGCTGGCGTTCAGTTCCCTCAAGAACCTCAAAAAACTGAATGCGATTACCCACCCGCCACTTTTAAAGCGGCTGAAGGAGGAGATTGATAAGATGAAGGAAGGGTTGGTAGTGGTTGATGCGGCACTACTCTTTGCCTGGGGCTTACACAAACAGATGGATGTGGCGATACTGGTAACCGCACCGGACGAGATAAAGGTGAAGAGGATGGCAAAATTGGGGCTTACTGAAGAGGAGGCGGCACAGCGCTTGAAGTTGCAGGGCAGCGATAAAAAGTTCTGGTCAAGTGCCGATTTTGTTTTAGAAAACAAAGGTTCGTTAGCCGAGTTAAAGCGCAAAACCAGAGCGCTCTGGAATTTCTTCTACAGCAGTAGATTCAAACGGCTCAAGACAAAGAGTTCCGAGTCGGAGATAATAAAATCCCAATCGTCGGTGAGTTGTCCCAAAACGGGACAACCGGAATAAAAACCCGGAGACCGGGCAGTGAAGTTCTCTTTTCTTCCTTTGCGTGACATTGAGCTTAACGACAGTTTGGTGCGGGCAGCAACACCTTATATTCTTGAATATCAGGAAGTTGCCGCAATAGCAAAAGAGTTCTTTCTCATATATCAACAATTAATCAATTCCCGAGCCCAGGAGTTGGGGAAGGTCCAGCGGGAGGAGAATGCGGAAAGTTATCCGCTTTTAGGTGCTTTTGGTGAAATGGGCAGACTCCATATTGTCTACGATTTAGAGGAGACGAGGCTGGCGATAGAGTTGTTATCCCAAGAGGAGGCGACCAAGGTCTATCGCCTTCTCCGGGAACAACGGCTTATAGTTCCTGACTTGGCGGCGATTCGGGAAAAGATGTCCGGCAATCTTGCCGAGACGATAGCCAGCATCTTTTGGCAGATTGGTGCTATCAAGGTGAGTTTGGGCGACCTGCGGCCGCTGTTTAAGGTGGACGAGAATCGCAACTACAGTCCGATATACATTGATGTGAAGGGGATTTTCAACTACCCTTCGGTGAGCGATTTCGTTCTCAGCACCAGTGCGCTCCTCGTCCGCAATCTTGACTTTGATGTGGTCTGTGGCATTGAGGCGGGAAGTATTGCCCTGGCGGCACTTCTTGCTCAAAAACTCTGCCGACCGATGTTTTTTGCCCGTAGAGAAAGGCGTTATCCTGAGGCAAGTCCATTTGAGGGTGTGAAAGGGCATGAACTTTTTCGGAAGCGGGTGCTTTTGGTTGATGATACATTGGTGCATGGCTGGACCAAAAGCCGGGTGATTGAACAAATCCGCGACTGGGGAGCAAAGGTGGCAGCCTGTTTTGTTATATTTGACCGGCAAGAGGGAGGGGAAGAAGAACTGGCGCGGTTAGGGGTAAAACTATACTCCCTCACCAATCGGGATGCGGCACTTTCCCCCAAAATCCCTCGGGAGATAAGTTTTCTTACCGAAGCCGAGTTTGCTGAAGTAACCGAATATTTCCGAGACCCGGCCGGGTGGCATAGCCGGCGCGGCTTGCCATTTTTCCCGCTGCGCAAAACTTGACAGGGCACTCTTTCCAAATATCATAGTCAGTGGGCAAAGCCCACGGAAGCCCTATCCGAAAGGCGAACCTTATGGTAGTCGCACAGCGACCTGCGTGCCCCAACGGGGTGACAGGTGCTCGTGCTACGACCAGAGGGAGTAGCGAACACCGCCTTGAGGGGCGAGTAGCCCCTAAGGAGCGGGGTTTGGGGCACGCAGAGTGCCTAAGGATGTCCGGCACGGGTTTTCAGGGGCAGTGTCCCTGAGTTTGTCGCCTGCGTTAGGCGGCGAAAGGAGGTACAAATGATATGGCATTATAACTGCCCAAACTGTGGTGAGCCGACGAGCGTAGATTGGGAGCGGCATAAAAAAGAGACGATTTGCCTGAAATGCCGAAGAACCCATTATCCGCCAACACCGGATGAGGACCCATACGCCTATATTGGTGGGGCAAAGTGGCCACCCGAGATGGAGCGGGTGGTGGTGGCACGAAAAGGCTCGGTTTGTGCGGTGCCGGGCTGTTTTGCTTCCTATAACACCCTAACCTTCCGCAAGCCCCTTACTGAGGGCGGAAAGATTTGCGTTGACAATCTTATCCCAGTGTGCACCAAGCATGCCTTAGAGAAGGGTGAGCGGGATTACGACCAGTGGGTTCGGGAGTTGGAGGAGAAACAGGCAGCCGGCGCAATAGAGGCGATACTCCCTAGCGCAGAAGCCGAGGAGCGGTTTGCCGGAATACCGGAAGAGGAAGCCGCGCCCAAATATGTCCAGCCAATCACCACCGGTTACGGGGTGAAATTGACGCCCCTTACCGGTAACCAACCGATAGTGATTGCACCATTTTTGCGTGGGGCAGTGCGCCGAGTATTTTTTGACTATGGATGGGAGGTAAAGGATAAAGCCGAGGTCCAGCTGTTTTTGTTAGCCTGGTCCAAAGGAGAAGAACCAAACCTGGAACTATTAGGGACCGAGGAGTTCAAGGGGTTAATGGCAAGGAAGGAGCATCGGGCGACCGAGAATAGCCGAGGTAATGACTGTTTAATTCTCCACCTCCCGGCAACACCGGCTGGCAGATGGGTAGCAGCGGTAGTGGCGGTCGGCGAAGGCTCATTCACAATTTCGGAATTTGTCCTGGCTGGAACCGATTAGCGGGAAAAGAAGAAGGCTCTTTTAACCAAGAAGTTTTTTCAGCCAGGGAATGAGTTCTTTTTGAGGTAGAGTAACCTGCTCACCAGTGTTAAGGTTTTTCACCGAATAGACACCTTCTTTGAGTTCATCTTCACCAACGACGATTGCCAGGAGAGCATTTAAACTATCAGCAAGGGCAAATTGACGCCGGAGCCGAGGGGCATCGTAGAAAATCTGGGCAGAGATACCCTCGTCCCTGAGCCGGTTTAAGAGTTCTATTGCCGGTTTTAACTCCTTTTCACTTGCCCGGATGACAACCACCATTTGCCTTCGCCTATGAGCGGGTGTAGGCAGAGCAAGCATCGTCCTTTCCAGTCCAATTGCCAGACCAATCGCTGGCACCTGGTTTCCACCGAAATCCTCAAAGAGATAGTCGTAACGGCCACCACCGCCGATGCTATTCTGAGCGCCAAGAACGGGTGAGATAAATTCAAAGGTGGTGCGGTTGTAGTAGTCCAGACCCCGGACGAGATAGGGGTTATTTTCCCAGGGGATACCCATTTCCTTAATCCGTTCAATTACCACCTGGAAGTGGTTTGCGCATTCCGGGCACAAATTTTCTTTTGGCAAAGGGGCACGAGCAAGCCGTTTCTGGCAGGAGGGGTTTTTGCAATCAAAAACCCGCAGGGGGTTGAGTTGTATCCGCTCATTGCAATCGGCACAGAGGTGCTCCCTTTCCTTTTGCAAAAAACTGACCAGTTTCTCCCGGTAAACAGGGCGGCAGACCCGGCAGCCGATAGAGTTAACCTGGACGGTGCAGTTGGTTATGCCAATTTTTTCAAAGAAGGTGATGCCAAATTGAATCGTCTCGGCGTCAATTAACGGACTCGCCTCACCCAATGCTTCAACCCCCAATTGATAGAACTCCCGGTAACGACCCTTCTGGGGTTTTGAGTAGCGGAAGCAAGGACCGATATAAAACAACCGGCAGGGCAGGGAAATTCTATTCTCCAATACCGCCCGCACAACTCCAGGTGTGCCTTCCGGTCTTAAGGTAAGGCTTCTGCCCGCCCGGTCGTTAAAGGTATACATTTCTTTAGTTACAATGTCGGAAGCGGCGCCAGAGGATTTAAGGAAAACCTCGGTATGTTCAAATGTTGGTGTGACAATCTCCCGATAGCCGTAAAGCGATGCCAATTCCCGAAACTTCATCTCAACGATGTGCTTCACTTCGCTTGCCGGGGGAACAAAATCCTGCGTTCCCTTAGGTCGGTAGGATTTAAGCGCCACTTCTCAGACGGGTTACCAGTTCGGTAAGAAAAACACCCAATAAAAGACCGACGAGATTGGCGAATATGTCTGCCGCTTCAAACTGCCGGTCCTTTATCACCACTCGTTGCAGATACTCAACTCCAACTGCAATCGGAATGGTAATTCCGAAACAGGTATAGGGAAGGGCAACCTGTCCCAATCCGCCCATCACAAAGAAAAGGCTGGTGTGAACCGTTTTGTCCATTCCCCGCCTTAACATCTTTGGCGGTGTGGGAGTTGGTAAAAGAAGCGCTGCGGTGGTAAAAATCACCCAGAGGGCAAAAAGGACCTGACTCAACTGCCGCTTACTTCTCACTTTCCTCCTCGCTCAAGCGTTTCTTTCACCCGCATCAACCGGAGCAAATCCTGGCGTTCACTCTCGGCAAGTTTGAAGGTTATCGCCCGGATGGTCTCTTCAATAGAAGGAATCAGGACAAATTCTAAGGCGTTAACTCTACGCCGGGTCTTCTCCAACTCGCCGGCTAAAATCTCCAGAGTCTTTTCCTTCTCGGCAAGGACAAAGAGGGAGTCAAGGAGTCGGTCCAGGGATAAAAGGGCGAGGTCCAGTTCACCTGAGGTTGTGGCGAAGCCATAGGAGCGCATCCTGCCCGTGCTTTCTTTTTTAAACACCGGCACCGGCAGGTTCATCACCCTCTTTGTCTTTACCTCAACCGTTATCCTTCGGGTTGGCAGCATTATCCCTTCATCAAGAAATTTTGGTTCAAAAGAGCCACCGGCAAGGGCAAAGCGGGCAAGAACCCGGCGGGTCTCTTTTCGGACAATCTGCCGATGGGAGCGAATTTCGGCAATCAATTCCAGCAGTCGGCGCATCAACTCCTGCTGCCGGTCTCTTAAAAGTTTGTGACCCCTTCGGGCAAGAACCAACCGGCGCCTTAGGCGCAAAAGTTCCATTCGCGTCGCGCCAACCGAAAGTTTCATCAAGTCAATTTTACCCTTAGAAGAGGCAAAGTCAAAAAGGGGTTATTTTTTATTCCAGGCAAAACGGGTTAATGCGATGTCCTTGCCACCAGGACCGCTTTTACTTGTAACATTGGCGGCAACAAAAACATCCTGGGCAAAGATTACCGCAGTACCCGAGACATCTTTACCGATGTGCTGCTGCCGCTCCCACACAGAAATGGCGTTAGGCAGATATTCAAACACCAAAAGCGCACCTCCTTTTGGGGTTCGGAGCGTTCCACACACGATAATTTCACCTTTATCGCCCAGACATATTCCCTTTCCTTCTGCCTGGGCATTATTACCATAGGCAACCTTGCGCACAACGCCACCATCCAAAGTATACTCCAGAAGGACACAACGCACCGAATCAGAAATTTGGGCGGTGCCCACGGCGACGATATTGCCAAACTGGTCAACTGTTAGGTCACCGGGTGTATCCTCACCGCCGGAGTCATAAACCCGATACCAGATGGTGTCACCATTCGGTTTAAGACTAAGGAGAAATATATCACCATTTTTAGCATCTCGCCTCTTTCCCAATAAAATGATTGTTCGGTTTGGTGCCAAAGCCACCTTTGTTCCTTCTGCCCATTCTCCCTGGGAATAGTTTCTGCTCCATAATGTTTTACCCGTTGGGTTGAGAAGGGCGACAAGGACCTCTGCCCCCTTTTCTGTTTCCACCCCACCGCAGATGACGATGTTAGTATCAATCAGGCAGATGCCATTCGCCCAGCTACCTTTACCCAACGCCAGACCCTTTTTCCATACTGTTCTGCCCACAAGGTCATTTTTAACCACCAGACAGAGGGATGTGTCATTTTTCTGAACCGAACCGCAGAGAAAAAGATTACCTTTTAAGTCAAGACCGGCACCCCGAAATGAGGTCATTTTTCCCTCAGAGAAAACCTGTCGTCGGAGGAAATTACCATCGCGGTCAATAAACTCCACCAAACCCTTGCCATCCTGATTGCCCACGACGATTAACCGTTCACCGTCGGAAAGCAAATCCACCGCCTCTTCATTGGCACCGCGGTCAATAATCCGCTGCCACACCACCATCTTTTTTCCACAGGAAAGGGTGAGAAGAAAAACAAAAAGATAAAAAAATAATCTATTGTATTCTGTGCTTCTCACGATTCAATTTATCCCTTAATAAGAGAAATGTCAAATTAAAACATTCTGGAAACATTGCACTCAAACTTAGCCGACTGTGATTCACAGGTCTCTCCCCAAACTACTTTTCAATTCCCAAGTTTTTGGTTCTGCGAACCATAAACCCAGAGCCATCTTTTGGCAATGCTGCGGATTTAGCAAAAAATTTCCACCTTTGGTTTTAAACTCTATAATTACCTTTAACCTTATTTTTCTTGTTAAAACCGTTGGAATTTTCCTTTTTGACTTTCTTTCTAAATCGGTTCTTTAACCACTTTTAAACTCTCTTCTTAGATTGGAACTTAGCGTTAAAATGAAAACCGGTCTAACTTCATTTTTAAAACCGCATTTTCCCACCATCCCGCAAATTGATTTTGCCTTTGTACTTAAATACGGTTTTACAACAAAACTTAAAATCAAACCCAAAACCGAGCCAGGAAAGGGTTTTACCACCCTAGTGCTGGAGTGGACAGCCCCCTATATAAACCGGTCTTCAAATTAAGTTATTTAATTACGATACTTAACTCAATTTTACCCATCAGAATTTTGTGTATATATAACTCCACTGTATTCAATTCAAAAGGCAATTTGCAAAAGTCAAAACGATTTGAGATTTGACTTTTGGCTTCCCTGTTTTGCCCCTCGGCTCCGTCATTCCGACCGAGCCCCTCTCCTCCGTCATTCCGACAGAAGTGGAGGAATCCCTTCGCTCGGGGCAGGCTTTAGGGAAGAAATCCATTACCGTAGGGGCAATTCATGAATTGCCCCTACTTGCTTGCCGTAAAAGCCAAAATGTCGCACAGGATTTGACTTATACAAGACTGTCGTTGCAACTGCAAATCGCAACTTTTATTGCAACTATAAAATCGCAACTTTTCCAACCTGTTCTGAGTCATTCTACCGCATCCTTAGTCTTGGTCAAAAGCTTGTGGTAGTTTTGCTGTTGTCCATCAATGTAGATTCGTACAGGTTCTCCGGGAAGGTATCGGACCTCCGCCTTCTTGCCACAGTAGGTGAAACCTCCTGCCGTCGGCTGCAGTTGATACTCAATTCCATTGAATCTGATAGTGTTGGCGCGGTCCACAATTCGCTCCACTCGGTAGGAAAAAACTTTGTTCAAGTCTACCTTCGAATCAACTGGCGTAAACCGGCTTTGTGCTCCTAATGCTTGGAACTTCTCTTGCGGTGTGGAACGCAACTCCCGGTGATATCGGATTTGGTTATAGAAGCGGATGTAGCGTGAGAGCACCCGGTTTGCCTCAGATAGTGTCTGGACACCGTAACGCCGAAACCATACCGGCAACTGCAACTGGACTGTTTGGATAAACCGTTCTATCTTCCCTTTGCCACAGGGGTCGTAGAGCTTAGTGTTGATAACCTTAATACCCAGCTCAGACAGGGCACGGACAACTTGGAGGTCAGCCTGGTCGGTGTGGTAGGTGTAGTGACGGGATTGATTGTGCCGGATGTAGCGATACTTCTCGTCATTGTCGTAATAGAGGGCGACAAAGCGTCCGTAGCGTCGGACAACGCCCTTCAATATTTGGAAGTGTTCCACCACTGAGTCATGTGCTGCTATTCTGGCGCCCAGACAAAGACGGGTGCAATCGTCGATGAAGGCGATGAGGTGGTAGTAACAGGTGTCATTGGGTAGCCACTGCATAGTGGTTGAGTCTCCTTGAACCAAAAGCCCTGGTGCCGGTGCTTCAAAACGGTGGCGGAAGACCTTGCCCCGCTTGCCTGGGGAGTAGACCTGCTCGTGGATGAGGATTTGGCGTGCCCACTCCCGTGAGAGGGAGGGTAAATCAGGATGCTTCAGTCTAAAGAAGTAAAGCAATAGAGACAGCTGGGGTTTGCCAAGGTCAATGTAGTAGTTTCTGAGTTGGCTGACCTGCTGTGGGCTGATTTTGGTTGGCGGTCGGTTGCGATGCTGTTGGAAAAGCTCCTTGAGACCCGACTCTTGGTAACGGTGATAGAGCCTGGTTAGATGCCAATAAGAGTAACCGGATAGTGTTACCGCTTCTTTTAGACTTATCGCCCGACAGTCAACCAACCCGAAAACTTTAGCCAGTGTAAGCATTTTATCTCCTAATTTGACAATCATTAGACTCTCCTTTCATAAAGAGAGAGTCTATCTTAGAAAGTTGCGATTTTATAGTTGCAATAAAAGTTGCGGTTTTAGAGTTGCAACGACATGCAAAGTTTGACAGTTAATGCATTTTTAATATTATAACTCAAAGGAGGCAAATTATGCGTTACATAAATCTTCTGGCCGTTGTTATGTCAGTAGTATTGGTAATATTCGAACCCGGTTGTATGAAGTGTTCCGAAAAGGCGGGGGAGAAAATTGTTGAGCAAAGTATCAAGCAAGCAACCGGTGGGAAGGCAAAGGTTGATGTGGGTTCGGTAGACATCTCAGCGCTTCCTGAAAATCTCCGCTATCCCAATGCGGTAGCGAAGGGTAAGTTTGAAATTACCAATGAAGATGGCAGGGGCATAAACTGGAACTTTGAAACTACCGACCCAGCAGGGCAGGTGGTGGAGTTCTATAAGAATGCCCTCTCCAGTTGGAAGCGGTCTGCTACCTCAGAGACTCCGGAAGTTACCACAATGATTTTTGGCAGTCCAGATGAGAAGGAGATGGTGGTTGTTGCTGTGGGGAAAGAAGAGGGTGGTAAAACGACTTTGAACCTCACTCATATCAAAAAGTAGTCGGCGAGTTTGCACTTTTGAAGACAGGTCTTTGGGGTAGGTAGTACCGCACAGGCTTAAGAAGCAATAGGAGGTATCTATGAAAAGGGTTTGGGTTGGGATAGTAGCGACTGTGTTAATCGGTGCTGTTACCGCGCAACCATTACCGGTGCGACTTTATGGGGATAGCCTGGATGAACAGGCGCACGCGCTGGTTGAAGCGGTGGACAGTGGGTTCTGTATTGCAGGTTGGACAAATAGTTATGGACCGGGGGTACCGAACGCCACCAATGTCTTAGTTATCAAGACCGACCCGCAGGGTGTGCCGGGCTGGGCGCGGATGTCTACTGGCTTAAAGGATGACGAAGCCTACTCAATGATAAAGACCAATGACAACTGTTATGTGCTGTGCGGAATGACGAGGAGTTACGGAATAGGTTCGCCTCAGGCGAACATTTTTGTTACCAAGTTTGGCCAGAATGGGAACAAAGTCTGGAGTTATGTTTATGGCGGTGAAGGTGATGATATCCCTTATTCGATCATCCAAACTACTGACAACGGTTTTGCCCTGACCGGTTTAACCTACAGTTTCGGACCGATGCCAAGACCCAATATCTTTATCCTTAAATTGAATGCAATGGGGCTCTTTCAGTGGTTAAGGGTGTATTGGATGATGCCGAATCATATGGAGGATGAAGGCAGGTCTATAGTTCAGACCCTAGATACCGGTTATGTGGTTTGCGGCCGGGCGAAGGCAACGAATCCGGCCCAGTATGATGCCTATCTAATGAAGTTGAACTCTTCCGGGGCTCCTTTATGGGTTCAGATTGTTCCGGGCGATTCCACTGATGAGGCATACTCAACAGCGATTGACAACATTGGTAATATTTTTGTTGGCGGCTGGACTCAGAGTTTCTGCCCGCTAGGCGACCCGGCAAACCTGTTTGTTGCTATTTTCAATATGGCTGGAGGTCTTATCGGTTCCTGGAATTATGGCTGGATAAACGGCTCAGAAAAGTTGCTGGATGATAGGTCTTTAATCGCCACGCCCGATTCAGCAATAGTGGTCTGTGGTCCAACAACCAGTGTTGGTCCGGGAACACCAAATCCGAATTTCCTAATTATGAAGCTAAACCTCGGCGGTGGCATCATCTGGGCAAGGTCGCATCCCAGTGCTTATGACCCTGGCAATCAGAACGATGTTCCATTTCCAATTGTTCAGTTAAACTGGGGTGGTTATGCGGTTGCCGGCTACAGTAACAGTTATCCCCAGCGTCTTGGGAGTGATAACTTTATACTTTCAACATTTGATGCCTGGGGCAATCGTCCGGTTTGTGCCGATTCAGTGAACCCAGAGTTTATCCCGATGCCATGGATACAATGGGAGGTAACGGATTCGCTTTATCAGTTAGAGATGGACACAATGCCCTTTGAAGAGGTTGATGTCCAATATGACTCAGTCTGTTATGACACCAGCGCTCAAGGAGTAAAGCAGGGTTACAAGCCCCTCCAACATCAGGTAGCAGAACTGCGCGTCTTAGGTAAGGAGTTGGAACTGATTCTTTCTACAACAGAACAGGTGAATATCCTTCTTTTTTCAGCCGATGGCAGACTGCTTAGCCAATTAATGAAAGGTAAAATAAATGCTGGCAAGTACAAACTGCCCCTGCCTAAGGAAATTCCTGCAGGTGTTTACATTGTGCGTGCCGCTGGAGCAGGAAAGGCAGTAAACGCAAAAATCATCCGCTATTAGGCTAAACTTTACCTAAATCGGGCGGGAGAGAACCTCTCTCCCGCTTTTTAAGTATTTGAGGAAGTTTTTTAGTCCACACGGGAAAAATATCATAGATAGACATCTTCTGGGGATTTTTGTGATAGTAGTTTTTAATGGTTGTTTTTAACCGAAAATCGGGTATAATTTTAAATAGAAGGCGGGTCGGACGGTCGCTCCGCTTTTGCGGGGAGGAAAGTCCGGGCACCAAAGGGCAGGATACTCGCTAACGGCGAGGCTTTAAGCGGGTGACTGCTTGAAGACGGAAAGTGTCACAGAAACTACACCGCCCAGAAATGGTTCTTAGTTTGTGGTTTTTAGTTCTTGGTTAAACTACGAACCATAAACCATAAACTTGGAACTATTTCGGGGTAAGGGTGAAATAGTGCGGTAAGAGCGCACTATCCGTTGTGGCGACACAGCGGATGGACAAACCCTGTCCGGTGCAAGACCAAGCAGGGAAGAGGACTGGCTCGGTCCGTTATCATTCCCGGGTAGGTCGCTTCAGACTGACGGGCAACCGCCGGTCAGAGAGAAATGACCGTCTCCCGGAGGTGGTTCTAAGTTTGTGGTTTTTAGTTCTGGGTTAAACTACGAACCATCAACCATAAACTTTGAACTATTTACGGGAACAGAACCCGGCTTATAGACCCGCCTTCGCTTTTTTTAATTTAGATGGGAGATTGACAATCATAAAGAGTTGCCTAAAATAGAGTCTCTTAATTACTTGTGATTAACCTCAAGGATTTTGTTTTCTCCGAACTGGCGCTGGATGTGAATGAGCCCACCAGTGCAGAGGGGCTATTTATGCTGGTCGCCGAGCACCTCAGCCGGCACGGGTTTATTCAGGATAGCAAATTATTGGTTGCCGAACTAACCACCCGGGAGAAAATGGGCTCAACTGGTGTGGGCTACGGTGTCGCCCTGCCCCATGTGGTGAGCGAAAATGTCCAAAAACCAGTGGTGATTGTTACCAAGTTAAAAGAACCGCTCAACTGGGACTCAATAGACGGCGAGCCGGTGCGGCTTTTGGTATTTATCCTGGCGCCGGAAAAGGACCGCAACCTTTATCTTTCACTCTTAGCGGAAATTGCGCGAGGATTGAACACGCCAGACCTCCGCAACGCCGCGCTCAAGGCACCAAACGCTCAGACTGCGGCAAGAATTATCGCCCAACCACCGCATCAAGGGTTTTTTAAACGGAACAGGCGCCTCTTTCTTTTTTTCGGATTGGTCGGAGTAGTTTTTCTTGCCGCCCATTTTCTTCTACCGCTTGTTCAGCTACCCGCATCGGGAATATACCAGGAACTTAATTATCTCCGATTCAACGAACCAAACTGGCTCTTTAAGCAGGAACTGACAATCACCCTGTTCTTGGGAATGATATTCGGCACGCTCCTATTCTGGCGATTTCGAGTGGCTATTGCTGCTGCAGCACTTGGTGTCCTGCTCATCACCGGGGTTATGGACTTGGAGCGCACTGTAAAGTTTATGTCCATTCCGACAATTCTCTTCATTATGGCGATGATGGTGATTGTCCGCTGGCTGGAGAATATCGGCGTGTTTCGGTTTGTCGTGGTCAAGGCGGTGGAAAGGGTTAAAGGTGTACCTTGGCTTTTACTCTTAATCCTTATGGGCTTTTCGGTTCTCTTGGGTGGATTTGCCGATGAGGTTTCGGCGATCCTGGTTACCTTCGGTTTGGCGCTGGAGGTTTCCCGGCGGACCCGGGCACCCTTAGTTCCTTTTCTTTTGAGTTTAGTTTTTGCCACCAATGTTGGTAGCGCTCTAACACTCATCGGCAACCCCATTGGCGTTTATATCGCCTTTGCCGGCGGTCTATCTTTTGAGGAGTTTTTACGCTGGGCAACTCCCGTATCGGCAATTGCTGCAGTGGTAATCGCTCTGCTGTCTTTGTTTCTCTACCGGGGTAATTTCTTTGGCTTTCGTTACAATCTTCCCCCGCAAGAACTGGAAAGGGCACTCGGTAACATTGACCGGGTAAAACTGCGCACCGGCATCATAACTTTTATCATCACCGTCGTCTTCATTGCCCTGCATCGCCGGCTTGAGGTCTGGCTCGGATTGGGCGAAGGCACCGCCTTGGTGGCGGTTGCCCTGGCGGTAACCGGTTTCATTATCTTCTACGAGCAGGAAAAGGGGCGGGTCCTGGTGGAGCGGGGCATTGACTGGTGGACGCTGCTATTTTTTATGTTTCTCTTTGCCAACGCCGCCTGCTTGGAATACACCGGCGTCACGACTAAACTGGGCTATCTTTTTCTCCGCTTCTCCGAAAAAATTATCGGTTCCACTGGCCTGGCCAGCAACCTGACGCTACCAAGTCTTTTGCTGCTACTCTGGTTTTCCGGATTGGCATCTGGTTTTGTGGACAACCTGCCAATTGTTGCAGCGCTGGCACCGGTGGTTAAGGACCTCACCCGTTTCGGTTTGCCGCACGCCTCAATCCTCTGGTGGGCTTTACTATTTGGGGGGTGCTTCGGTGGCAACCTTACCGTTATCGGTTCTACTGCCAATCTGGTGGCGGTTGGGGCGTTTGAAAAGGCAAGCGGCAGACACATAAGATTTGTTGAATGGTTCCGGGTAGGCATAATTGTCACCCTGGTTGCGCTTTTTATTGCCACCTGCGCTTTGATTTTCCAGATAAAAATGGCACCCTAAAAATCATCACAAGGAGGAGAAAATGTTTGAACGGATTCTTTACATTATCAGCGAAAAGCAGGAGGAAAAACATACCGTAATGGAGTTTGCTCGCCGGCATCAAAGCACCGTTCTCTTGACCGCGGTCAGCCCAGTTTCTCCTTGTCCGCCACCGCTGCAGGAGGGTGAAACAAGGCAGGCGGTGCGGCAAGAGGAACACGAACGGCGTTGCTGGCAGGACATCTATCGCTTAGAGGATGAGTTCAAGAAATCTGGAATTAAATCGTCGGTGGTCGCTCAGTTAGGGACTATTGATAACATCCGGTTTCTTGCCAACAGCACTCATTGTGACCTGATTATTCTTCCGACCAGCGTTCTCGCCGAGCATGATTACCGACTGCCCGAGGAACTACTGCCCAATCTCCCCTGCCCGATATTTTTCCTCCCCGGCTCGTAATACCCTAAAGGAATTTAGAGTTCAAAGAGCACTTTTTCAATGAAAGGAAGGCAAATCGGTAGCAACTCCGAGAATAAACCAAGCCCCCTGAAACTGGATATAGTTCTTGACTTGGACTATATTTCCTCACCCAAAGAAGTTTTTGCCATCGTTGCTGGGCAATTGGCGCAATTCGGTGTCAAAGAGGAGGTGATGGTAAAAGCATTAATGGAAAGGGAGCGGGCGGGTTCAACCGGAGTTGGTCACAGCATTGCCCTGCCCCATGCCATAATTCCGGGAGAGTTACCCCGGCCCTTAATTGCTTTTATCCGAGTTCGTAAAGGGGTTGAATGGCAGGCTATTGATGGTCAACCGGTAAAACTAATATGTTTGATTGTTGCTTCGGAAAGGAACCGCCCGGAATACCTGAAACTACTTGCGGAGATGGCTCATCGCCTTGCCCGCGACCACGTACGTGCCCGGCTAATAAAAGCCCGCTCAACTGATGAGATTATGGCAGTCCTTACCCATAGACCAGCTCCGGGTTTTTTTACCACCTACCGCAATTTCTTTATTATCGCCACGGCAATCGTTGCGGTCTATATTCTCGGTCGGTTTTTATTTCCGGCGCTAAAACTTCCTCCTATAGAAGTTTATGAAAAATTAGGATATATTAAATTTAATTCTGCCCCCTGGCCCTCACGGGAGGCGCTCACCACCGCAATATTTCTCGGGATGATATTAGGCACCCTTTTCTTCTGGCGCTACCGGGTGGCACTTGCTGCGACCAGCATCAGTCTGCTCTTACTTTTGCGGGTGATGGATATTGAAAGTGCGGTTGAGTATATGTCCATTCCTACGGTAATCTTCATTATGGCAATGATGGCGTTGATTAAATGGCTGGAGAATGTCGGCGTATTTCGGGTAATTGTTGTCAGCGCTGCCCAGCGGGTTGGTAACTCACCTGGGGTGATGCTGTTGGTCCTGATGCTCTTCTCAATTGTCCTGTCTGGTTTTGCTGGCGAAGTCTCAGGTATTTTGGTTACCTTCGGGCTGGCATTAGAACTCGCCCGGCGCACCAGGGTATCGCCCTTACCCTACCTTCTGGCATTAGTTTTTGCCACCAATGTCGGTAGCGCCCTTACTCTGGTTGGTAACCCGATTGGCGTCTATATCGCCTTTGCCGGTGGATTGACATTTGAAAATTTTTCCCGCTGGGCAACACCGGTGTCATTCGTCGCCGGAATAGTAACAATAATCCTCGGTCTCATTTTGTTCCGACGCCATCTGCGCCGTCCTGCTCCACTTAGCCCGGCAACATTTACTGTTGAGGCTAATCCCCAAGAACTGCGCCTCGGAATCGCGGTATTTCTCGCGGTGATAGCGCTGATTGTCCTCCATGCCCGGCTGGAAAACTGGCTGCATATCGGTGAAGGGACCGTCCTCGTTGCCACTCCGCTCGCTGCTCTCGCTTTTGTTATTTTTATCGAGCAGGAAAGAGGCAAACTTTTGATTGAGCGGGGCATTGACTGGTGGACAATACTTTTTTTTATGTTTCTCTTTGCCAATGCCGCCTGCCTGGAACATACCGGCGTTACCACCAAATTGGGCTATCTTCTTTTGCGTGTTGCTGAGAAACTGCCTATTACCCGCTGGCTTGGTCAATCCGGTTTAACCGGCTCCAGCCTTATCCTGATGCTCTGGTTTTCGGGCACAGCCTCGGGGTTTGTTGACAATATGCCGATTGTTGCTGCTCTGGTGCCAATTGTCAAAACCCTGATTCAAATTGGTTTACCCCATGCCTCAATCCTCTGGTGGAGTCTCTTAATCGGTGGCTGTTATGGCGGTAATCTGACAATGATTGGTTCCAGCGCCAATCTCGTTGCCATTGGCGCCTATGAAAAGGCGACCGGTCAGGTAGTCCGTTTTAGCGATTGGATTGCCACTGGTGCAATCATTACCTTTGTAACGATGGCAATTGCCACCATTCTTCTTATTCTTCAGATTCCCCTTGCCCGATGAAAAGAAGGCAAATAGCAAGGGAAAGACCGACTCGCCGTTTTAAGTCTCGGCTTGGCACAATTGGTCCGTTTATCCCGGTTCTCCTCACCCTTCTCCTTCGGGTTCTCTTCATCCTTGAGATGCTCAAACACCCGTTCTCATCAATCTCGCCGCAAATTGTTGACTCTTGGGCATACCACCGTCAGGCGCTGAATATAATCAATGGCAACTTCTGGGGCTCGGAGGTTTTCTTCCTCAGACCAATTTACCCCTATCTCTTGGCATTGTTTTATGCCCTGTTCGGGCGAAAGGTTTTGTCCGTCCAGATATTTCAGGCACTGCTCGGCACCGCCTCCTGTTTTCTTTTGACGAAAATAACTGAAAGAGTATTCAACCGCAGTGCTGCATTTATTGGTGGCCTTGGCTTTGCCCTCTGCGGCGTTCTGGTTTTTTACACCGGCGCCCTCTCCTATGTGGAGATAACCATATTCTTCAGCCTGCTATTTCTTTATCTAATCTATTCTGCTAATGAGCGCTGGTGGCTATGGGCTATTGCCGGAGTCTCGTTTGGATTGTTGGCGCTCTGCCGACCGGAGATGATTTTACTTCTACCTTTTTTCATTATCTGGCTTATTAGGAGAAAAGCAAAGCCTAAACATTTGGCCCTATTGACCAGTGCGGCGGTTATTGTAATCGCCAGTGTTCCCATCCGCAATTATCTCGTTGCCCGCGACCCGGTTCTTTTTACCGCCCACTCGGGCATCAACTTCTATTTCGGCAACAACCCGGGCGCGGATGGCACCTGGCAACCGGCAGGAAAACTAAGTCCGGGCTTCGGTTTCTCCCACGAGCAACTGAAAAGGGTGGCAAAATATGTCAATGGCAAAGCGCTCCCTTGGTCAAAGGCGTCAGGATATTGGATAAAGCAAGGTTTACGCTTTATCGTCTCTCAACCGGTTTCTTATCTCAAACTCCTTTGCCGGAAACTTCTCCTTTTCTTTAGCAACTACGAAATCCCCAACAACTACTACTTTGAGACCGTCCGCCCCTTTTCCTTATTGCTGAAAATAACTTTTATTAACTTTGGCACTGTTGCCGCTCTGGGCATACTCGGAATGGTTTATGCCTGGCGCCTGCGTTCCCAGTCCTTCCCGCTTTATCTCTTTATTGCCGGCTATCTTTTTTCTGCCCTTCTCTTTTATGTCCTTTCCCGGCTGCGGGCACCGGTTATGCCATTTTTCCTTTCCTTTGCCGGATTCGGTCTCTGGAAAACCATCGGGTATTTCAAAAAAGGCGTGTTCGGACGCCCGGTTCTCAGCCTGATTTTTGTCCTATTGTTTTATCTCGGCACCAACATTTTTCCGATAGACCGGAAGAACTACCTTGCTCAAGGCTGGACCCAACTGGGCAACATTTACTTGGAAAAAAAGAAGGTCCAGCCCGGCTTAAGCGCACTTTCCAAAGCGCTGGCGTTCAATCCCCAAAACATCTCTGCCCGTTACAGTCTAATTCAGGCTTATGCTGGAATGGGGAGGGTGGCGGAGGCGGAAAATGAGTTCCAAGAACTTGCTCAATTCCTGGACACCACATCTACCGCCCGGATGGTCCAGCATCTTGCCATTGCCCGGATTGCCATCGCCCGGCGCGACTTCACCACCGCGGCTGAGAACTACCAGCGGGCGCTCGCCATTAACTCAAACGAACCAGAAACCTGGTTTCTTCTCGGTCTGGTGTATATCAGTTTAAACGACCTACCCTCGGCAGAAAAATGTCTTTTGCAGACCTTAGCCCTTGACCCTTTCCACGATGCCGCCCATAATGTTATCAATGAAGTTCGTCGGCATTTGAAAAAATGAAAAACCATCACCATTCAGCTCAATTCCAGCAACGCAGTCTCACACTGGCTATCCTGCTTAACCTTACTTTTGCCCTTACCGAACTCTTGGCCGGACTCTTTGCCAACTCGCTGGTCCTTATTGCCGGTGCACTCCACGATTTCGGTGATGTCGTGGCGCTTTTACTTTCCTATTTAGGACTAAGGCTCTCGCTCCTGCCGCCCAATCACCGCCGCACCTTTGGCTATCGCAAAGTTCGGATTCTTATCGCCTTTGTCAACGCCCTTGCCTTGGGTGTCTTTACTGTGTTGGTCATCCGGGCGGCGGTTTTCCGCATAATTCAGCCTGAGCCAGTAAGAAGCCCAGTCCTGATTTTAATGGCGGTTCTGGGAATCGGGGTAAATGGTACAGCAGTTTTTATTCTCCGCCAGCATCAGGAGTCATTAAACATAAAGGCGGCGATGTGGCATCTCCTGGACGACCTTTTTGGTTTTATTGCTGTGCTCATCGGTGGATTGATAATCCGGTTTACCGGCTGGTCGGTTATTGACCCGCTCCTTTCCATTCTGGTCGGTTGCCTGGTGCTCTATGGCACCTGGCGGGTATTCCGTCAATCGGCAAGTATTCTTATTGACTCCACGCCCAAGGATTTACAGTTTGAGGATGTGCGGCGTTACATTCTTAACTTTGCCCCGGAGATTAATGGTGTTCACGACCTGCACATCTGGAGTTTGGGTGAAGGCGAGCGGGCTTTGATGGCGCATCTGGTGGTCAGGGACGCACCGGTAAGCAGTTTTTATCCCTTACTCTACCGCTTAGAGTGTGGATTAAAAGAGCGATTCGGGATTAATCACATTACCCTGGAACTGGAATGTGAGGAGTGTAAGTCAAAAGATAATGTCTGCCTTAACTAAAAACCTTCTCTCAATGGCTGCTCTTCCACTTTGGGGGATGGTGAGGAGCGGTCAAAATTACTGTCCGAACTTCGGTGTTATTCCCCCGGATTATATAAACACCGGCAGGCAAACTTCGTCCTTTATCATCCTTTCCATTCCAGACCGGCTGGCAAAGCCGGCGGACAGTCCTGCCGGAGATGTCGGTAACTGTTATCTCCTCACCTGATTTTACCCCGATGATTCGGAATGGTCCTATGCCAATAGTCGGAGAGACTTTGAATCTCCCATTTGGCATCTTTGATTTTATCGGTTGTTCCGCTATTCCGGGCCAATTGGCACTCCACCAGCAACCAGGTGAATCAGATGTCACATAGACAACACCCGGACCGACCGAAGGCAGCTGGGCATGGTAGCAGAGTTTGGGTCGGACATTTCTGTCCGTTGCCGCATTGTGCGCATTCATTGGGATTGGTCCAGACCAAACATCGGGTTGGAAGGCGTGGGCGGTGCGGGCAAAAATGGTGTTTTTGCTGGCGGTAGAAACAATATAGGCTAAGGTTACCTCGTCACTGTTCTCATACCGCCGGGGTTTTAAGTCAAAGTAGCGCTCTTCGGCGTCAAGTGAACCGGCAAGGATAGCGGGTTCGCTCCAGTTTACCCCACCGTCAGTTGAGTAGACATATTCAATGTCCCAATTGCCGGAGTTATTTCGGTTCCGGGCATAGGCGCACCAGACAACAAGCGAACAAACTGGGGAAAATGATACGGCGATAATTGGGCTTTCAATCTCATCACCACCGGTGTTTATCCAGTTGCAAACCCATTCTGCCGGGTCGAGACGGTTAAGGTTGGTCCAGATGAGCAGGGAGTCATAGTTGGTGCCGGCGCAGGCGGCAAAGTAGATACGCTTGGTGATGCCCGAAGCGAGATAAGGGTCACGGACGCTTAAAGGATAACTATCTACCGGAGGAAACCAGTCGTTGCCATAATCGGTGCTGCGCAGGAAAAAGAGCGTCCTTTCCGGCTGGGAAGGTGCGGTGTCAACGACGCCGATGTAAATCCAGTGTTCAGAGCTGATATGGTCGGTGCAGCCAGCAAAATTGTGGGCTTTTACCTCCTCAGGGGCAATGTTTAAAAAAGTGCCAAATCTGCCATAGCGGCTGTCAATTTCTAAGCCAAGCGTATTTGGACCTTCAACTTCACAATCGTAAAGCATATAAAAATTGGAACTATCGCCATCAGCGGCGAAGGAGAAGATGGCCGAAAGGGACGAATCAGAACTACCGCCTTCCATATAATATTCCCAGGTAATACCGTTATCGGTAGAGAGATAGCCATACTCTTCAAATGGGGACCTGTTGACAACCCGGACGAGAATCATCCCATCGGGAAAGTCCTCAGCGGCGGTAAAGTCAACCTTGCCCGGATGGATTAGAATATCAGCCTGGGCAGAAGCGAGCACAAAAAGTGCCGAGAGAATTACCAACGGCATTCGGTTCTCTATACTTTCCTCCTGTTTAACTTAGCAAATACATTATAACCCTAAAAATCAAAAAGTCAATATCACCCTATTTTTTCGGGGGTCCCAGGCTCCGGTCATCCCGCCCCCTCGCTGACGGCTGTCGGTCCTAGGCTGTCAACTTGGTTACTCGGGGCAAGCCACTACACATCAAACACCACCGTTGCCTTCCACCTTCCACCTTCCACCTTCTCAATACGAAACTGGTGATAGGTAGGGTTTTTAATCTCTATTTTTAGCCCGTGCCTCTTTGATTCGTAATTTTCGCCATAAAGGGTGCCCCTGAGGCGAACCGGTTGAACCTTAACCTCAACCCCTCGGCTGACGGCTGACGCCCGGAATCGCACAGAATCGTGCCCGCTTCCCGATTCGGGTTTGGGCGGCTGACAGCCTTCTCGCTCGGGGCAGACCTTAACCTCTACCCTTTTGGTAACAAAGCCTTTTGTTGCGAAACGGTAGAGGAGCTCCCGGAGCCAATCAAGGAAAAGTTCCTCAATATCCCCAGAGGTGAGTTCCACCTCAGCCTGCATCCTCTCCTGAACCTGACCTGTGTCCACCATAACATCAAAGAGCATAAATGCCGCATTGGCAAAAAGTTCCACAAGGTCTTTGCCATAGATCTCAACTTTAAGGTCAGCGGTATGGTCAAGAAGACGGTATTTCACGATTTTAGATTTGGGTTTTGGGTTTTAGGTTTTGGGTTTCATCCGGTAAAGAGTGCGGCAATTTCCCGGTAGATATTTTCCGAAAGAAAGCCTTTTATATCAATCGCCTGGGAGCGACAGTTGGCTGCGCAGGTCCCGCACCCTTTGCAAAGCGCCGAGTTGACCACTGCCGCCCGTTTGCCACGACGCTTATCAACCACCTGCACCTCAATCGCCCGATAGGCACAAAGTCCTTCACACATACCACAGGCAGAACAGCGCTCTAAGTTGACCACCGCCTGATAGGGTTCCGCCTCAATGAAATCCCGCGCCAGGACGGTTATCGCCCGACCGGCTGCCGCCTGGGCTGATGCGATGGACTCGTCAATGAATTTCGGGTAGTGGCAGAGTCCACAGAGAAAAACCCCTTCGGTGGCAAAGTCAACCGGACGGAGTTTGGCGTGTGCCTCCAGGAAGAAGCGGTCTTGATGTAAAGGAACCTTGAACATTTTGCCCAGTTCAGAAGTGTCGGGGTTTGCCACCAGTCCGCTGGATAGAACCAAAAGGTCGGGTGTGAGGTCCAGTTCGGTTCTTAAAATTGGCTCATAAACCCGAACCCGGAGCAGTCCATTTTCTCTTTGTACCTTCGGCTTTGTCTCTAAGGTGTAACGGATGAAGTTCACACCCAGTTCCCGCGCCCGGCGATAAAAGGTCTCCTTTAGTCCGTAGGTGCGGATGTCCCGGTAGAGGATAATCACCTCGGTTTCCGGGCTCTGTTCTTTAATAGCGATGGCGTTCTTTATCGCCTCGGTGCAGCAGATTCTTGAGCAGTAAGGGCGCTCATCCTCCCTTGAGCCAACGCACTGGACCATCACTACCAGTCTTAACCCTTTCAAAGCCTCTGAGCGGTGGGCAATGAGCCTTTCCATATCCTCCTGGGTGATTACCCGCTCCGATTCACCATAGCCATATTCACCTTCAGGTTGCCGATACCGGGCACCGGTAGCAAGAATCACCACCCCATGTTCAATCGTAGCTGAGGGCTCACGGCTGTCGGCTGTCTGCTGTATGGTGCTGGTGAATGAGCCGACAAAACCTTCAACCCTGGTGATTCGGGCATTGGTGAAGAGCCGGATACGGGGATGGAAACTAACTTTTTCTATTAGTTCAGCCAGCCTTTTCTGAACATCTTCACCCTCAATTGTTCGCCAGATGGTCCGGGCGATTCCACCCAGTTCCTTTTCTCTTTCCACCAGGTAGACATCAAAACCGGCATCGGCAAGTGCCAGCGCGGCACTCATTCCGCTGATGCCACCGCCAATGACCAGACCGGCTTTTGTTACCCGCAGTTTAACCGGTCTCAGGGGCTCCTGACGTCGAACCCGAGCCACCGCCATCCGCACCAGGTCCTTTGCCTTTTCTGTTGCTCGCTCTTTATCCTCCATATGAACCCAGGAGCATTGGTCGCGGATGTTTGCCATCGCAAACAGATGCGGGTTTAATCCCGCCTCCGCCACCGTCGCTTGGAAAAGCGGCTCATGGGTTCGGGGCGAACAGGAGGCAACCACCACCCGGTTCAGATTCTTCTCGTTAATCCATTCCTTCAGTTTTTTTAGACTGTCCGCTGAGCAGGAGTAAAGGTTTTCTTGGGCAAAGACTACGCCAGGCAGACTGCGGGCAAATTCCACCACCTCTGGCACCCGGACAATCCCGCCGATGTTTATCCCGCAATGGCAGACAAACACCCCGATCCTGGGTGGCTCGCCGGCAATGGGTCTTTCCTTCTCAACTGTCGGCTGACGGCTCTCGGCTGACGGCTCTCGGCTGACGGCTGTCCAGCGCAGGCAATTTGCCGCTGCTGCTGAGGCTTGCGTAACCGTCTCGGGAATATCCTTTGGTCCCTGACCGCTGCCCACAATAAAGAATCCGGGGCGACTGGCACTAATCGGGGCAAAAAGGTCAACTTTCGGATAGGAAAATTGGTTGAGTGTGATATCTACCCTCTCAAATAACATTCTGGAGGATTCGGGTGGAACAAAACCACAGGAAAGCACCACCATATCAAACTGCTCAGAACGCTGTCCCGCTTCGGTGGCATAGCGGAGAGTCAGGTCTTTTGTTTCTTCTTCCCTGATTTCTGCTACCCTTGCCGGCACTAACCTGACTCCATACTGTCTTTCTGCCCGTTCAATATAACGGTCAAAATCCTTGCCAAAAGCCCGGATGTCCATATAAAAGACTGTGGGCTCAATATTCTGGTTGTGCTCCTTGGCGATCACCGCCTCCTTCACCGCATACATACAGCAGACCGTGGAGCAGTAACTCCGCTCAATTGACTCATCACGGGAGCCGAAACACTGCACCCAGGCAATCTTTTTGGGCTCCTTTTTATCGCTTGGTCTGAGAATGTGTCCGCCAAAAGGTCCAGACGCGGAAAGAATCCGCTCAAACTCCAAACTGGTAACCACATTCGGGTAGCGGGCATAACCGAACTCTGGACGTACATCAGGGCGAACAACTTCGCTTCCCGAGGATAGAACCACCGCACCCACCTGCAAGATGACCTCTTGGTCCTCTTCCCCATAATTGATCGCCCCAGCCTGGCAAACCTTTTCACAGTTGCCACACCGATTTTTAGTAAACTTCAGGCAGTGGGTACGGTCAATGGCTGGTGCATTGGGCACCGCCTGGGCATACAGCCGGTAAATCGCCCGACGCTGCGAGAGTCCACCCTCAAACTCGTTGGGCAGCTTTACCGGACATTTCTCTAAACAACTCCCACAACCGGTGCAGCGGGAAAGGTCAACCGACCGGGCATATCGCCGAACCTGCGCCTGAAAGTTACCTGGCTCGCCCGTTACCTTAACAACCTCACTCAGGGTTAGAAGTTCAATATTGGGGTGCCGGGCACAAAAGACCAGTTTCGGCGAAAGGATGCACATTGAGCAGTCGTTAGTTGGAAATGTCTTATCCAGCATCGCCATATAACCACCAATCGCTGGCGCCCTTTCTACAAGATAAACCTTCAATCCCGCCTCCGCCATATCCAGCGCCGCCTGCACGCCGCCGACGCCACCACCAACGACCAGCACCGCGTTTACCTTATCCATCTCTCCTCTCACCCGTCTGCTGTTGGCTGTCGGCTGTTTTGTCTCTCCAGCATCTTAAGACTCTCCGGATATGAGTAACCATCCTCAATCGCCAGTTGACGCAGGACCTGCATTATCCGGCTGATTTTTACTCCTTGAGGGCAACGACTCTCGCACTTAAAATGGGTGGCGCAGATATCTTTAAATTTATCTTGATAAGCCATATCGCGCAGACCAAGATTAACCTTCCGGATGAACTGTCGCGGATCATTTTTCGGATCAAGGAGTGTCTCTGGGCAAACCGCAGTGCAACTTCCACACACAAAACAGGCAGAAACTGTTGAAACCCGCTTCAAAACCTCGCGCCGAAACAACAAGTCAACCTGGGTACCGCCTTCCGCCTTTCTCTTTCCGCCTTCCGCCAATTCAACCACCGCCGCACATACCTCGCCGATATTCACTCCCTGCGGACAGCGATATAAACAGGTGGAATGATAGGAGCATAGCCAGACAAATTCTGAGCGGTAAACCTCCTCCTTCATTCCTAAGATCGCCATCCGCACCAGCCTTCGCGGATTATACTTCTCCTCCAGCCGCCGGACCGGGCAGGAGGCGGTGCAGGAACCGCAAGCAAAGCAGTTGAGAAAACTATTATCGCCCATCCTTTCGACGATGCGGTGCTTAAACTCGCTGTCCAGTTCGTTAATTAGTATCTCTTCCATCTTAATCTTCGCCAATTGTTCGGAACTCATCCTCTCGAAAAGTCGTCAATGGCAGTGGCTCTTCTAAGGAGCGTCCCGACAGATAGCCAAACTCCTCCTGGGCAGCCCGGGAGACCTTTTTGAACAGAACGCTCAAGCCAATCTGAACCGGACAGGAATCCTCGCAGATTCCGCACTGAACGCAGGAGGTCATCATATGGTTCATCCGGGTGAGGTGGAAGAGCATCGTCCCGGCGGGCATCCGGGTTATACCTTTATGCCTTGAGAGCCGAACCTGTTCATCCAATTCCCGCGCTAACGCCTCCGATTCAAAAAAGCACTCCCGGCAGTAGCAGACCGGACAGACATGCATACAGTTATGGCAATTCAGACACCGGGCAAAATAGCGCATTAGGTTCTCTGGACCCAAACCGACTTTATCAAACTCGGCGATGCGTTGTGCCGCCTTTTCCTTCCGCGCTTGACAGAACTTTTCCAGAAACCTCTCCCGCGATGCTGGCGTGCCCTCTATTATCTTTAGTTCTAATCCCTCAAGGAGCGCCTCGCCCTTTGCGGTATTTGCAACAACTATTAACTCCTGTTCCGGATCAATACCGAGAAAGCCGAATGTTAGGTCGGAGACCAAAGGCGTGGGAAATTCACAATTCTGGCATGCCGAGCGGAAACGCTCTTCGTTAAGATATCCATCCTGATTCCGGACAAACCGATTATTAAAATCTGAGTCACCATGGCTTATCTCGGCAAAGTCACTTGCCCGATATGTCCCAGGGCAGTCAATCCCGACCAAAACAAGATTGTCCAACGCCACCTGCTTTAACTTAACCAGTTCCACTACGGCGCGAAGTTCGCAGGGTCTTAACACTACTGCCACTTTAACCCCCTCTTCCACCGGATTCGGGGCAATCTCGGCAATAATACTGGCGCTGTTTACCGTCATTGCTGGTAAAAGCGGGGCGGTATCGGCAACTTTCTCCGGCGTAGAGATGAGCGCCGGGCTGAAAACGCCGGTAGAAGAAACTGCTGGGACAAGCAACGCAGAAACCTTTTCTTCTCTCAACCACCAGGCGTAAACCTGCCTCAGGGTCTGTTCCGGATTTCTGTTTTCAACCTTCAGGATGCCACTCTTTGCCACCTCACACCTCCCAGAGCGCTTTAAAGGGACTGGGACCTTTTCGGCGTAACTCCTCGGTCATCTGAGTGATGGTGTCGGCAAACTTTTTCCCTTCTGCAGCCGAAATCCACCGCAGCCATACCCTGCCGTCATCAAGCCCGAGCGAACGCATAATCGCATTAAAAAGGACAATTCGGCGCCTGGTTTTATAGTTTCCCGAGACATAGTGGCAATCGCCGGGATGGCAACCGCCGATTAGCACTCCGTCAACACCTTCAAGAAGCGCCCGCAGAATATAAGCCGAGTCCACCGCTCCTGAGCACATCACCCTTATCGGGCGCATATTGGGTGGGTATTGAATTCGGGATGTCCCGGCAAGGTCGGCGCCCGCATAGGTGCACCAGTTGCATAAAAAACCAACTATCGTAGGTTCATAAGGCATAAATCCTCCCTCTTCCTTTGCCTCTACCTATATCTTTCATAATGCCGCCTCAATCATTGACAACAACTGTCTTGATTCAAACCCCTGTAATTCTATCGCATTGGAGGGGCAGGCGGCAGCACAAGCACCGCATCCCTGGCAGAGGACCGCAGTAACTTCACTTTTACCCTTTGCTGGGTTCAGGCGAACCGCCTCATATTGACAGACCCTTTCACAAACTCCGCACCCGGCACACCAGCGCTCCTTTACCCGGGCTACTACGCCCTGGGTAGTAATCTCCTTCTGACCAATAACCCCTCCGGCACGAGCCGCCGCGGCGAGCGCCTGGGCAATTGTCTCATCAATTAACCTCGGGCTATGGCACAATCCCGCCATAAAAACGCCGGCAGTGTTAAAGTCCACTGGTCGGAGTTTTAAATGCGCCTCAAGGAAAAAGCCATCTTCATTCAGGGGTACTTTTAGTAACTGGGCAAGTTCCCGATTGGCGGGATTAAAAACCACACCCGTAGAAAGCACCAAAAGGTCGGCATCAACCCCCACCCTTCGGCCTAAGACGGGGTCAAATGCGGCAAGGTGAAGTCTGCCATTACGCCGCTCAAATTTAAGCGACCGAACTTCATCCTCGGGGTCAAACCTAATAAAGATTACCCCGGACTGTCGTGCCTTTTGATATAGCGCCTCTTTGAAGCCATAGGTTCGGATATCCCGATAGAATATGACCACCTGCCGTTTCGGGTCTTCTTTTTTTAACCGGATGGCATTTTTAATCGCCTCGGTGCAGCAGATTCTGGAGCAATAGGGATGTTTTTCATCACGCGAGCCAACGCACTGAACCATTGCAATAGTTTTGGCGAATTTGAGGGCTTCTGAGCCGGATTCAATCATCTCCTCCAGTTCCAACTGGGTCTTTACCCGCTCATCTTCACCGTAGAGGAACTCCTTTGGTTGATACTCAATAGCGCCGGTAGCGACAACAAATACTCCGTGTTCAATCGTAACTGTCGGCTGTCGCCCGGAATCGGGCGCCCGATTTGGGCGGCTGTCGGCTGTCGGCTGTATGGTTGATTTGTAATTACCCACATAACCGGTGACCTCCTTTACCTCGGAGCCGAGAAACACCTTTATCTTAGGATGGGTCTGAACATTCCGCTCCAAACGGGTAAGGATATTTTGAATCTTCTCCCCTTTTTCATTATAACGAATCCGGCGCAACTTTCCGCCCAGAACCTTTTCCCGCTCAACTAAAAAGACCTCAAACCCCTGCTCAGCAATAGAGAGGGCAGCGGTCATTCCTGCCAGACCACCACCAATAACCAGCGCCTTTTGGACAACGGGCACAACTGTCGGCATCAAAGGTTTGAGGCGACGAGCATTTGCCACCGCCATTCGCACCAGGTCTTTTGCCTTCTCTGTTGCCTCCTCAGGTATGTGCATATGGACCCAAGAGCACTGGTCGCGGATGTTTGCCATTGTGAACAGATAGGGATTGAGTCCGGCTTCACGCATCGTCTCCTGAAACAGCGGCTCATGGGTGCGCGGGGTGCAGGATGCAACCACCACCCGGTTAAGTCTCTGTTCGGCAATCACCCGCCGAATCTTCTCCTGGGTATCCTGGGAGCAGGTAAAAAGGTTCTCCTCGGCATAGACAACACCTGGAAGAGTTTTAGCAAACTCCACCACCTCAGGCACCCGTACCACACCGCCGATATTAATCCCGCAGTTACATATAAAAACCCCTACCCGGGGTTCTTCAAGACTGACATCCCTTTGTGGTGGATACTCCTTACGTTTCACCAGGGTATTGCGGGCTTCGCTTAATAGACCAGCCACCGCTCCGGCACAGCCGGTCGCTTCGGTAACCGTCTCCGGAATGTCTTTTGGCTCAACCAGTGTTCCGCAGGCAAATACCCCGGGACGGGAGGTTACCACCGGATATAGGTCATCGGTCCGTATAAACCCCTGTTCATCAACCGCCACACCGAGCCGTTCGCACAACCGGGCAAATTCTAAGTCGGCAACCATTGCGCTGGAAAGAACTACTAAATCGTAAACCTCATCTTGCAGTCTACCCTCTTCATCCTCATAGGTTACAATAAGGTTCTGAGAGTCATCGGGTGACTGGGTAACTTTTGCCACCCGGCACCGTCGGTAAACCACCCCGTACTCCTTCCTGGCTCTCTCGTAATACCTTTCAAACCCCTTGCCAAAACAACGCATATCAATGTAATAAATATGGCACTCTAAATCCCCTCCGCAGTGCTCCTGGGCAATCACCGCCTCCTTAGTGGCAAACATACAGCAAACCGAAGAACAGTAATAGCGCTCTTGGCTCCTGGAGCCGACGCACTGAATCCAAGCGATTTTTTTGGGTGGTTTGCCATCACCCGGACGGCAGACCTGTCCCTGATAGGGACCGGTTGCCGACAGTATCCGCTCAAATTCCAAAGCGGTTACAACATTGGGGAGTTTTCCGTAACCCCATTCCGCACTGAGCGGATTGAACTCCTTAAATCCGCCTGCCAGGACCACCGCACCTACCTTTAACTTAATTTCTTGAACGGTATCGGTGTGGTCAATCGCCTTCGCCTCACAGGCGGCAACGCACTGAAAACACTCAGAACAGACGCCACAGTCAAGGCAGCGTCTTGCCTCTTTAACCGCGTCCTCTTCGTCAAACCCGAGGTTAATCTCCTGAAAATTACTTTCTCGTTTCGCCACTTCAAGGGCTGGTTCTCTTAACCGCGGCGTCTTTTTAATCTCGGACCGGGCAGCACCACTCTCCTCCAGTGTCGCTGGCTCAGGCTTTGGCTCTGGTCTACCTGCCGCCAAATCTTCTCCCCTTATGAAACGGTCAATAGAAATCGCCGCCTCATGTCCATCAGCAACCGCCTCAATCACCGATGCCGGTCCACGCCGCGCATCACCGCCGGCAAACACACCCGGCATTCCAGGCACCATCAGGGTAACCGGGTCAACTTTAAAGGTGGCTAAGGGTCCCCGTTCAATACCTTCAAAACCATCTCCAGCCACCTCTTGACCAATAGCAAGAATTATCACCTCACTTGGCACAAACCCGGTTTTCTCCTCATCAAACCGGGGATTAAACCGGTGGTGCTCATCAAACACCGAAGTGCAATAGACCGTGTCCAGACCGGCAACCTGTCCATTTTCACCTTTAATTGCCTTTGGTCCCCAGGAAGGCATTATCTTCACCCCTTCAAGAACCGCCTCCTCAATCTCCCACTTATGAGCCGGCATCTCCTCCAAACGCTCCAGACAGACCATTGTTACCTCTTGAGCCCCTAAGCGTCGGGCGCATAGGGCGCAATCCACCGCCACATTACCACCGCCAATAACCACCACCCGCTTATTAGAAAAGTTTGGCTGCTGACCGGTACCTGAGTTCACCTCACGGAGGAATTCAATGCCGTGCAGGACACCCTGAAGTTCCATTCCAGGAATTTTTAAGGTGCGACTGCGCGAGCAACCGAGCGCAACAAAAACCGCCTTGTATCCATTCCTCAGAAGACCTTTCAGTTCGTCAGTGGTGTTAATCGGGCTATTCAGTTTCAGTTCCACTCCGGTATCAAGAATCGCTTGAACCTCGCTATCCAAGACCTCCCGGGGTAGCCGATACATAGGAATCCCCCAGCGCATCATACCCCCGGGCGCCTCACTCGCCTCAAAAACCGTAACCGAATAGCCCTTGAGCCGAAGGTCTAAAGCACAGGTAAGACCTGCCGGACCAGAGCCGATTACCGCCACCCGTTCCCCCTTTTCCGCATTCCGCATTCCGCCTTCCACCTTATACGGTATCGGACCATTCTTCAGCGCCCAATCAGCAAGAAACCGCTTGAGCGTCCGGATGGCAACCGGCTCCTCCACATCCTTGCGGTTGCACTTCTCCTCGCAGGGGTGATGGCAGACCCGACCGCAGATGCCAACGAAGGGCAATCGCTCCCGTACTAATTCATAACCTTCTTTAAACTTTCTTTCCCGGATGAGGGCCACATAACCCTGAGCGTTGACCCCAGCCGGGCAGGCAAGCCGGCAGGGTGCTCGGTGCTCATTTTTATCAATCGCCACCGCATTCGGAATCGCCTGGGCAAAAAGTTTGTAAACCGCCCGGCGCTTTGAAAGCCCCTGATTGTAGGTGTCCGGCACCTGCACCGGACACACCTTGGTGCAGTCAAGGCAGCCGGTGCACTTATCCAATATAACATAGCGGGGACGCTTTACCACCCGGGCGGTAAAGTTACCTGGCTCGCCCTCAAGACCCACCAGTTCGGCACCACTAATAATCTCAATGTTAGGATGTCTGCCGGTTCCCACCAACTTGGGTGCAAGAATGCACATTGAGCAGTCATTCGTCGGAAAGGTTTTGTCCAGCATCGCCATAACACCGCCAATCGCCGGTGCCCGGTCTAATAAGTATACCTTAAACCCCGCCTCAGCCATCTCCAGTGCCGACTGAATTCCAGCGATACCGGCACCCACCACCAGCGCCGCACCCACCTTTGAGGTTAAGGTTGAGGATTCTTGCCCTTTACCTACTTCCGCATTCCCTATTCCGTCTTTACTCATCTGACATCCACCATTTCACACAATGCCTGTTTGGTAAAATTGGTCAGATTCATTGCTCCGGATGGACAGGAAACCGCACAGGCACCACACCCCTCGCACATTGCGCTCTGAACCACCGCCTTTTTCCGCTTTGGGTCAACCTTAACCGCTTCATAGGCGCAGGTTCGCTCGCAGTTGCCACAACCCACACAAACCTCCTCATCCACCACGGCGATCACCGGTTCATGCTCCATCTCCTCGGTTGAAAACATCGCCAAGACCTTTGCGGCAGCCGCCGATGCCTGGGCAACCGTCTCCGGAATGTCCTTTGGTCCCTGACCGCATCCGGCAAGGAAAAATCCGGCGGTAAGGGTCTCCACCGGTCTTAATTTCGGGTGGGCTTCGGACTGGAAACCATTGGCATCCAGGGCAACCTTCAACTGCCGTGCCAGTTGCACACCACTGGGATTGGGCACAACCGCACTGGCTAATACCACCATATCCGCCTCAATCTCCAACTTAGTTCCTGCTAAGGTGTCTGCGGCCCAGACCACCACCCGGTCACCGCGCCGGAAAATTTTGGAAACTTTACCCCTTAAATACTTCACACCCTCATCAGTCGCCCGGCGATAGAACTCCTCAAAACCTTTACCTGGTGTCCGGACATCAATATAGCAAACAATCGCCTCACCGTTATGAACCCGATGTTTGTAAAGCAAAGCGTGCTTGGCGGTATACATACAGCATATCTTTGAGCAGTAGGGCACACCCTGATTGGAGTCGCGTGAGCCGGCACACTGAACAAAGACCACCCGCTTAGGCACCTTGCCATCCGAGGGGCGGCGCACCTCACCGGCAAATGGACCCGAGGCAGAAAGGATTCGTTCAAACGCCAGACCGTCAATCACATCCGGCACCGCACCGGCCCCATAAGCGCCCAGAAGGCTTAAGTCAAATAACTCATAACCGGTGGCCAGGACAATTGCGCCCACCTCCTCCTCAATAAACCTTTCCTGGTCCTCGTAACGGATGGCATTCGCCGGACAAACCTTGGCACACACCCCGCACTTCTTGCCCTGTAACTGCCGGCAGTTTTCCGCATCAATCACCACCTTATTCGGCACCGCCTGGGGAAACAGACGGTAGATCGCCCGGCGCTTCGTCAACTGCCGGTCAAAGTTTGCTTTAACCCGCACCGGACATTTCTCTAAACAGATACCGCAGCCGGTGCAGGCGTCAATGTCAACAAATCTCGGCTTCTGGCGGATTTTCACCTTGAAGTTACCCACAAAACCCGAAACCTCCGCCACCTCCGAATAGGTCAACAGTTTTATCCGTGGGTGTCTCCCCGCCTCAACCGTGCGCGGGGTCAAAATGCACTGCGAGCAGTCAAGGGTGGGAAAGGTTTCGGAAAGTTGCGCCATATGCCCGCCGATTGACGGCTCCTTTTCCACCAGAACCACCTCATAGCCGGCATTGGCAATATCCAGTGCCGCCTGAATACCGGCGATCCCGGCACCCACCACCAGACACCGCTTTGTGACCGGCACCCGCAGGCGGGTTAAAGGCTGGTTGCGGTGCACCTTTTTTAGCATTGTGGCAATAATCCGCGCCGCCTTTGAGGTTGCCGCATCCCGGTCCGCTGTTACCCAAGAGCACTGCTCCCGGATATTGGCAATTTCTAAGAGATAAGGGTTTAAACCCGCCTCCTGCGCCGCCCGACGGAATGTCGCCTCATGAAGAGTGGGTGAGCAGCAGGCAACCACCACCCCATCTAAACCCTCAGCCTTAATTGTTTCCCGGATAATCTTCTGCCCCGGGTCAGAACAGCAGTAAACATAATCCTTAACACTCACCACATCCGGCAGTTTCTTCACCCGTTCCAGTAGTTCCGGAATCTTTACCACCCCGGCAATGTTAATTCCGCAGTGGCAGATGAAAACACCTAAACGCCCTTTGCCCGTCATAACCTCAACCTCTCCCGTCTTCCGTCTTCCGCCTTCCACCTTCCACCTTCCGCCTTTTCAATACGAAACTGGTGATAGGACTGTTTGCAAACCTAAAGGTTTGCCCTACTATACCGGGGAACTGTTTTTCCACTTCCGCCTTCCACCTTAACACTATATCAGCCCCTTCTCTTTCAAAAATGGCACCGGGTTCAGTTTGTTGTCCTCAAACCCCAGGTCCTTTTCCGCTATTCCCAGTGCCAGCCCCAATAACTGGGTAAAATAAAAAATCGGCATAAATTCGCCACCCACCTGGGCAATCTCAAGATTGTATTGGCACAAAGGGCAGGTGGTGGCAATCGCGCTAGCGCCCCAGGTTCGGGCATTCTCAATAATCCGCATTGAACAGGTCTTAGCCACCTCTCGCCGGTTAACCACCAGATAACCGCCGCAGCACTCGGTTTTAAAATCAAACCGGACCGGCTGCCCGCCTAGTGCGGTAATCAACTCGTCCATAACCTGCGGATTCTCCGGGTCGTCAAACTTTAAGACCCCCTTCGGTCTAACCATCAAACAGCCATAATAGGATGCGACCGGAAAACTTAGCGGCTTTTTCACCCGCTCCTTTATCGCCTCCCACCCTATCTCATCCTTCAACACCTCAAGGTAGTGGAGAACTGTAACCGGTCTCTCAAACGGCTCATCAACAAAATCTTTCAGACGCCTCTGCTCAATCTCATTACCAGGCGCGAAAAAACGCTCCTGTGCCCGCTTCAGGACATTATGGCAGGCAGCACAGAGAGTAATCAGTTTCTCGCCCAACTGGCTCGCCTTAGCCAGATTCCGCACCGGACCAACCTGTGCCGCCAGGTCATCACTACTGGTATTATAAATCGCGCCACAGCAGTTCCAAGAAGGCATCTCTGTTAGTTCAACGCCCAAAACCGCCATCGCCTCCCGACCGCACCGGTCAAGATTCTTTGCCTTAGAGTAGAGTGTGCAACCTGGGTAATAGGTGTATCTCATACCGAAAACTTTCGGAAACTGGCGATGAACGCCTGCTGCGGGATATCCTGAAGGTCAGGCTCGGTAACCTTATCCGGGTCAACAACGCTTTTTTTACTCCGCAGGATAAGGGCACGGCACGCCTCGGCAATCCGGGCATAATCAACATTTCTCGGACAGCGTGTCCCGCAGACCAGACAACTGGCACAAACCCAGATACCGTCGCTAGAAAGAAGTTCGCCAACCCGCCCCAATTGCAAAAGCCTTATCGCCTTGCTCGGCGGTGGGTCCATAACCTCACCAATCGGACAGCCCGCGGTGCAACAGCCACACTGATAACAGTCCTGAACCCGCTGTCCGCTCAACTCCTCAATTATCGCGAGGAGTTGATTATTCTCGTTTGATTCCATAAGACAAAAATCATAATTTTATTCTTTCCAGGAGTCAAGAAAATTCTATGTTTGCGCCAAGACATCGTTATTAGGGAATGGTGAGGGTAGTATTAGAACACTGGTTTAAGAAAGCCGGTTACCCCACTCAGGGACATTGTATAGATCAAGGGCATTTGCAAGATTTTGTTTTTTAGGGCAAGTATATAAGCCCCCGTCTGAGTAGGGCAATTTATGAAATTGCTTCTACATATTTTTGTTGCTGGCTAAACCTTTCCCCTAATGCTAAACAAGAACTACTTTGTGATCACAACCTTTCTTTCTGTTCCTAAAACATCCCTTATAAAATAAACACCCGGGGCAAGATGACGGATATCATTCTCACCAGGCTTAACTTCAAACACCTTTCTACCGGTGGCATCAACCAGAAACGCCTGAGCACGGTCTTCGGTCTTCGGTCCCCGGTCTTCGGTCTTGTTCCATCTCAGCACATTGCGGACAATGGTGGCTGTTAACCGTGAGCGGTTAGCCGTTGGCTGTAAGCGTTCCTCAATTCCCGTGCCATAGAACTCAATAACCCGTAGACCAGCATCATCGTCTGCGACAAGGGGATAATCACCTGACACCGCTACACCCCAAGCCCAGCCTGGTGTGTTATAATAGCCTACCTCCTGCGGATTTGTCGGGTCTGAGACCGAGACCACTCGCAGACCCGAACCCCCGGCTGCCACATAGGTATAATTACCGGAGACCGCTACACCCTCAGCATAGCCTGGTGTCTCATAATAGCCTACCTCCTGCGGATTTGTCGGGTCTGAGACCGAGACCACTCGCAGACCCGAACCCCCGGCTGCCACATAGGCATAATTACCGGAGACCGTTACATCACAAGCCCAGCCTGGTGTCTCATAATAGCCTACCTCCTGCGGATTTGTCGGGTCTGAGACCGAGATAACCCGCAGACCTGAACCATGGTCGGCCACATAGGCATAATCACCGGAAACCGCTACACCACAAGCAAAGTCTGGTGTGTCATAATAGCCCACCTCTTGTGGGTTTGTGGGGTCTGAGATAGAAATCACCCGCAAACCAGAAGCACCATCTGCGACATAGGCATAATCACCTGAGACCGCTACATCATAAGCAGAACCTGGTGTCTCATAATAGCCTACCTCCTGCGGATTTGTCGGGTCAGAGAGCGAGACAACCCGCAAACCTGCAGTCTCGTTTGCCACAAAGGCATAATCACCTGACACCACTACACCATAAGCATCGCCTGGTGTCTCATAATACCCCACCTCCTGCGGATTTGTCGGGTCGGAGACCGAGACAACCCGCAGACCAGCATCAT
>JBDRUH010000013.1:0-36094 GCA_039801225.1 Caldifarciminota bacterium
CTCCGGTCATCGGTCATCGGTCCTTTTTGACATCACCGGTCGCAAGGTGTTTGAACTTATGCCCGGTGCCAATGACATCCGCCATCTTGCCCCGGGTGTTTATTTCGTCGTCCCCCGTCACCCTAACCTTCACCCTCCAGGGGCGAGGGGATTGGCCTCAGGGGTTGAGCGTCAAGAATCAACCATCCCAAAGGTGGTGATTGTTCGGTAAGATATAAGGAGGTAAAATGAGGAAAGTTTTTGTAACAATAGTAGTGGTGTGCTGTGTATTTGGCACACTAATAGCAGACACTTATGTAGGTAGAGTTGACACAATTGGTGGAACGACCCATGACTGGCAGTTAAACGGACCAGCCGTGCGAGTGTTATGCAACTCGCCAGAGTATGGAGTTTATGCGCTTTGGATGCATTCAGCAGAAGAGGCGCCTTTTAATGACCGAAATATGCGTCTTAACTTCTATTACTATCAGACGAGGAGTTGGGTATGGATTGACCCAGATTTTATGGGCTCCGGGATAAATGTTTATACTGAGCGGAGCGGATTTGGTAATTTGGCGGTGGAGCCAGGTTCAGGTGAGTGGATTGCGGTTACGCACCAAAGATCTTCTGGTCAGGCGTATCACTCGGTGTTGGCGCACCAAAGCCTCGGCTTCTGTCCAGGACCAGATAGTTTTTACCAGCCCGTGGTGGCGGTTGGTAAAAATGGCTGGATTCATATCGCAATGACCGACCAGTGGAGTGCAGAACGGGTTTTCTATTCCCGCTGCACCACCTGGTGTAACTGGACGGAGCCGATACTAATCGGCGAGCCGGGTGATATTAATTATAACATCACCGCCTCATTGGTAAGCGATAAGGTCGCTATTGTGTGGGTGAAGTCAATATTAGGTGGTGGAAGTATGGACTCACTTTTCTATCGCTATTCAACTAATGGTGGAACATCCTGGTCCGAACCTATCCTCCTGCTACCACCGCCAACTTTTGGCGGTGATACCGCTACATCCTTCTGCGAGTGGGGTCCGTTTCCCTATTATGACAAAAACGACCGGTTGCATATTGTCGTTCCGGTTATGCCGGTGGTAAATAGCAACAGGCAGACTAACCCGGCGGCAATCTGGCACTGGTGCGAGACAAATTTTCCTCAGTGGTCTTTGGTGCATCGGGCGGGTTGTGCTCGGGAAAATCTTAAGGGGTCTCCGGGGTATTATGCCACTTATGCCTGTCGTCCGAGTATTGGTGAAGGAAGCAGAGGAGTTCTCTATGTTACCTGGGAGCAGTTTGATTCGCTCAATGTTGAACCAGTGACAAACAGGTTACGGGCGGGTATCTGGCTTACCAGTAGCACCGATAATGGAGAGACCTGGCTTTCGCCATTAAGGCTCACACCGATTGACTCTGTCTCGCACCGTTTCCCCTGCATAATAGACCAGATGGTTTCGGGTGGTCCTGAGACAGATACGGTGGTTGTTCTTTATATGATTGATTCAATTGCCGGTTTTTATGCTGTGTGGTATGAGGGACCAATGAGTCGGAATCCGATTGTTTGTCAGTGTGTGGCGCAAATGGTGGGGATTGAGGATAGCACTACACCAGCGGCTAACAGCTCACGGGAAACAGCCACAATTGTCCGCAGCACGCTTTTTCTTAGCCCCAGGCTGTCAGCCGTCAGCCATAAGCCGGTTTTGCTCCTTGACATCTCCGGTCGCAAGGTCTTGGAACTTAAATCAGGTGCCAATGACCTCCGGCATCTTGCCCCGGGTGTATATTTCATAAAGGATGGTTCAGCAATAGAAAGAAAGGCGGTGATTACCAAGTAGTTCTTATTTAACAGTAGGGCAATGCTTTAGCCTTGTTTCTTCATTGCTAGCTCCTTGTTATCGGTCATTTCTACTGAATTGTATTACTCCCTTTTCTTCGCTCGGGGCGGGCTCTGAAGGTGAAGGAATCTCTGGCAATGAGGTCAATAAGGTCTCTTTTAAGCCTTTGTGGTTGATGTTATGGGCAAATGGTGATGGAACTTTTACCTAATTAATAAATGGTAATTACCGGTTATTATTGTTTAAAGGTGTAGATAGGCTTAGGCTTGGTTTTTTGTTATATCTGTTCCTCGTCGTAGAATAAATTAACGAACTGGATTTCTGGGAGCCGGTTTAGTTCGGCGATGAGTTCTTGTCCGCGATTTTTGTCTTTGAGCCGGACATAGAATGAGAGTTCAATAGTTTCGGTGTCGCCGAGGGAGCGGACATTAATTGGGGTGAGTTTTGCGCAATGCCGATTTAATATCGGTTGATAGGGAGGTTCTTTATCACCTGAGGGTTTATAATTGAGTTGAAGGAGGTAGTCGTGACGCCGAGGAGTAGCGAACCGGGACCGGGAAAGGATAAAGACAATCAGTCCGATGAAAAGGGTGGCGATAAAGGCGATGGCGTAGAATCCGACGCCGGCAGCCATACCTATTGCTAAGGCGAAGAATACATATACGATATCTTGGGTATTCTTGACCGCATGGCGAAACCGGACAACCGATAACGCTCCTACCAGTCCAAATGCCCGTGCTAGATTGTTGCCGATGACCATTATCATCACCGCGGTACACATTGCCAAAAGGATAAGGGTGTTGGTATAAGAGACTGAATACCCTGGGCCGCGATAGGTGCGACGATAGAGCCAGCTGATAAAAATTCCGCAGAGAAGGGCGGTGCCCACTTTGGCAATCACCATCGCTGCGGTAAGAGGTAAAAGTCGCAGTTGCTGGATAATATTTCTAATTATTTCCATCATATCAATTCACCTCTCCTTTCCCTTTTTCAATGTCGGGCAGGTCATTAGGTCTGTTTTTAAGTTTGTCAGGTTGAGGTCTTGCTCAAAATCGGCGTGACCAATACCCAGAAGGAACTTCTTCGGCATCCGGTGCGCCTCAATCCCCAAGGCATATTTGGAGACCGCCAGCCGTTGCAAGTCAAAACGGGTAAGTAGCCATTGCACCCACCGGGGTAACGCCCCATAGAACTTGACCTCAAAGACAAATTGTTCGGGCATAACAAACTTCATCCCCCGGTCAATGTAGAGTGAATCAAGTGCAGGGTAGAGCCGGCTACGCACATTTTTGTCAATGGTGAGCCGGAGTCGGGAGTCAAACCGACTGTAGAATGCCTCTCGTTCGTAAACGATAATAGCGACGGGCAACATCTTCCGGCGGTAGTAGTGGAACATAAATCGCAATAAGGCATCATCCGGCGAACTCTCAGGAGGTAAAAGCGGTAAAGGGGTAGTTCTTATATAACTGGCGAATACATCTTTGATCTGGTGCCACTTTACCGGCGCCCGATGTTTACCGATAAAATCACCATTTTTATACTTAATTTCCAAAAAGGCCGTATTTTCCCTATCCTCCTCGTTATAACCCCGAATTCGCAGTTTCTTTTTGAACTGAAAGCCATCAAATTTCTCATAGTAACAGTCAAAGCGCCGGTTGTCGTAATATATGCTGCGCACGGTATACTGGTGGTTTGGTTGTTTTTCACAAAAACTGTCCAAGCAGACATAAGGTTTCATTGCTTTCCGCATTTCATTGAGTTGCTCCACCGGCACTAAAAATTTGTATTCCAGCCGTCCTGGGGTAATTGCGAACCGGGATAAAATTAGTGCATTGGGCGAAAGCGGCATTGTTAGTGGGCAATGACGGTTTTTAAATTCGTCCGGGAATTGCCCGGTGATTTGTTCTGGATAAAGTAAATGCCACCGGGAAGACCGCTAATGTCATTAGTGCCGGCATTGAGTCGCATTACTTGTTCACCTGAGGCATTGAGTAAAAACTTGTTACCCTCGGTAGTAAATAGGACTTTTTTAGCAAAAATGGTTGACCGGTTAGAAGAATGGAGCGATGTTAGTGAACTTAACTCTTCTAAGCCCACCGCCTCATAGCGCAGAGTGGCAAAATCGGTTCCGGTGCCATTACCTTCGCTATTACCGGTGATATAGACTCGGGTATTGTCAAGGGCAATCGCTATCGCCTCATCCCGCCGGCTTGCCGGTCCGTTATAACGATATACCCATTCTTCGTTACCATTAACATCATACTTCACCGTTGCATAGTCGTTGCGGGTCCCAGAACTATTACTACTGCCGGTAACATAAACATTTCCTTCATCGTCAACCGCAATTGCTTTGGCTTCATCATACCCCGATGCTGGTCCATCATAACGCCGAACTAAAAGTTCAGTGCCAGCACCATCATACTTCACCATAACATAGTCACAATCACTGGTTATCCCCTGACTATAACCGGTTACATAGACATTGCCATTAGCGTCGCAGGCTATGCCATTAGCCCAGTCAATGCTGTTTGCCGGTCCGTTGTAGCGCCGCTCCCACAGGAGGTCTCCGCTCAAACTGTATTTCAGAGTCGTAATATCAATACCTGAGTTGGTGCCGGTGCTGCCTCCGGTTAAATATAAGTAGCCATCAGGGGTGAGTATCATCGCCCGGGCTTCATCCTGCTCCTGTGCCGGTCCATTATAACGGCGGGTCCACACCGTATCGCCGGTGTTGGCGTTGAGGCGAATTGTAACATAGTCCCAGGTAAGAAAGTAAGGGTGGCCGCTGTTTCCGGCGACAAAGACAGCGCCGTTGGGTACTATTGCTATGCCAACCGCATAATCCTCATCAAGGGTTACGAATTTACTGGTCCATACTAAGGTGCCATTAGAGTCGTATTTCAAAACGATGAGGTCCCAACCGGTGGTATCGCCGCTGGCATAACCGGCAACATACACATATCCGGAATCATCTACCGTTACCACCAGACCGAAGTCATTGCCTCCGGCAGGACTGTCGTATATAGCGGTCCAGAGCGACTCGCCTTTAGTGTTATAGACCGTAGTGACAATATTGGTGAACAGGTCCGCATCAGTACTGCCACCAACAACTATAACTCTATCATCCTTTACGACAATCGCCCGCGCCTCGTCGTTACTATGAGTTGCGCCATCATACCGAACTGTCCAGATAGATTCACCCTCCGGGCTGTATTTGATTATCACTATATCGTTGCCGTTGCCGGTCGCCCAACTCGTTCCAGTTACATAGACATAACCGGAATCATCTATGGCAATGCCACTTACCAAATCTTCGCTGTTTGCTGGTCCGTTATAGCGCGCTACCCAGGTCTGGCTTAATGCTGGTGCAAACGAGGATAAAACGGCTACTATGAATAAAGTTCGCATATTTTACTCCTTTACAAGTTTTTGAACCACTACACCACACTTACCCTTTTTAGTAAGGTCTTTTATTTCTATTCGGGCAATATACACTCCTGAGGGCATATCAGGGCTCGGGATAAAGAAGGTTTCATAGGTTCCGGCATTTTTTTTCACATTATAAACAAGAGTGCTTATCAATTTGCCGGCAACATCATAGATGGTAATGCCCACCGCACTCCGAGTGGCGAGTTGATAACGGATGGTGGTGGAATGCCGGAATGGGTTGGGAACACATTGGGTAAAAGGATATAGTGATGAAGGGCTTTCGTTTGTTTCTTTTATCTCTGATAAAAAGTCCCGTGGGTATTTCATCGCCCGACCAATCTGACCGCCGGCATTATAGTTCCAAACCACCTGTCCGTTTGAATCAACCTCCACAAAACGTCCGGTAGTTCCAAGAATGGCAAAGGTGTTGCCATTGGGTAGACGGTAAGCACCACCCAGATGCTGGGCATAAAAGGAGCCGGGATTTGAGTAGGACCAGGTTGGGTTACTTGGTCCGAACGCAGAATCGGAGTGGATGTAATAATGGTCATTTGAGTCTAATGGTGGGGTAATCTGAATTATCTCCGAATAGTCATTGGAATTTCCTGGTCTATCGCCGTTGTTGAGCACAATGATATCGCCGGCGCCCGGCATTCCGGGGCGAATCCAATTGGCACCATGGACAACAAAAAAACGCTGGTCATTGGAATTTCCCCGATCATAGTTCTGCGGATTACCCCAACGGTAGATGATATCACCGCCTTTACCGTGCCGGCCACCGGTATGACCGCGCGCCTCCTCAGTTGTTGTTGAATGGTCAATCACATAGATTTCGTGCAGGTTATGCGAGGTCAAAATAATCTCATCCCGCTCCGCATTATAGTCAATTGTGTTGCAGTGCATCCAGTCGCCACCCATAATTGAACCAAGGTTGATGTCAAGCAGTTCCGGGTGTTCACTAACCACGCCGTAGTTTGGCTTGGTGGAGTCAACATCCTGAATCAGATGGTCCCAGAAATGCCATTCCCAGACAACGCTGTCGGTTTCCGGGTCATATTCTATTACTTCATCAGGCCAGATGTCGCTGTAAATATTCTGTCTACCCATTGCCCGCGCCTCTGCTGCAGTTTTTCTCTCCCAGGAGATAAGAAGGATATGACCATTGGGCATAGGGCAGATGTCATGGTGCTGCTGATGGTTAGCATTTGACCAGATGAAACTCTTAATAATGTTGCCGTTCCAATCATACTGTTGAATCAGTCCGCCATAAGCGGCACCGCGCATTACCGCACCGGAATAGACATCAGTGCGCCAGATGGTGCTGTCAGGTAGAAGATATGCCATATAGGCACAGGTGTAATTTGATGACCAGGTATTAACCCGCTGACCTGCAGTGTCAATCAGATAGGTGGTCTTGCTGTTTATTGTCCCATAGAGGGTTAAGCCGTCAAACACTTCAGCGTTTATTCCCAATGGTAGGCACAAGGCGAAAACGATTACAGTTAAGGGCGCTTTTTTATGCACCAATTTCCCCCTTTTTATTTTGTCATAATTATCTTTCCCATTACTGGCCTATTACTTTGTTTAGGGTTGTTGACTATCAGTTGAAGAAAATAAACACCGGTTAGATTTTGTCTTTCCGGTAATGACACCTGAAATTGGTGCTCTCCGGCAGGATATTCTCCCTTTTCCGTCATTGCGAGCGGAAGCGAAGCAATCTTCCTTCCCAGCGCATCATAAATCAATAATGAGACCTTTCCCCTAATAGGCAAATTAAACCCGATGGTAACCGGTTCGCCGGAACGGTTAATTCGTTTGTAAATTAATCGCAAATTAGGAGGCTGGGCGGTTAGTTCCTGATTTATACTGGAGAGGTAATTTCGGGGATACTTGAGTGCGCGTCCGTTCCAGGAGCTTGTCGGACATTCCCAGACAACCTGACCTTCATAAGTTACTTCAAATAGTCGTCCGCTGACCGCCTCAGTGATAAAAGTGTTGCCGTTGGGCAGGCGGTAGGCGCCGGACATATGACCGGAGTAAAATGTCCCTGGGTTAGAGTATATCCAGGTTGGCGCAGCAGGACCAAATGCCGAGTCTGGGTGGATATAATAGTGGTCGTTGGAGTCCAGAGGTGGAGTTATTTCAATGACTTCTGAGTAGTCGTTATTATTACCAGGACGGTCGCCGTTGTTAAACACCAGGATGTTGCCCGCGCCGGGCAAACCGGGTCTGATCCAGTTAGCACCGTGGACAACAAAAAAGCGCTGGTCGGTTGAGTCTCCTCGGTCGTAGTTCTGCGGATTGCCCCAACGGTAGATGATATCACCACCTTTACCGTGCCGGCCGCCGGTGTGCCCCTTTGCCTCCTCGGTGGTGGTGGAATGGTCAATCACATACAACTCATTGAGAAAATGTGAGCAGAAGACGATTTCATCCCGTTCTTCGTTGTAGTCAATGATATTGGCGTGAATCCAATCACCATACATAAATAAGGTACCGAGATTTATGTCAATAAGTTCCGGGTGCTCTCTTACAACCCCATAGTTAGGTTTGGACGGGTCAACATCCTGAATCATATGGTCCCAGACATGCCACTCCCAGACAACGCTGTCGGTTTCCGGGTCATACTCAATAATCTCCTCTGCCCACATATCACCATTGATATTTACCCGTCCCATCGCCTGTGCCTCAGTTTGGGTCTTACGGTCCCAAGAAAGAAGGAGAATATGACCGTTGGGCATCGGATGAATGTCGTGATGCTGCTGGTGATTTGAGTCGGACCAGACGAAACTTTTGATGATGTTGCCATACCAGTCGTAGTGCTGAATCAAGCCGCCATAAACCCCACCCCGCATTACCGCCCCAGAGTAAACATCCGGACGCCAGATGGAACTGTCGGGCATCAAGTAAACCACATAGGCTGGAGTTGTGGCGAAATTCCAGGAATGGACAACCTGACGGTTGGTGTCAATAAGCGATGCGGTCCGACTGAACACCGGGTTGGAAATGATTAGCCCGTCAAATACCTCCGCAGACGCGTTGGTGGGTAAAGAAGTCAATCCGAGAATTAAAGCCGGGGCAAACTTTAAAAGGTAATTCTTAAATAGCAAAACTTTCTCCTTTCACTTTGTTACCAACAGTTTTGCGGTTTCTTCCGCTAAATTAATTGAAGTTTTGGTCTTGAATTGGAGTCGGACAAAATAGACGCCGGCGGAGAGTCTCTCTTCATCAAGGCGGAATCTTCTCTCATAACTGCCCGCTTCCTGCTTGCCATTAAATAAAGTTTTCACCAATCTGCCGGTTACATCAAACACGCTAAGCGATACTTGAGACCGTTCTGGGAGGTTGTAACGGATAACACTCAAATCCACCAATGGGTTGGGAAAGATATTGAGTAGCGACCGGGCTGGTTTTGTGTTTCTATTCTCAGCGAGACCGAATAGGCTGTCGTTTCTTGCCATAAATGTCGGGTTCATCAGGGTAAAAGAGCCAACTCCGTTTGGATACCGTCCAAAACTAATGTCAGCAGTTTGCGGACCAAAAACTACCTGGTCCAATCTATGTCCGTCTGGGTCTATTAGAATGAGGTGCTCACCATTTTTATTCAAAGTAAAACTGGCGTGCAACCCGGGTTCGGAAACCTCACCATCTGCCCAGACAATCAGATACCATCCTGCCGGAATTGTTACATCAGGGAATTCCCACTGGTAGGGGTTGAGCGAATCGTCACTTAGAAAATAACCATCAAGGGAAACTGGAGTTGGGTTGTTGTTGAACAATTCAATCCAGTCCTCATACTCGCCATTAGGGTCGCGGGCAGTTCGGACATTGTCCGCCATAATCTCGTTGATAACCACCTGACCAGCAACCGGCAGTATCAGGAATTCATGCTCGGCACGCTCGGGATAAAACGAACCCGCAGAGGAGTTTTCGGCATAAATATAATAATGACATTCACCCGGACCTAAATTAACCGAAACGCCATAAACCCCATCACCTGCTGTCCCATCGTTGTGCTGACCATCATCAAACATCGGGATGGAGTAAAACTTAAGAGCAGGATTCTGCCGGTAATTGAGAAAGACCGAGTCTGAACCAGTAACCTGGGCACTGAAATCAACCGTTGTATTGGGTGCAGGCTGGGCAGGTGAACAGGAAACATCTTCAATCACCGGTGCGGTTGCTTGAAATTCAGGCAAAGAAAGAAGAAAATTGACCCTTGGGTTCATAAGTTCGGTTAAACCTACAATCGCTAAAGGACCTGAGCCAACCGACCGGGTAATGTTGTTCAAAAAGTCATTATAGGTATAAAACTTGTTCGGGTCAGCCTGGACATAAGAGTCAATCAACTCCTGAATCTCTTCTGCCCGCTCCTGATAACGATTGTTCGTGAACCAGTCGCTGATGATGGTCTTCATATGGGCAACAAACATTCTGCGATACCTCGGGTTGGATAAAACTTTGCTGAGAATCGGATAGTTTGGGTCGTTCAGGCGCAGAAAGGGGTCAAGTTGCTGCATCTGGCTTAATGTCAACTGACCGGTGCCAATCAAATCCCGGAATGCCCCGAAGTTCTCATTCAAATCCCAGATGATGGGATTGAATCGGGCTGAGGCATCGCGGTAGAGATAGAAGTTCTGCGCCATATTTATCGGCGCATCCAGATTGACCATCAGAATGTCAAATGCCAGCATCCAGAGATGCTGGTCAATATTCAACACCTTTTCGGTATAAGGAGTGAAGTTATTAAGCGTATCAAGGAAATCAATCAGTTTATCCCAGCCCGAGTCTGATTCCAGTTCAAAATAGTCAAGGTATGGGACTGAGTCCGGACCCAAATACTTCCAACCAATCATTGGTACATTGTCCTTCATCTGGCCCTTGAACCGAGCATTCTCATCACAGTAGTAATGTTGACGCATAAATAGTTTATCCACATCCTCGCAGTTTGTGTAAAGTCCGATAAGGGTGTCATTAACATAGATATTGGCAAAGTTTGCTCTGCCAGCGGGCATATAGTCTCTGGCAATCTCGTAACTCAAAACTTCGCGCACAAAACTGGGGTCCTTATAAACATTGGCAAGCCTGAGTGTGCCGTGCCCTTCAATTGTCTGACCGGCGATGATGTAATCCAGTTTGATATTGAACGGATTCTTGCGCCTAGATGGATTATAGGAACTTTTCCCTTTGTATCTCACACCAACCGAGTCAAAGCGCCGGTTATTGATAACCGCATCACCTATCAGCCTGCCCTTTTCACCTGCCGAATAAAGGCTGTCAAGAATTTCATCCCAGTTGGGCTGGTCAAAATAAAGCCTAATTTCGTTAATCTGGTTTAAGTCAAAAAAGCCTGCTATCACTACTGAAAACACCAGTAGAAGTCCGCACCTTTTCATAACATTACATTATCTTTTCCTTCCACTCCGGTTTGATTTTTTCGGTGTTGGTGTAGGCATAAACTCCCAATCTGCGCCACCATCAGGGATTCTGCCATATGATGTATCTGGATGCTGGGGACCAAAACTGATTGTATCTATTATCAGGGAATGAACACCTTTAATTTCATATAGACCAATTTGCTCCCCTTTGGCTGCACCAAGGTTGAATGCGGCGTGCAACTGCCCCTCCTGAGGCTCATTGTCCGCCCAGACAAGAATAAAGCCCTTTGCCGGAATTGTTACATCAGGGAATCTCCATTTGTCCGGTATCGCAAGGTCATCGGTGAGGCTCATCCCTTTGAGATTAATTCCGGAATCACTTCCATTGTAAATCTCAATCCAGTCATCGTAATCACCCGCCTCATCGGCAATCGTTGTCTGGTTTGACGCAATAAACTCGTTGATGAAAAGGATTCCCTTAAGGGTAGAAATACCTGAACAGTTGGGTTCGCCAGGGGTGGGGAAAGGTGTAATCCCCCAGGTGCCGCCATCAGGTAGCCTGCCAAAGGATGTGTCCCTTGCCTGCAAAGAATAGGTTAAGGTGTCAACTATTCCCAGTCGGTTGCCATCGGTCCAGTAAAGCCCAATCTGTTCGCCCGAGGCGTTAAGTTTGAAAGAGGTGTGTAACTTTCCCTCTTTAAACTCGCCATCACACCAGATTAAGAGATAGCCCTTTGCCGCAATAAAGGTATCAGGAAAGACCCATTTCATTGGCACGGAAAGGTCATCGGTCAGATACATTGCCCGCAGACGAATTGCGCTATCCGCATCATTGTAAAGTTCCACCCAGTCATCGTAATCACCCGCCTCATCGGCAACTGTCCTGCGGTTTGATGCCATAAACTCGTTGATAAACAGAATGCCGGCAAGAGGCGCCTTGACCGGTGCTGCCGATTCCGCCCCGCAACCACCAGCAATAATAAATATGCTTAATAAAGCCATCTGGAAAATGCGCTCCTTCAAATTGCCTCCTTTCTAAAAACTCACCTGAGCCTGAAAAAGTCCTTTTATCCCCGGCGTCTTTGTTTCACCGAGTCCGGTTAAGAAGTTTGCCTTAATTTGAAACTGGGGGGCAGGGTGCCAGTTGAATCCTATGGTTAATTCGGTCAGAGAACCAACCGCACCTTTATGGTCCGGCACAATATGCTCCACTCGTAAACAGGGCTCAAACGCTTTTATCTGATAGCCGGCTTGAACATAACCACCAAGCATAAAATCGCCGGGATGAGAATTGCCGGCAAGAACCTCACCATTAATCTGTGCCTGCCTGGACTTAAAGGAAAAATCGCCACCAAAGGCATTAATCAACCTGCCGGTTGCCGAATCATTCCGCTGGGTTGCGTTCAAGCCCAAAATCAGCCCGCGCAATACCCGGATGGTCAGACGCTCGGCAAACTGCTTGGCATTGTTGTCATCACGCGCCAGCCTGCCCTTATTGCCATTGTAAGCACCAAGTGAGTATTCAATCGGCAGACGGTCGGTAAAAATTTTCCCCTCTATCGCCAGCCCGATATCCCTGCCAGGATAACGATAATCATTAAACATCTCGTTGGTCATTCCGCGTTCAATCAAGAGTAGCCGGTTTGCCGGTGTCAACTCCTCAAGGCTGAAGTTCACCTTTCTTCTGCCGGCAAAAAGGATAAAACCGGGTGAAACCCGGTAATAGCCAAACGCATCCTTTATCTCTAAATTAAGTTCATCAGCACCGATTTCCAGTTCGGCACCAAACCGCGGTTGGGTGTATTCAGCCTTGAATCTTACTCGTCGGAGGATAAAACTGTATCTTGGATAAACCCCGGTGCGGAAATCAGAGATAAACTGGGTGTGAACATAACCACCGATTCCAGCTGCATCCCCCTTTTTGGCAAAAACTGGTGTCAGTAATATCAGGATTAAGAGCAGACAACAGAAAAAACCTTTAGTTACTGGCATTGATAATTATAGAGAATCAGACTACTGTTGGCAAGATTTAAGCAAATCTGAACAGAAAGATTATCAATCATTTATAAAAATTGGATACATAAATCTGAAAAATCCTGCGTCCCAAAACTAACAATAGGGATTTCTCGGCAGAGCCTGCCCGAACCAACTCCAATAAATCCTAATTTCAAAGCACTAAATCCTAAACAATTTCTAATACCAAAATCCCAATTATTAAAACATCTTGGATTTAGAACATTAGAGCTTTGAATTTGTTTAGAATTTAGGATTTCGGATTTAGAGTTTCTCCGAAGGAGAAGATTGCTTCCCCGATTCGGGTCGCAATGACACGAGGCGAGGGGCTCGAAATGAGAACGAAGGTGATGCTAATTGTTATTTTGCTCTTTACACCTTGATAATTGTATTATCTATCAGCCTTGCCCTGCCAAAATAAACCGCCAAGGCGATAAGCACTTCACCCTTTATCACTTTTGCCGGTTCTAAATACCGGGTGTCAACAATCTCAATATAGTCAATTTTACCTTCAGACTCTTTCTGGATGAGGTGGCGCATTGCCCGTTTAACTTTTTCTGTATTTCGCTCGCCTTTTTTGATAAGCCCCTCGGCCAGTTTTAAGGAGCGAAATAACACCGGGGCTTGAGTCCGCTGTTCTGGGGTAAGATAGCGATTACGCGAACTCATTGCCAGACCATCTGGCTCGCGCACTGTTGGTACAATAACAATTTTAATGTCAAAGTTTAAATCCTTGACCATACGCTGAATCACCAGCGCCTGCTGGGCGTCCTTTTGTCCAAAGACGGCAATATCGGGTTTGACGATATTAAAAAGTTTTGCCACCACCGTTGTTACTCCGCGGAAATGACCAGGTCGGGACCGACCACACAAATACCGGGTTAATCTTTCCACTTCCACATAAGTATTGTAATCAGGTGGATACATCTCTCGGACATCCGGATAGAACACTACATCCACACCGGCATCTTTCAGTAACTTCAGATCGCCTTTAAAGTCGCGCGGATATCTAAGGTAGTCCTCTTTGGGTCCGAACTGTATTGGATTGACAAATATTGAGATTGCCACCCGCGGGCACATCTTTTTTGCCACGCTCACCAGTTGTAGGTGCCCCTGGTGGAGCGCACCCATCGTTGGTACAAATCCCAACTTTCCCTCCTGGCGGAGTTTTTCCGCCAGTTGCTGCATCCGGCTAACCGTTCTAACGACCCTCATCCCCTTCGGCTCCGTCATTCCGAGCCTGCCGAGGAATCCCTTTCGGGTCGCTCGGGGCAGGGCTGAAAAAGGTATGTTCTTTGTCGGGAAATCTACCGGAGCGGACATCAGCAACATAATTTTCTACCGCTTCTTGAATGAGGCGGGCAATTTCGGCATATCTTTTAACAAACTTAAATGGTGGTTCTTTAAACATTCCTATCATATCATGAAGAACCAAGATTTGACCGTCGCAGTCTGGTCCGGCACCGATGCCGATTGTGGGAATGCGGAGCGTTTCAGTTACCCGGCGGGCAACCTCGGCCGGAATTTTCTCTAAGACCAAAGAAAAGCAACCCGCCCTTTCCAGTTTTTGGGCATCAGCGATTAGCCGCTCCTGCTCTTCTGCTCGCCGTGCCTGAAGACGATACCCGCCCAACTTATGTACCGCCTGGGGGGTCAGACCGAGATGTCCCATCACCGGGATGCCGTAGTCAACCAGCCTTTCCACCATTTCTAAGATGGCGCTACCGGCACCTTCAATCTTTATCGCCTCTGCCCCGGCTTGCAAAAAACTACCGGCATTTTCTATAGTTTTTTCTATTGACACCTGGTAGGAAAGAAAAGGCATATCGGCAACGACCAGCGCCCGCTTCACGCCAGCAACAACCGCCCGGGTATGATAGAGCATTTCCTCCATACCGATGGAGAGGGTGGTGGGTTTTCCGTAAACAACATTTGCCGCCGAATCACCAACCAATATCAAATCAACCCCGGCTTCGTCTAAAATTCGGGCGGTGGGAAAGTCGTAGGCGGTCAATGCGACAATCTTTTCCCTTTTTTCCTTCTTTTTGATAAGTTTTACCGTTGTTACCTTATCGGCAGAGAACTGATAAGACATTGTTGTTACCTCCTTCGTCGTGGGGAGTAAAACTTTCTACCTGAATGATGTTGAAGCATCGCTCGGAAAAGTTCTTCAAAATCATCATCTTCACCGATAAAATCCAGCCGGTCGGTATTTACAATTAAAACCGGTGCATCCTCGTAGTGGAAAAAAAATGAGTTGTAGAGGTTGGCCAGGCTCTTCACATATTCCGGGTCAATGTCGGCATCAAAATGTCTTCCCCGCTGACGGATCCGCGCCAGGAGTACCTCCACCTGCGCCTGGAGATATACTACTATATCCGGTTTAGGAATGTCTCCTTTCAACAGATCATAGATTCGATAATAAAGTGCCAATTCATTCTCAGTAAGATTTAGCGTGGCATAAATCCGGTCCTTGTCAAACAGATAGTCGCTCACCACTCCACCCGGCACCAAGGCGCCATCCACCAAAACCATCTCCACCTGAGACAGTTCTCTTAACTGCCGGTGCCTGGTGAGCAAGAAAAATAGTTGGGTCTGAAATGCAAAACTCCGGCTATCCCGATAAAACTTCTCCAAAAAAGGGTTTTCCTCAATCGCCTCTTTCACTAACCGCGCCTGTAACCGCCGGGCAAGGAGTTCAGCCAGTGCGGTCTTACCCACGCAAATCGGTCCCTCCACCGCAATATATTTCAAGCCCCGTTCCATTTTTTCACTCCTTTCTGAGAGACCCGGGCAAGCATCTCCTGGACTGTCAATCCTAAAACTGGGTGCCTTTTCTCGGGTGCCAGTTCACATAGCGGGACAAGGACAAATGCCCGCTCCGGCAATCGGGGATGAGGCACAACCAAATCAGGCAGATTGATAACCGCATCGCCGTAAAAAAGAATATCAATATCTATCATTCGTGGCAGTTTCTTTTCTACCGCTTTACTCGGGGGATTTCTCCCCAGTTTTTCTTCAATTTCCCGAGTAGCCCGAAGCAGCATAAGTGCAGATAAATCGGTCCAAATTCGCACCACACCATTTAAGAACTTAGGCGCAGGTAACATATCTACCGGTTCGGTCTCATACCAAGAGGAGCGTTCTAATGGTCCTATCTTCACCAGTTCTATTAGTGCCCGAAAAAGGTTCTCCTCCCGGTTACCGAGATTGCTACCCAGACCCAGATATACTTCTGGCACAAAATATAGAGTAAAAAAATCTACAAGACTGTCAATTATAGCTGTCAGCCTTCATCTCTCGGCTTTTCTGGAGAGATTTTGCGCACCTTTATCGCCCTTGGTCCTAATGGCGTTTCCTGCAACTCAAACTCAACTAAATCTCCGGGCGCCAAAACCTTTATCTTTTTATCAATGATATCAAAATAATGGACGAATACATACTGGTTAGTCTCCTCTGACTTGATAAACCCGTAGCCTTTCTGGGGAGCAAACCACCTTATTCTACCTTTAAGCATATTATTCTCTCCTCCTCTCTTTTCAGACGACACCCAACAGCAGATTTAGCGTTTTCCATTTCATTTTTTATACCAGATTATTCTATGGTGTCAAGGAATAGGTTTTTTTCATTTTGAATGACGGAAGACCGAAGACGGCGGTGGGCTATGGTAAAAATGTCCGGAAGGTGCTTTTGCTGAAGCGGACATCAGGTAGTTTTTTGATACGCACCTCAAAGTCGTAGCGCCATTCTTTTCCTAAACCAGAGAGGTTGACAATTGCCTCCCAGCAGTGGAGGTCACGCCAGATACTTACCTGGTAGTCGGTTAGTTGTTTCTGAATGAAGTTGTAGCCTAATGAGGTTAAAGTTAGTTGCCAGCCGGGAAAATAAAGAGTTGCTGAAGAGGTGAGCATATTCTGGTTTTTGCCCCAGGTGTGATTGAGCCGAATTTCAACGCCTCTTTCTTGTCGCAGGGTATCGGTTAGAGTGTGGCTGAAGGAGAATGTGGTAATTGTTGCATAGTCCTGACCGAAGCGAAAAGAGTCGGGCTGGAAGGAGATTTTGCCGTCAACCCAGAGGTCTAACCGGTTCTTGACTCTGCCAGTGTCGGTTAAGGGGAGTACGGCTAAAGGGCGGGTGCTGAGGTTTAGAGCGATGGGGGTAACTTTGTGGTTAATGGGGTTATAGGATGTGGCAAGGTTGACCGTGCCTAAGTCAATCTTTTGTTTACTTGCCCCGACTTTTGCCTGAAATCCGTTGTTGACAGTGAAATAGATTGAGGCGTCTGCGGGTTTAAGGATATTTATTTTCCCGAATAACCCTTGGGGTGTTATCTCCGGTTCGTAGTTTAATCCGATGGTTGGGGTGATGGTATGAAGTAAGCCGTGAAGGTTAGGAGTGGAGAAGCCAAATACTCTATATAGGGAGAAGGAACTGTTCAGGTTTAAGTTTAGTTGGGGCTGAAGCGGTAAAGTGTCGGTAAGGATGTCCGTCTGGGTAAAGGTGATACCTTCGCTGGTGTTAAAGATGCCGAAAAGTTTTTGTGAGGTACCAAGGTTAAAGTCGTGGGAGATGCTTCTTGACAGTCGGAGTGGTTGTCCCCGATAGCGAATGCGAGACTCGGCGAATCTGATGTTTTCGTCAATATTCAACCGACCAAAGGAATAGTCCGGGCTGGTGAGACTATAGGAGAGGGTAGGGATGAGGCGATGGCTTGATAAAGTATCAATGCCCAGAGAGTCAGCCTGTTCCAAGCGTCGGGAAAAGCCGATATTGGGGGAGATGTTCCAGTTACCGGGCAGGGTGCGGGTGGCAAATGAGAAAGATGCAAGAGGTAGAGCGGTATAATGGTAGTGGCGCATATAATATATATGGCGTTCTGCCCTCAATGAGGCTTTCCCAATTTTTTTAAAACGATGGCTGAGTGCTCCGTAAGAGTACACCTCCTGCTTGAGCCAATCCAGTCGGTCTTCGGCATATTCCGGTGCATAGGCGGTGTCGGATAAGAGTTCTGCCTGAAGGTCCAAATCGGTTAACGGTGAGAGTTTGCTGGTATTGGCAAAGTTGAAACTGTAACGGGTGGTTTTCGGTGCGGCTGGATTCCAGGTCTCTCTAATATAGGCACCTTGAAATGAACCCTTAGAGTATGGCTCTACTATATAAACCGCCTCGGTGCGTAACTGGACGCCGCGCCGGGTCATAATGTCTAAAAAGAAGGTGGCGTCAGCATAGTCGTTAATTACCCAGTAGTAAGAGATTCCCTTGGCATAATAACCTTGGTCATTGGAATTCCCGACTTTGAAGGGCATCAGTCCGGATTTGCGTTTTGATGCTACTGGAACCAGCCAGAATGGTGCGGCAAGAACCGGAATCCTCCAGATGCGTAAGACAACCGGTTGGGTTACGGCAATGTCGTCCATAAAAAGTTTCACCCGGGGACCGAAAAATGTGTAATGGGGATGGGCAAGGTCGCAGGTGGTATAATCGGCGGAGCGGGCATTGAGGACCCTTTCTTTAACCAGCCATACCTCTTTGGCATAAAGATAACCGTTTTCCACTTCACTTCGGGCATTTTTCATCATACCTTTTCTGGTGTCAACATTGTAGTGGAGTTCGGTGCCGGTGACCTCTTCGGTGGCGGTGGAAAAGAGGACATTGCCATAGGCGCTTAGTAGGTGATTCTTTATTGAGTAGTTTATTGAGTCAGAATGAACCGACATATCCCGATAGCGGACCCAGGCGGAGTCAAGTAAAACTACCTGGTCTTCCCGGGCAAGAAAGATTGCCCGGCGGGCACCATAGAAAACCACATCTTGAGTTACTGAATCGGCTGGTGCCTCTTCAGGTGTTGGTGATGAAACCTGAAAAAAGAGGAAGAAAAGCAAAAGCATAATTAGAAGTTAGATGTTAGAAGTTAGATGTTAGATGTCAAATAACAAATCATACCAATGTAAGGGCAAACCTAAACCCTTTAACGATAAAATAATGGAGTAGCGAAAGATAATCAACATATCTAAAAAACTCTTGGAATCGGAGAGTGTCACGACTACCAAGGCGAAGGACTGGCATATGCTTAAGGATCTTCTTGTCCAGAAGATGGTCCCGATTATTATCGATTCGCTTTCTTTGCTAAAAACTCAGAGATGGCGACTGTGTTCCGGTGGCTGCCAAAGATTTGTACTCAGAGATTATTTGTTGAGTTCGGTCTGAGGATCATTTTAATGATGATTAATCACCTTTCTCGGTGAACTTTCATATAATAAAAATAAGGGGAGAGCCAGATAAAGGCTCTCCCCTTATGGTTTTAGCAGTATCTACCTGCTGATAATAACGCGGGCGACTGACCCCTGGGCACCTTCTGCCTTGACTAAATAAACCCCGGCTGATAGTTTGCGTCCATTAGCATCAGTCCCGTTCCAAACCACCTCGTTGTTGGAGGCGGTCAGTTCATTGACCTTGTTGCCAGCACGGTCATAAATACTCACCCGGAAGTTTATCTCAATACATCTTTGCATCTTAATGCGGACACTCGCGGTGAACGGATTCGGGCTCACTGTCAAACGGGCAGGATTACCCAGATTCACTGCTTTGCCCTGTCCGCCCTCTTCTTCCTTCACCCAAAGCACCTTATGGTCACTCTCATAGTTGTTGTTGATGGCGTCCATCACATTCTTCGCTTCTTCAAGGATTCCCTTATCTGTCTGTTGATTGTAATTATTGGCGCTATCCATTATCACTCCAACCAAGAAGCTTTCAAAAGGCTCTTCTGCAGTGTCCGGGTCATCATAATAAGCGCCTTCAAGGTCTGTTAGGTTCTTCGCATTACAGTAAAGGGCTAAAAATTGATGAAGGAATATGAGGTACATATCGCCTTTGGGTTCTGTTTTAAACAAATTTATTGCCGCAGCCACATTTTCAATATAATAACCGGCAAGAGTGATTGGGAACCAACTGCTATGGTCATTTTCATTAAGATGGGTTTTCCAGTAACCTTGGGTTTTTGTTTCACCGTCATAGGGGACAAGTTTCGGTTTCGGTTTTGGTTGAGTCAGGGTAAAATTGAAATAACCATACCAGGCTCCTTTTGGTGGTTTGATAATTAACCCGCCATAGGCGGTTTCAGTTCTTTCGCCATCGTCATATTTTTGGTTATCATTTGCATCCATATATACCACACAGTGAGGCATCACATACACATCGTAGTCCCAGTCAATCAAGAATTTCATCCGCAGTTCTGAAAGCGGAATTTCAAAGGTGAACTCATTGGTATTAATCGGACCGGAATTATAAGGATATTTTCCGGGTGCGCCCCTTTGTTCAGGTGGTTGGGTTCCCAGCCAGAGATTACATTCGGTCATTCGCCATCCACCTTCTGTTTCATACTTTATCACCAGCGTTGTTTCACTGGTCGTATAATACAGATTTGCGCTGATTGTGCCGATATCAGTAAGATTACCTTTGGCTCCGTATATGAAAATATCACCCGTATAATAATGAAGGGAACTCGCACTTGTGGTTGTGCCCAGTGCCACCAAAAGGATTCCTGCTAGCAGAACTGACTTTAATCCATCCTTTAGCATTAAACCTCCTTTGTTTAACTTGAGAATTCTTTGCCCACAACTCCTTCTTTACGTGAGTCATGAGCAAAATTCTACATTACTACTGCCGCACCTGCATATAAAACTTTCCTTTCAGGTTGGTGCCACCTGAAGGAACTAATTTGCTATATTATAACTGTAAAATTTTAATAAATTGTTTGAGTAAACGTTTTAATTGAGGGTTTGACTCCTTTATATTTCAGATGGGCAAAATGGATAAGTTCATTAATTTTAGAATCTTATATTAAGTATTGATTTTTTCTTCTTCCTTTATGGGGTAATATAAAAAGTGGGCAAAATAGCGGTAATGTATAAATATCTTGGGTAAAATAGGTGCTTTGGGAAAGGTTACTGAAAAGGCTCTTTAAAAAGAGGACTGAAGAACTATCTCTTTGGCTTTTAATCAAGAATTATAGAACTATAAACCTACTGAGAACCAATTCTGTTAAGCGGGCAACCGGTGCAGATAGGGATGGGGCGACAATGGGTTTTTGCCAGTTTCACAAAAAGGGCGTGGAATTCGTTGAAGAGCCGGACTACATTAATCCGCTTGCCGCTTTTTGTCATACTGGTCTCAAGCCAGTTTCTTAACTGTTCATAGGGCTCATTACCGGTGATGAGTCCATAACGGGAGAGGATGCGACGGGTGTAGGCATCAACGACAAATACCGGACGGTTAAAGGCGTAAAGGAGGATGGAATCAGCAGTTTCCGGTCCGACGCCGTAACAGTGAAGGAGTTCATTTCGTAATCTAATGGTGGGAAGGCGACGGATTTTCTCTATTCCGCCGTAGCGAAGAAGCCATTGAAGGACACTAAGGAGCCTTTTTGTTTTAATGTTATAGTAACCGGCCGGACGGAGTAACCGGGCAAGTTGCTCAGGGGGATAGTTGATCAGGCGATTAAGGTTGAGAAGGTCATTCTCTTTAAGATTGGCGATGGCTTTCTCGACATTTTTCCAGGTGGTGTTCTGGGTCAGGACCGCGCCGATAATTATTTCCAGGGTTGTTTCGCCAGGCCACCAGTGCTGAGGACCAAAAGTTTGGTAGAGCGCCTGATAGATTTTATAGAGGGTTTTAATTAGAGTGTTTGGCGCCGAGAGCCGACTGCTGTTGGTTTCAGCGGCGGGAATGAAGCGGACAGTAGGTTGTTGGCTCTGTTCCTTTAATGAATACCTCATAGCGGGTTCTCGGACATTGCCCTGTGGCAAGTTTTCCTGACTCTTCACAAATGGCGACAGTTACAATGTCGGGCGGCAACGGAAATGTGGCAGAAAAGGTATCAGGAACAACCTGTTTCATAAACTCGCCCCAGACCGGTGCCACCACACCACCACCAGTAGCACCACGAAAGATTGTTTTTTTCTGGTCATAACCAATCCAGATACCACAGGTAATGGTTGGGGTATAACCAATAAACCATACATCGGTGTAATCGTCGGTGGTGCCAGTTTTCCCTGCTGCCGGTTGTTGAAATCCTACCTGGCGAATGGCGGTGGCAGTTCCTTCATTAATGACGCTTTGCATCATACTGGTGAGGCAATAGGCGGTCTGGGGTCTAATTACCAGTTCTGACTCGGGTCGGGTTTCCTCTAATACTACCCCGCGTTCATCATCAATCCGAGTGATGAAAAATGGTTTAACCCTTACCCCTTGATTGGCAAGGGTGTTAAAGGCGTTGGTCATCTCAAGGAGCGTTACTTCAACTGAGCCGAGCGCCAGAGAGTAATATGGAGGGAGTTTCTGGTTGATTCCTAAGAGATTGGCATAGCGGGCAACCGCCTCCGGACCGATACGGGCGGCAAGACGAATAGTAACCAGATTGCGGGAGAGCGCCAGTGCCCGGCGCAGGGTCATTTTTCCCAAACATTTACCGTCGTAGTTGTGGGGACGGTAATCGGGTTGCCCGGGAATTCTCAGGACAATGGGCTCGTCCTCCTCAATATCAGCGGCGGTTAACCCGTTGTCAATCGCCGCAGTGAAAACAAAGGGTTTGAAGGTGCTGCCGGCTTGACGCCGCGCCTGGGTCGCCCGGTTAAACTCGCTGGCGCGAAAGTCCCTGCCGCCAATCATCGCCCGAATTGCGCCGGTTTTCACATCAAGGACGACAAGCGCCGTTTGAAGATAAGAGGTTTCTTTAAGGTTGGTGTCCAGTTTGGCAATTGAGTCAAAGTATCTTTTGCTCGGTTTGAGACGATACTCCTGTTCAAGTTTGTCAAGATAAGGTAGCAAAATCCGGTTGGCAACCGATTGGATGTTCAAATCAAGGGTTGTATAGACAGTGGCGCCCGACTTATAAACAAAGTCGTAGCCATAACGATTGATGAGGTAACGCCTGACCTCTTCAACAAAGTAGGGTGCCTCATTGGTAACACCCTGAACCGGTTGCACACTCAGGGGCTGTTTTTGGAGTTCTGCCAACTTTTCCTTTGTTAACCTTTTCAGGTGGTAAAGTTTTGTGAGGAAATAGTTTCTCCGCCGGAGCAGTCTTTCCGGATGAGAGTAAGGCGAATAGGCGCTGGGATTGGCAATAATTGCGCCGAGGGTGGCACACTCCAATGGGTCAAGGCGTGAGATGTGTTTGCCAAAGTATTTTTCACTGGCAGCTGCGACGCCATAAGTTGAACCGCCAAACCACACCTGGTTGAGATACATTTCCAGAATTTCCTGTTTGGAATAGTGGCGCTCCAGTTCAATTGCCAGAACCATCTCTTTGAGTTTTCGGCTGAGATGTCGTTTCGGTGTGAGAAACATTGAGCGGGCGAGTTGCTGAGTAATTGTAGAAGCGCCCTGGAGGTTTTTGGGGTGCAGGATGTTGGCGATAATAGAACCCATTACCCGAATGAGGTCAATTCCCCAGTGGGAGAAGAATCGTTTGTCCTCTACGGTTACTACTACTACGATAAGGTCCTGGGGGATTGTTTCTAACGGCACCGGGCGCCTCTTCTCCTGGAAGAGTTCTGAAATTACTCTACCTTGGCAATCAAGGATTCTCGTGCTCGCCGGTGCCTTAAAATTGACGATTGTTTCCGGAGTGGGGAGGTCGGACCTGAGCCAGAAATAGCCACCAGTGGCAATTATGACACAGACAGCAATTAACAAGAGAAGGAGGAATAGAAACCGCTTCACACAAAATGGCTCTCGGCTGTCGGCTTTCGGCTGTTGGCTGTCAGCCGTTTAGGCATAACGGGCGATGACCTCCTGACTTACCACCAGCCGCAGCATATCTAACACCTCCCCTTCTTTAGATGCTCCAATCAGCCAGTGCTCTATCGGCGGCATTGTGCCGCCGTGAATACGCACTGATGAGTTGACCGTGTCCTCAAGGACATTATGTGCCTGAAGTTTAAGGAGGGTGGACTCATAATTGATTTTGCTTGAGGTGGTGGCGAGCCAGGCGGTATGGTAAACCAGCCAGCGTAGCGCCTCAATGTTGCCCGCCATACTGGCGAGGCTGCGCCGGGTCTCCTGCCGGGAGGAAATTGGCTCGTTCATTGATTTCCAGTCCCGGACATACTGGGTGGTAGTTTCCAGGATTCGCCGACATACACCCAAGATGGCGGCGCTACGGGTGATGCGGGTAAGGGGAAACCATTTCTGTCCCAAGGTAAGTGCGGCGCCAGGTTTTCCTAAAATTCTGTCCTGGCCGATAATGCAATCATTTAAAATGAGCCTGATGTCCGAGTTTTCTTTCTCTGCCGAGAGCTGTGCCCCCGGGGCATCGCGTTCTAAGATAAAACAGGTGGGACCTTCCGGGGCAAGGGCAAAGACCAGACAGAAGTCAAAATCTGGACGGGAAAGGAGTTTTACTCCGTTGACAATATAGCCCTGTCCTTCAGGTTGAGCGGTCGTTGCCATTTTATCCGCGGTAGTGAAGTGGACCGGCTCGCGAAATGCTAAAGAATAGCGTTTTGTGCCCTGAACAACCGGGAAGAGATAATTTTCTTTTTGGTGCTCGGTGCACTCGTAAAGAATCGGTGTCAGATCGCCCCACTCCACCGGGATTATTGTAAAGGAAATTTCTTCAGCAATGAGGCAGGTTTCAATCATTCCCAGTCCACCACCACCAAACTCTTCGGGAACCCCAGCGCTGTAAAGCCCCATCTCCTTTAGTTTTTCCGTTGCACCCCGGGTAATTTCCTGTCGCTCCTCAATTGTTTTCGCCAGAAGGAATTTTGGCTCAAGGGGTAAAAGGTCGCGCCGGACAAACTCATGAACTGTTGAGCGGACCATTTCGGCATCTTCGGATAATGTAAAGTCCATAAACCTTATAACTCCATATCTTATTAACTCTTTTTAGTATAGTCTGGTAGAATGATGGGCGATTTTACCTTTGGCTCAATCTCTTTTTCCTTCAGAAGCGCGCGCCATTTTTTGATATGGTTAAGGGTAAGTTGTCCGAACTGGGTTCTTTTTTGGGCAGTTTGTGCTGCGGAAAATCCGGCGCGGCGACCAAATACTATTACATCAAGGAGCGAATTCCCCATCAAACGGTTACGACCGTGAACGCCACCTGACGCCTCACCAGCGACAAAGAGAAACGGGACCGATGTCCGGCACTGAGGGTCAATAGCCACTCCGCCATTTTGATAATGAAGTGTTGGATAAACCAGAATCGGTTCTTTATCAATTTCAATCCCGAAGCGGGCGAACTGACGCACCATTGCTGGTAGTTCCCGTTTTACCGTGCCCGGACCACGGAGGATTTCAATCATCGGCGTATCCAGCCACACTCCTTGAGCTCCGGCTGGAGTGGTAACCCCCCGTCCTTCCTGGCATTCCCGGATAATCGCAGACGCCACCACATCCCGGGTCTCTAATGGGTAAATGAACTGCTCGGCAGCGATATTGACCAGTTGAGCGCCCAGGCTTCTCACCTTTTCGGTTACCAATTGACCGATAATTTGCTGGGGATAGGCGACACCGGTTGGATGGTATTGCATTGTATCAATGAACTTGAGGAGGGCACCAGCGCGATAAGCCAAGACCAGACCATCACCAGTGGCACCGTAGTGGTTGGAGGTGGGAAATGACTGATAATGAAGGCGTCCACTACCACCGGTGGCGAGCACTACCGTTTTTGCCTGGATGATAATGTAACGGTTGAGGTTTAAATTTAAAAGAACCGCGCCAGTTACCGAACCATCCTCTTCGGTTAACAGTTCCACCGCTGGGCAGAATTCCAAGACGGTAATTTTTTCTCGGCTTTTTACCTCATCCCGGAGGGTGCGCATAATTTCGGCACCGGTGTAGTCGCGGGCGGTATGCATCCTTTTTCGGGAGGTGCCACCACCGTGGATGGTTTTCATTGAGCCGTCAGGGTTTTTGTCAAACATTACCCCTAAATCCTCCAGCCACTGAATCGCCTCAGGCGCATCGGTTACCAGTGTTTCCACCAATTCAGGGTCATTGGCGAAATGTCCACCTCCTAAGACATCAAGATAGTGAATTGCTGGCGAATCGTTTTCTTTGTCCGCGGCTTGAATCCCACCCTGTGCCATCATTGTATTGGCATCGCCCAAGCGGAGTTTTGTGGCGATGATAACATTTGCTCCCTCATCATCGGCAATCAGTGCCGCGGCACAACCCGCGCCACCGCCGCCGATAATTAGCACATCACACTGATAATCCGGCGCATCAAAAGAGTTAGTGTCCGGTTCAATAAGGCTGTCGCCTTCTAAGAGGAGGGCAAGTTCTTTAGGCGTTCGGTCTCCGGCATTCGCTCCGACCCGCAACTGGGCAAAGGTATCAGCACGATAATCGGGGTGAAAGCCTTTCAGTAGTTTTTCTTTTTCTTCTGGTTTCAGTCGCGGAAAAGTGGTCTTCAACCGAGTTTCCCGGGTGAGAGACACTTTTCGGGCTAACTCATCTAACGGTGCTGGATAACTCATTGTTACTCCTCAGGTTCAATTTCCCGGGTGGCATAAAGTTTTTGTAATTCCTCCCGGGAGAGACTTTTAAGTTCCGAGATTTCCTTGGCAAACCGTCCTTCTTTGATTTCTGCAATGCGTTTTTTTAAATGTTCGGAACGGGGAGCAATTTTTTTGCCGTAGATTCGGCGCGACAAAAGGGCGGCATGGTGTTTTACCAGTTCTGCCGGGCAGCGGGTAACGCAAAGTCCACACATTATGCAGTCAAAGGAGATGTCGGCAGCGGCAGGAATGTCGCCGCGAATGAGCGCCGATACATAACCCAAAACATCAATATCTTGGGGGCAGGATTTGGTGCAGGTGTTACAACCGTAGCAGGAGAGGAGTTCGGGGTATATCGCCAAAATCTCTTCGGGTGTTCCCTTCAGTTCTGAAAGTTTATAGCGGGGGCGGTGAGCGGGGAAGAAGGGTATCATCGCCAGTTGCATATTCGGTTCCACTTTGGTCTGGCAGGCAAGGGCAAATTTAAGATGATAGTCCCCGGCAACACGATACACAGTAGCACAGGCGCCACAGAAACCTCCCCGGCAGCCCACACCGCGCACAAGCCGGTAACCGGCATACTCCAGCGCCTGGAGAATGGTGAGTTCTGCCGGCACTTGGTGATGCTCACCCATAATATAGATACTTACCAAATTTTCGTTCATCTATTATCTCCCTTCAGGCAAAGGTATAGATGTAGGGCACTCTGCCCGATTCGGGCAGGTCGCTCTGCGACCACCTTTATGTTTGCAATCGTAAAATTAGAAAGCCGGAAATGGATTCTACCAACAACCACCACTAACCTACTCCGGTTGAGAGTCGGCATAAAACTGGTCAAGGTAATAGTCATCGGTTGGTGAGAGATGCTCAAGGAGGTGTTTCATCTGTTCAATTGCGCGGTTTTTCACAATATAATATTTAATTGTGGTATCCACCTGGGGGCAGGCAAGGACGCACTGATAACAGCGGTCACAGTCGCCGCCTACCATTGTTTCCAGTGCCAGACTGGTTCGCTGGGCGGTGCGTTTAAGTCGGGCAGGTTCCCGGGCTAAAAGTGAGCATATGTCAATGCAGTTACCGCAGCCCAGACAGGCACGGGTGCCTACGAGATTTTCCTTAGTCTTAAGAGTATGGGAAGGTCCAAAACCAGAGGAGAGTAGTCGGCAGCGGGGCACTGGTGAGGCGGAGGTGTCCAGAATCCGGTCCAGAATTTTTTTGACACTGTTCACATCAGTCTGTTTGGTATTGGGCATTTTTGTTTAACCTTTAACTTTTTTGAACTCCTCAGTTAAGATGGGAACAACCTGGAACAAATCTCCGACAATGCCGTAATCGGCGACCTTAAATATGTTTGCCTCCGGGTCTTTGTTGATTGCCACAATGCATTTAGAATTAATCATTCCCACTAGATGCTGAATCGCACCGGATATACCGCAGGCGATATAAAGGGACGGGGCAACCGTTTTACCGGTCTGACCGACCTGAAACTGGTGGTCGCGCCAGCCAGCATCAACCGCCGCGCGAGAGGCGCCAACGGCGGCATTAATCACCATCGCCAGTTCTTCCAGAAGGGCAAAATTCTCCGGTCCTTTCATTCCTCTGCCGCCCGAGATGATAATATCCGCTTCAGTTAACTCTATCGTTTTTGTCACCATCTTAACAACTTCATTGACCTTCATCCGTAGTTCTTGCGGTGTTAACTGAGCAACAATAATCTGACCACCTTTGTTCATTTCCGGCTGCTGTCCTACTGCCCGCGGTCTGATACTGATAACAACTGGTCTATCAGTTGTTGCTTTGATGGTGGCGAGCGCCTTTCCCGCATATATTGGGCGGGTGGCTATTAAATTGCCAGTTTCATCAAAGTCAATGGTAGTGCAGTCTTGAAGAAGGGCTGTTTCCAGCCGGGCAGCGAGGGTAGCGGCAAGGTCTTTTCCCAAGGATGTGGCGGAGAGAACGATGGTATTAGGCTGGTGTTCTTTCACCAGATGTTCCAGCACACTACCATAACCATCCGAGGTATAGAACTCTAATTCAGGATTGTCAACAACAATTACCTGATTTACCCCGAACCGGACAATCTCCTGGGCGAGTGGCGTGATGCCTTTTCCTAAAATGACCGCAGTAAGACGGTCCTTTTTTCTCTCGGCGACCTGATAGCCGACAAGGAGCGATTCAAATGCGACTTTCTTTAAAATTCCTTCGCGCTGTTCGCAAAATACTAATACCATTAAATCCTCCTGCTCTTCTTATAGTAATTTAAAGCCAAACTCAAATTGAACATCAATTTTATCTATATAAGGAGAAAAGTCAACGATTTTATATAGTTCTCAATTTGCCAGACGAGATTTTTGCAGTATAGTAAATTCCTGTGTTACCGTTTATAAAAAATATTTCGGGAGATAAAGTTCTGGTTACCGGTGGTGCCGGCTATATCGGTAGCGTGATGACCAAAATGTTAATTGATGCCGGTTATGAGGTAACGGTTATTGATAATCTATCGTTTGGTCATCGTTCTGCAGTTTCGCCTTTAGCCCAATTGATAGAGGGTGATATCGGTGACGAATCCCTTTTAAATGATTTACTTTCTCGGGAAAGATTTGAGTGTGTCCTCCATTTTGCCGGATTGATTGTCGTTCCTGAATCGGTAGAAAAACCGGATGTTTATTTTGAGAACAATGTTGCCCGGGGAATAAGACTCCTCAATGCGGTCTGCCGGCATCAGGTTCCCAAGTTTATCTTTTCCTCCAGTGCCGCGGTCTATGGTGTCCCAGAGAAAGTGCCCATTACTGAAGATGCGGCACTTTCGCCAGAGAACCCTTATGGTGAGACCAAGCGATTGTTTGAAGAGTTATTAAAAGCCTACAGCCGGGCTTATGGTCTGCGCTTCTGCTCCTTGCGCTACTTCAATGTTGCCGGTGCCTATGCCGGTCTGGGCGAAGACCATCGCCCGGAGACCCATTTGATTCCGAGAATATTGCGCTCGGTTTTGCATTCTGATGAGCGGTTTGAGATTTATGGTGATGATTATCCCACAAGGGATGGCACCTGTGTGCGGGATTATCTACATATTTATGATTTGTGTTATGCCCATCTTCTGGCATTAAAAGCGCTTAAAGATGAGAACTTGATTTACAATTTGGGCTCGGAAAATGGCTATACGGTCAAAGAGGTTTTTGCTACCGCTGAGATGGTTATAAATAGCAAGATTCCTTTTAAGATTGCCCCCCGACGCCCGGGTGATGTGCCGGTTCTCGTCGCCTCCTCAGAAAAGATTAAAAAGGAACTGGGCTGGAGACCGCAGAAAAGTCTTGAGGATATGATTCGGGATGCCTGGGAATGGCATAGGGCAAATCCAAGAGGCTATCCGGATTAATCTTCATTTCTTAAGTCCATTATTGACAACTTTAATAATTCGTTTATCTTAAAATCTATGAGGAAAATTGGTATTGCTGGAGCAACCGGTCTGGTTGGTGAGACCCTTATTTGTTTACTTGAGGCGTCAGATTATAGAATAGAGGATTTGCGGCTGTTTGCCTCGCAACGAAGCGCCGGGGCAAAGATTTCTTTCCGGGATAAGGAGTATGAGGTTAAAGAGGTTACGGTTGAAGGTTTTCAAGGGCTGGATATCGCCTTTTTCTGTCTTGAGAATGAACTTGCCCGTAAGTTTGTTCCTGAGGTGGCAAAACTTTGCCCGGTGATTGACAAATCCAGTGAGTTCCGGCTCAAAGATGATGTTCCGCTTGTTGTCCCTGAGGTCAACGCGGATGCCTTGAAAGGTCATAAGAACATCATCGCCAACCCCAACTGTACAACAATTCCCTTGGTGGTTGCACTCAAACCCTTACATCAGGAGTTTGGTTTGCAAGAGGTCTTTCTGGCATCATATCAGTCGGTTTCCGGGGCAGGCAGGGCAAGCCTTGAACAACTTTATTACGAGACTGAATTTATCGCATTAAGGCAAGAGCCGGATACAAAGGACAGCCCTTTTCCCTGTCAGATTGCCGATAATGTCATTCCCCAGATTGGTGAACTGGATGAAGAAGGTTTTAGCGGAGAGGAGCGGAAAACAATTGAGGAGACAAGGAAGATACTCTCTTTGCCGGATTTGAAGATTAACTCAACTTGCGTGCGCGTGCCAATTTCAATTGGACACTCTTTGGCGGTAACCTGCCGTTTTGAAAAACCTATTGATGTGGAAAAGGCAAAAAAGGTCTTGAGGGATGCACCGGGTTTGGTTTTGAAGGATGACGCCGAAATAGTAACGCCGGTTTTATGCCGGGGGAAAAATGATGTGTTTGTCTCCCGGGTGCGCCGGGGGGCAACCGAATATGAGTTAAACCTCTGGATTTGCACCGACAATTTGCGCAAGGGCGCAGCAACCAATGCGCTCCAGATTGCCGAACTGCTTCAGCGTACAAAAGCGTAGCTGCTGCACCCTAAAAAGGGTAGAAGTTTGACAAACCCCTGAAGTCTCCTAATATTAATTGATGGCAAAAAAAATAAGGAAAAAGGTTTATGAATACACCGCCATTTTTGAACCTGCTGAAGAGGGAGGATATGTGGTTTATGTGCCGGCTTTACCCGGTTGTGTTACCCAGGGGGAGAATTTTGAAGAAGCCTTTCAGATGATTCAGGATGCGATTGCTGGTTATTTGGCGGTGTTAAAGGAGACAAAAGGGGAAATTCCAAAAGAAAAGCCGGGCGCGATTATTGCTCGTGTGCCTGCAGTCTTAAGGTAGTTGGTTTATGCGCCTCCCCTCGCTAAAGCCTGCGGAGGTTATATTTGTTCTTAAGAAATTGGGATTCATTGAAAAACGGCAGACCGGTGCTCACAAGATCTTCTATCACCCGACAAGCAAAAAGATAGTAGTTGTGCCCACTCACACCCGTGACATCAAGCGAGGGCTGCTGCGAGCGATTGTTGCTCAACTGGAACTGAAACCCAACGATTTTCTGATGGCACTGAGGAAAAAATGAGCAGGAGTGCTGCCCCAGGTGAAAGGAGTGGTAAGATGAAAATGTTCATCGTTTTACTCACCTTTTTGCCCGTTATTATTCTTGCCCAGCCGGTGTTTGAGCCACCGGTCTGTGGCGTCGGAGGCAAACCTAAAGGTAGTCGCTTTGCGACCTGCCGAGGCAGAGTGCCCTACTTTGAAGTCAATCCATTCACTTTTGCTGAGTCGCTCCACTCTTATGATGTCCGGCACTATCGGCTGGACTTTGAACTGCCGATGGATAATGCCGGTTACAGTTGCCGGGAGAGGGTGGTAATAAAAAGCAATGTCCCATCACTTGATACATTTTCCATTGACTTTGCTAATCTGGTCTGTGATTCGGTTAAGTGCGATGATGACCTTCTTACCTTTACCAATTCCTCCGAACAGTTAAACATTAAACTTGATACCCCTCTCCCATTAGGTGATTCAACCACAATTGACATCTTCTTTCACCGGGAACCCACGGCGCCCCAGATTGGCTATTTTTTTGCTCAATCGCCCGGAATAAAGCATTCCCATGCGATGACCTGCGGCTGTCCGCGTGATAACCACTACTGGTTTGCCTGCTGGGACTGGCCCAATGATAAGGCGGAACGAGGGTGTGAAATCAATATTACTTTACCCGATACATTTCAGGCTTGCGCCAACGGCGTCCTGGATTCGGTTACCGATGCGCCTGGGGGCAAAAAGACCTGGTGGTGGCGCCATTCCTATCCAATCTGCACATATCTGATGACCTTTTCTGCCTCAAGGTTTGCCCGCTGGGACACAATTGTTACCTGCTCTGATGGTGATACTGTGCCGCTTATCTATTTTATGTGGCCAGAGGATTCGGCAAAAACCAGGAACGGTTATCGTTATGTGCCGGATATGATGCTCTACTATAGCGACACCAGCCGGTTCGGTCCTTATCCCTTTGAACGGTTCGGGATGGTGCCGGGCTATTACGGTTTCCCCTGGGGCGGAATGGAGCATCAGACCCAGGTGATGATTCATACCAATTTTATTGGTGGTGGTGGCGAAGCGACAATCTGCCACGAACTTTCCCATATGTGGTGGGGCGATATGGTAACCCATATCAGTTATGCCGATGTCTGGCTAAATGAAGGGTTTGCCTCCTGGGCGGAGTGCCTTTATATGGGTCATCTGAATGGTAGAAACTATTTCCAGCAATATATTGTTAGTAAGGCAAACCAGTATTTCAGCCAGCACCGCTCAAAGGATTTTCCTATCTACAATCCACCCTGGAATGAGATTTACAATTACGGGATTATTTATTGCAAGGGTTCCTGGATTTTAAGGATGCTTCAGTTCTTAACCGGTGATACCGCCTGGGAGAAACCGGGTATTTTCTTTAAGGCACTGCGGACTTATGGGGATTCATTTAAATATGGCACAGTTTCAACTGAGGACTTTCAGCGCATCACCGAACAGGTTACCGGAATTGATTTGGATACATTTTTTAATGAATGGATTTATGACCGAGGCTATCCCAAGTTCTGGCTTAACTGGACAACGGCGCCTTTTTATGACTCCTGGCAGGTATTTATCAGGCTTGTTCAGCATAATGACACCAACTCCCGAGCGTTTTTTCGGAGTGTCCCTTTGCCCATTCGGTTTAACTGCCCAGGTGAGAGTATAACTGTTGTCCTTTTTCCTCAGGATACAGTATATTATGACACATTTCTACTTGACCGCTGGCCTATGAGCATTACCCCTGACCCGGACAACTGGATTTTGGACAGTTGCACCGTAACTTCAATAGGTATAGAGGAGATGAATTGTTTTCTACCAGTTCACATTTCCACTATTAAACCCAATCCAGCAACCGGTGCAGTTATCTTCCAACTTAGCGAAAAATTAGAAAGACCAGTCCAGATTTACGACCGAAGCGGAAGGCTGGTTAAAGAACTTTTGGCAAACTCCAGCCAACTTATCTGGCAAAGGACCGATGCCAAGGGGAAACGCGTTCCTGCGGGAGTTTACTTCGTCCGAATTGCTGGCAACTCAGAAACCATAGAAAAAATCGTTCTTATTGAATGAGAACAAATAACTTAAAGAAAGGGGTTAAAATGCGCAGTTTTATTATCGCAGTCTTTGCCCTCATTTTAATTGTCTGTGGCGGGCAGAAAGCGCCGGCGCCAAAAGTTACCCAGCCATCAGCCGCACCAGAAACTTCTACTTTTGCACCCGTAGAATCGGCAAAACCGGCAACGGCTGAAGTAAAAACTGAATCGGTGGAAACAAAATCTCCTCCTGCCAGAACACAAAAGGAAGAAAAACAACCGGTCCAACTGCCCAAACTCTGGGACTTCTTTGCCACCTGGTGTCCACCCTGCAAACAGCAGGCGCCAATCATTGAGGAACTTGCCGCGGAATACTCTGGGCAGATTGAGATTATTTCCATAGACACCGATAAAAATCCGGAACTGGCGCGGAAGTTTAATATTCAGGCGATACCAACTCTGGTTTTCCTTGACCCTTCAGGCAAGGAACTCTCCCGCCGTGTCGGCTTCTTTCCCAAGGATTCCATATTGGCTCGGTTCAAGGCGCACGGATTTATCAAATAACTGAACAGTTCTCTTCTCTTAAAGTCGGGCTCGGGCAGGCTCCACGGCCATTCCCTTTGAACTAATTTATGCTCAGAGGTAGATTAAAGGATGAGCCGGGGTATATTGAAACCTGGGGAACAATCAAAGGGGTCTTAGAGGTTTGGCAGGCTGAAGAAGACCTTGAAGTCAAAGGAGTCTGCACCGACATTGTTGAACTTTACTCCTGGCTTTTGCCCTCTATCGCCTCTGCACATCCGGGAAAGGAAATCTATCTGGGTGAAATCAGAATTCCTGAAACAGAACCGGAAAAGGAGCTGTTAAAACAGGAAATAAGGCTCCTTCTGGAGGAGAACTCAGGGAGGATGGAGCGGGTTGAACCCAAACGCCAGGCAAAAGGGCAACCCTGACGGTAGAGGTGGGGCATGCCCCGGGCAGGGGAGACCTGCCAAGCCCTAGGTTTATAATCACTCTTAAATTTATAACTTAACCCATATTTGACAGGCATATTGATATGTGTATAGTTGTGCACATATGCACATAAAGACAATTGCCAGTCCGGAGATAATTTTTGCGGCTTTGGCGCATCCGGTGAGGCTGGAGATTGTGGCAATGCTTTCTCAGGGTGAGCGCTGTGTTTGTGAGATTGCGCCCGAACTTGACCGTGAGCGGTCGGTTGTCAGTCGGCATCTAATGATACTTGAACAGGCTGGGATACTATTGTCAAGGGAGGAGGGACGCCGGGTAATCTATAAAATTGCTGATGAAAGGGTGCTGGAACTCTTACGGATTTGTCTGGAAATGGTAAAAAAGCCCAAAAGAGTGTAATTTGAGGCAATTATGAATAAAAACTGGTATAAATGGTTGATTATTGTGGGTGTTGTTTTACTGGTGGTGGTTGTTCTTGTTGTCAAGCAGGGACGAAGGGAAAAGACAACCGCTCCTGAGCCGGTTGCGGTTTCTGAAACAATCAAACAGAAAAACCAAAGCCCATCAGTTGAAACAACAGCCATATCTGTGCCTGAATCGGTTCCACAGGACCAGGAAAAAGAGAAAAATGCTGAGGGCGATGTCCTTGCCCTTGTTAACGGCTTTGCCATCACCAAGGACAATTTGAACAAAATGTTTAGCCTTTTGTCAGAACAGTATCAGAGTATGTATAAAAATGATATGGAGGGTCTCTTAGAACAGTTAATCACCCGCGAGTTGCTTTATCAGGAGGCGGAAAAGAAGGGGTTTACAAACAGTATAGGTGCAGAGACCGACCCGGAGCAAAAAAAGGATATGGCGATTGAACTGTTGATAAAGAATTTGAGCGCAAAAATTGTCATCCCTGAGGAGGAAGTCAGGCAATTTTATGAGGAACGAAAGGCAGAGATGCGGGGAGCAAGTTATGAACAGGTGAAAAATGACATCAAAAACTACTTAGCCGGGCAGAAGCAGGGTGAGGTGATTGCTGCCCATATTGAAAGCCTGAAGGCGCAGGCGCAAATAAGGCGTAATGAAAAATGGCTCAGAGAACAGCGAGCCAAAAGACCGCCCGACCCGCTGGAAAAGGCTTTAAAGAGCGGCAAGCCCACGGTCCTTGATTTGGGGGCAGGGCATTGCGTTCCCTGCAAGATGATGAAACCAATATTTGAAGAGCTGCAAAAGGAGTACGGGGACCGGGCGAACATCATTCTGTTGGAGATTTCCGAGTACCGGCAGATTGCCAACAAATACAATGTCAGAATCATTCCCACCCAGATTTTCTTTGACAAACAGGGCAATGTCTTCTGGCGCCACGAGGGCTTTCTCGCTAAGGAGGAGATAGTCAAGAAACTGCAAGAGATGGGGATGGAATAAAAATGCTGGGCTCGGTTTTGGAATGGCTTTCCGGTGCGGTCGGTTCATCACCGGCGCTGGCAATTGCCGCCTCATTTCTCTGGGGTGTTCTGAGCATTCTCTTAAGCCCCTGCCATCTCACAAGCATTCCTCTGATTGTTGGCTTTATCAGCGGTCAGGAGACAACCTCAACTAAAAGGGCTTTTGTCCTTGCCCTCCTCTTTTCCTCAGGAATCCTTGCCACGATTGGCATCATCGGACTCATAACCGCCCTTTTAGGCAGGATGCTTGGTGATGTTGGACCTTATGGCAACTATCTCCTTGCCGCCATCTTTCTTGTCGTGGGTTTGTATCTCTTAGAGGTAATACCGCTCCCCTTTATCGGCACCCCCAAGGAGTCGGCATTCAGGCGCAAGGGTGCACTTGCTGCCCTTACTCTCGGTCTTCTTTTCGGGATTGCCCTTGGTCCCTGCACCTTTGCCTATATGGCGCCGATGCTTGGGGTTGTCTTTACCCTTGCCTCCACCCGGTTTCTCTACGGTGTGCTTTTGCTCTTAGTTTATGGCATCGGTCACTGCT
>JBDRUH010000014.1:0-33222 GCA_039801225.1 Caldifarciminota bacterium
CTTATTAATGATGTTGGATAGAATAAGCCACCGAGGTGGCGTAGCTCAGTTGGTAGAGCAGTGGAATCATAATCCACGAGTCAGGGGTTCGACTCCCTTCGCCACCATAAGACGGTTATTTATTAACTAATAGTCGTGGGTCCAGAAGACCAGACTGGGAACTAAAACTATGAACCATAAACTAAAAACCAATTCTTGGAGGAAAAAATGGGTTTAGAGGAAAGCAAGTCTAAGTTTATCTGGATGAATGGGGAGTATGTCCTTTGGCAGGAGGCAAAAATACACATCTGTTCCCATGTAATTCACTACGGCACCGGAGTATTTGAGGGGCTGCGGTGCTATAAAACCCCAAATGGTCCAGCAATCTTCCGGCTCAAAGACCACACCGATCGGTTGTTCAATTCAGCAAAGATTTATCGGATGGAAATCCCGTTCTCTAAAGATGAAATCAACCAAGCGGTTATTGAACTGATAAAGAAGAACGAGTTGGAGGAATGTTACATCCGCCCGATTGTCTATCGTGGTTATAAAGAACTGGGTGTGAATCCATTTGGCTGTCCAGTTGATGTGGCATTAATCACCTGGAAATGGGGAAAATACTTAGGACCTGAGGCACTGGAACAGGGGGTAGATGTAATGGTCTCCTCTTGGACCAGAATGGCACCCAACACATTTCCGGCGATGTCCAAGACCTGTGCCAACTATATGAATTCGCAGTTAATCAAAATGGAGGCGATTACTTATGGGTTTGTTGAAGGTATCGCCCTGGATGTGAATGGCTTCGTTTCTGAAGGCTCAGGAGAAAATATCTTTTTGGTGCGGAATGGCATTATCTACACCCCGCCGCTCCATGCAACAATCCTACCTGGCATCACCCGCGACACGGTTATCACCCTTGCCCGGGATTTGGGTTATGAGGTGAAAGAGACGATGATGTTGCGAGAGATGCTGTATCTTGCTGACGAGGTTTTCTTTACCGGCAGCGCGGCTGAGGTAACTCCAATCCGTTCTATTGACCGTATTACCATCGGGAGTGGTAAGTGTGGACCAATAACGAAAAAACTTCAAGAGGAGTTCTTTGCCATTATTGAAGGCAAAAGGGAAGACCGCTACAACTGGTTGACATTCGTAAGATGAAGATTGCTATTGGCGCTGACCATCGGGGTTTTCCCTTAAAGGAGAAACTCAAGGATTATCTCATCCGAATCGGACACACGGTCATAGATGAAGGAACATTTTCTGACGAACGGGTAGACTATCCGGACTTCGCTTTTAAAGTGGCGCAGCTGGTCAATAAGCAGCAGGCGGAACGTGGTATCCTCATCTGTGCTACGGGCATCGGAATGTCAATCGCTGCCAATAAAGTTTTTGGGGTGCGTGCTGCGCTCTGCCTCAATTCAAAGATGGCGCGCCTCAGCCGTGAGCACAATAACGCCAACTGTCTTTGCCTTGGTGCCGATTTACTCCTACCCGAACAGGCAAAAAGGATTGTCCGCATCTTTCTGCAAACTCGCTTTACCGCAGGTCGGCACAGCCGCCGGGTGAAAAAAATCTCCTCTTTTGAGAAGGACCTGCCCCGAGCCTGAATTAGTTCTTAGTTTGGAGTTCATAGTTTTGGGTTCTCAACTGTAGGGCCCGAATCGGGCAAACCTAAAGGTGGTCGCACAGCGACCTGCCCGAATCGGGCAGAGTGCCCTACATTTCCCTCGGAATGGCATTTTCCTTTCATCATCTCCTCTTTTTCCTCAGGGGAGGGGCATCTCTGCCCCTCCCAAAAGTCTCTTCTACCATACCGGCAGTTTCAGTGTTGCAGATTTTTTATTCACCCAGTCTTACATTCAAACCCAATCTGAACCAGACCGCCTTGTTATAAGGTAACCCCTGCAGATAACCGGCGCTCTTTGCACCTGCACCAATCAAAAAGGTGCTTTTCGGTGTTCTTATCCCCGCTTCTGTTTCCAATGCACCACCCCACTTTTTCCCCGTCCAGCCGTGGAGTTCAATGGAGAATAGAAGGTTACGGAAAGATAAACCTCCTACATAAACTCCGCCACAGATTGCATCAGGTTCGGCTATCCGCCAGAGGTGACCAAAATAACCTCTTCCATAAAATGAGTCGCTTCGCCAATATACCTCAAAATACCTTTCCGTGCCTAAAGATGTGAGACCATAAGAGAATGCGGGCATAAATTGAATCCCGCCCACTCGTAACATAGAAACCATTGCCTGGGATGAATCTGAGAATGGTAAACTCAGAGTGTAATATAATGACTGCCAGAAAGGCGGATTCAAAAGAGAAAAGGCAACCGCCTCGCGCCGGATGTTTTTGTAAAGCCTTTCCATCTCCTCTAAGGATGGGATAGAATCACCGGTTTTGAGGGTAACCATTCCATCTAGCCAACTACCCACATCGCCTATTTTCCCTTTAAGAATGTAAGATACGGCTCCGGCTTCAGTGAGAATTGACCACATAAAATCTGTAGGCTTGCCTGTTCTCGTTCCATACAGCCTCCTTCTAAGGAGTCGTGCTGCTACATTCTCCGCCTCTATGCCACATTGGGCAATTAGAACCCTATCTTCACATGAGGCGTCCTCTTCTGAAGAAGAATATGGGAAACTCACCATAAAATACGGATGTTTCAGCCCAAGTAAAGGAGCAAGAGGTAAGTAGTTATATGGTAGATAATAAGCAACATCTAACCCAAATTCTTCCACAATACATTGCCCGTGTCCCAATTCATGAAGAGTTGTTTCCAGCCAGTTTATGTTTGAGATATCCCAGAGGATTAACTTGGCAAATCGGTAGAAAGGACCTCTCAGTCTGAGTGGCTCAATCCCTTTACAAATCGCATAATCAAGAAGGTCATAAAAAGAGATAAGGTTGGTTGCGGTTTCGGTCATCCCCATCTCGGGCGGCGGATGGCTTGGGTTAACATAGAATTTAACTTCTGAAGCGCTGCCTATTGTGAGAAGGCTAATTATTAGTAAAGAGTTCTTCAAAACTCTCCGAAAGTGTCGTTTACCTACTATCTTCTACTTCTCCTATTTCACAACTTGAAACTTTTTGACCTCTTTACCGACTTTTAAGAAATAAATCCCCGGATTTATCCCTTTCAGCGATATTTTCACTTCCCAACCATTGCCAATCCCTCCATTGTCATTCTTACCTAAAAAGGTTTGCCCTACCAACTTTCCCGAAACATCAAAGATTTCTATCCGCTCAACGCTTTGTGATAACCAGAGAGTGAGAACCGTTTTTGCTGGACTGGGATAGACCCTGAGCCTTTGTCCAATTGGGACGCTTGGTGATTGGGGTTTAGCAATACCCATTCCTGAGGGAGGGTATTTTATCGTGCACCAGTCAAAATCATAGTCGGTGCGGGTGCCGGTGAGGACGAATCCGGTGGTATAGATATAGCCTTCGTTGTCAATATCAAGGTCATATATCCAGCCGGAGATGCTGTCCGGTCCGCAGTATCTTGCCTCCCATTGCAGATTGCCAAGAGAGTCGTATTTGAGCAGGGTATAATCATCGCCCCAGTAAACAGTGTCCCGTGGCGCCATACTGTAACCACCGACATAAACATTCTTCTGGGCGTCAACCCCAATGGCAAAGGGAAAGTCATCGCCACCAACTCCTGTATAACTTCTTATCCACATCTCATCGCCGGCAGGGGAATATTTGATGGTAACAAAATCAAAGTTGATAACATGCCCTGGCTTCTCCGCTATTGCCCCAGCAACATAGCAGTTGCCATCATGGTCAATTGTCAGTGTCTGACCTCTGTCATAGCCGGGGCCATCGTATGTCCGCACCCACTGCTCTTCACCATTGGTGTTGTATTTGACAGTGGCAACAACATCATTAGAACTAACACCAAGTGAGCCGGTAACATACACATCACCATTAGGCGAGACGGCGAGTTTAAACGGATAACCCGTGATATTTTCACCTCGGCGCCAAAGCAGTTCGCCATCAGGGGTGTATTTCATCACCACATACCGCACAGGACTGCCGTCGCCAGCAACATAGATATTGCCAGCGTTATCAAGTCCAATGCTCACTGTCCAATAGGCGACCGAATCAATCGCCACCCATTCTTCATTGCCTTGGGGATTGTATTTAATAGTAATGGAATGTCTGCCACTTCCGAGATAAGTGTAACCGGTTACATAAACATTACCCTCTCGGTCAACCGCAATGTCACTACCCCAATCCTCGCCCGATGATGCATATTTTCTCACCCATTCTATATCTCCATCTGGGTTATATTTTACTGTCATAATATCGTTCTCCCCCATCTCACCGACTATCCCGGTAACATACGCATTGCCACTGGAGTCGGCTGCAACCGCCAGTGCGAAATCATACAAACTATCTCCGCAAGTTCTCACCCATTGCTGGTTGCCGTTACAGTCATATTTAATTGTGCAAAAGAGAGACCCGGTATCACCGTTGTGGAATACACTGCAGTAACCGGTACAAAAAATGTTAGAATTCTGGTCAATACAAAGGTTATATGCTTTATCCCACCAGTCAGCCGGACCATCATAAGTTCTTATCCACAGTTGGGGATAGACAATGTCAAACATAAAAAGGGATATTAAAACAGCACCTTTCATAGTTATCATATTATAGCATTTTATTTATTCAGGCAAGGGGTGAATTTTCACCCCTTGCCTTTTCCTTTATTCTTCCGCTACCCAAGGCGGGTCAGGAAGTGGGGGAGTTGTGCGAGTAAGATAGAGCGCGTCCTGATCAAACCAGTGCCCTGGACCATACTGCATCACCTTACTCCACTCGCTGTAGTATTTCTCTCCGCCCATCCATTTATAGGCATAAAACCGCCACCTGTAGACAGTGTCATAAGGAATTATGTAACCAGGGGGTGTTACCTCTTCGCGTGCGAACCTACAGATGTTATAGTCAGGTGGATAATCACTCCTTCCTCCTGGTCCAGTAAAACCTGTGGTGTAATAACGCGACTGCGACCAACCTGAACGGTAGTAGGATGCTACAACATAACAATAGTCTGCAGCGCTGCCATTACGATGGTAGGTCCAAAGGAATAGTCCCTCAGGGACTTGAATCTGCTGTGCTGATGCGACGCCTGAAAGCAACAAAACCGCCAGAATTGCGATTGGGATGATTCTGCGGAACATACAAACCTCCTTTACTTTTGGCATCCAGGCACCATCAGATGCCTTTACCGTCTCCGGCTCGGTGCCGCCGTTTCAGGGTTAAGTGTTAACTTGGCTTCTTCCGGCACCCTGCTTGCCAGAATAAAGCCTGTCCCGAATTGGGCGATTCTTAAATTGTCTAAGAGTGCGAGATTCTGTCTGTCTGTCTGTCTGTCTGTCTGTCTGTCTGTCTGTGTATACCTAATGAATAAATATCGGAGGGAAGTAGAAAAGGTAAAACCTCAAACTCAATTACCATCGTTGCAATTATATCAAAAAATTGCCCCGTGTCAAGCGCAAATTGTCGTTCCAACTCTGGAACCGCAACTTTATTTCCAACTACAAATCGCAACTTTTCTTGTCAGAATTGTGCCATGACCAAAGGAGGATTTTATGGCAACAAAACTGGAAAATAAGATTGTGAAGCTCTCTCAAGTATTCACGCTGGTCGAGCAGGGCAGTATTAGTCTCAAGGATGCCGCCTTTCTGACCGGGTATTCCTACTGGCATCTCACCAGACTTTACCACCGGGCGCAAGGGGTTAGACTAGAACAACTATTTCAACCCAAGCCGCCGCCAAGAAAACTATCCCAGGCTAATGTCGCGCTACTCAAGAACTACTATGACAAACTCAAACACCCGCAAATATCTCTCTTAGCACACTTTCTTTACCAGGACCACCCGACCTTTCCCAGAGTCTCTGAAGAATGGTTGCGCCGGGTGCTCATTCGCGAGCAGGTGTATTCACCGCCCTCTAGGGGTCGGGTCTTTCGCCACCGCTTTGAGGCACCAGCACCAGGGGTTCTTGTTCAAGGCGACTCCACTCCCTTTCCGTGGATTCCCGGCGACGACACCTATTACCATCTCATCGCTTTCATCGACGACTGCACCCGACTCTGTCTGGGCATGGCGCTGGCTGAGCATGACTCGGTAGTTGAGCACTTCCAACTACTGAAGAGTATTATCCGGCACTATGGACGCTTTATTGCCCTCTATTACGACAATGACGAGAAGTATCGCTACATCCGGCACAATCAATCCCGTCACTACACCTACCACACCGACCAGGCTGACCTCCAAGTCATCCGTGCCCTGTCTGAGCTGGGTATCCAAGTTATCAACACCAAGCCCTATGACCCTTGCGGCAAAGGGAAGATAGAACGGTTTCTGGAAACCTGCCAACTTCAACTGCCGATTTGGTTCCAGCATTACCGGGTAAGGAATCTACAGGAAGCCCGGGAATACCTAATGGGTTATCGTGCCTACTACAACCGCCAGCGCCGACACCGCGAATTGGGTATGACTCCTCAACAGAAGTTTGACCTTTTGCGCTCGCAGAACCGGTTCGCTCCAGTCAAAACTGGTTTGGACCTCCGTCGGATATTCGCCTTTCGCTACTTCCGGAAGGTGGCTAGTGACAACACCATCAGCTTTGAAGGTACTGACTACCAGTTGGAGCGGCAACCATTTGCTTACAGCTACTACGGCAAGACCGCCGAAATTAGATATCTGCCGGGTCGTTTCCTGACAATCTACATTGATGACAAACCGGTGAATTACCGGCAGCTATTGACAGTCAGCCGAAGACGCTCAGAATGAGTGCCGTGTCCACACACAAAAGTTGCGATTCGAAGTTGGAATATCAGTTGCGATTCCGAGTTGTGCCGACAGCGCAAATTTCCCAAAAAACTAAATCCAAAGCAAACCCCTGCCCCGAGCCTGAATTAGTTCTTAGTTTGGAGTTCATAGTTTTGGGTTCTCAACTGTAGGGCCCGAATCGGGCAGAGTGCCCTACAAAGAAAAACTAACAACTAACATAGAAGATTACTTCGCCCCTTCGGGGCTCACCCGGAAACGGACACTATTCTTGGCAATGACAGGGATGGAGGAAGGAAAACGGTCCTCGGTCTCCTTTATACTAAGGTCGAGTGATTAACGCTGTAAAGCGACAATCGTCAGAATTAGCGAAACGGTGGGAATCCCGATACTGGAGAGAATGCTGACATAATCCTGCCACCACTTAAGCCCGTATCTGGGCACCATAACAATATCACCTGGCTCAACTATAATATTATTCTTTCCCGAGAGTCGTTTACCTTTCCGGATGACAAAACTTCCCCGGACATTGCCATTTTCTGTGGGACCACCCGCCTGACCGATGTAATCACTTATCCGCTTATTGGGAATGTAGGGACAGGGACCAGGGTCCTCTACTTCACCTTCAACATAAACCAAACTGTTAGTTGGCGGAATGACCAATATATCGCCGTTAACAAGTTCAATATTTTGACTTGAATCCTTATCAAAAAGGACACGGTGGAGGTCTACCGGAATCCGCTTTCGCTCGCCTGAGCTACCAACTACCAACCGTTCCACATAACAGTTTTGCAAATCTGCCCAAGAGGTGAGCCCAGCAGTCTTCTGAATAATATCCAGCACCCGCTCCCCCGGCTTCAACTCATAAATCTCTCCCTTCACCCCTTCCTTTTCCGGACGCTGGTCTGTGGTTGGCTGAGGGTTTTCTCGGCGAAGATAGATTGCCCCTTTAACCGTAACAAACCCCTCAGCGGGAGGAACATAGATAACATCTCCTGTTTCAACAAACGGGTTTGCCTGTAAATCGCCTTCCCGTTCAAATCTACCGATATCAACAATTGCATAAGGAATCCCTCTTCGGATAAGGGAGATTTTACTCTTAGAACCAATAGAAGAAATTCCACCCGCCCGGGCAATAACCTGGGAAACCCGCTCCACCGGGGAGGCGTTATAGGCTCCGGGTTTTAAAACCGCACCGGTAACAAAAACAACCGCCCGATGTAGACCAATAAGAGTCAGTTTCACGGTAGCATCTTTGAAAAAGCGGCGAAAAGCCTTTGTCAAAGTATCTTGGGCCTCAGCAAGGGAAAGCCCTGATACCAAAACCGCATCCACCACATCAAACAACATTGCCGAACGCTCAGTTTCCGACGAGTATGAAGGAGTAGCCGGGCTGAGAGGCATATTAATGGTAATTTTCCCCTCATAAGTAACCAGGCTTTGATAAGAGTAACTCATTTTTCCGCCTACCGTTACCAATATCCTATCCCCAGGCATCAAAGTATACTCTTCAGGAATAACTGGACTCTCTACCCCTAAAAGCAGGCCCGTTGATGGCTCAGCCTCACCACCTCTGGTCCAATCCCCAGTAATCTGGGCAGAGACCAAACCAAATCCGGCAAAAAAAATGAACAACCAAAAGAATTTTTTCTCCACAAAGAATTTTAGAAACATCCATCACTCCTGTCAACTTTTGGTCTACCTCGCACATACCTTGAGGTAATTTGGGTTTTAGGCGTAAGGTTTTTAATTGACTTTTTTTAACATTAAAAGAAAATAAAACTCTTGAATTTCTGGCTAATCATTCTGGCGGTTTTCCCGGGACTGGCGCTGATTTTTTTCTTCTATTTCCGGAACAGGTACAAAAAGGAACCTTCATTCCCGATTGTTATCGCCTTTTGTTTAGGGGCAATAATCCTTCTTCCGGCATCAGCAACTTCCAATTTACTTCAGCGATTAACCGGCTGGTTTTCCGGTGAACCCCGGATTTGGAGGATATTTCTTGGCGCCTTCTTTATCGCCGGACTGGTTGAAGAAACCTGGAAATTCTTTGTTGTCCGGTTCTACTGCTACCACCGACCTGAGTTTGACGAACCCTATGACGGAATTATGTATTCCACTGCAGTCTCGCTGGGTTTTGCCACACTTGAGAACATTCTATATGTTTTCGGATCTAATATTCTTGGCGCTTTGAGAATAGGCATATTACGGGCGCTTCTCGCAGTTCCCAGTCACGCTTTTTACGGCGTATTGATGGGCTACTTTTTAGGTGAGGCGAAGTTTGCTAAAAACCGATTTGAAGAAAATCTTCTAGGTTTTTTGGGGCTCAGCCTGGCGATAGCTGCCCATGGACTCTATGACTTTCTGGTTATCGCCATACCCTATCGCCCGCTCCTCTTGATTAGCCTAATAATCTTCGCCCTCCTTACCTGGATTATCTTCTTTGAAGCAACCCGGCGCCATTCAGAAATGTCACCCCGTCGCGCGCCAGAATTGATTCAATTCCAACGGCAGTTGAAAGAATCACCGGAGCAGAATACCCGGGAACAACAAGGGGATAAAAGCAATGTTGGTTCGTAATCCGTTAATTGGTAATGCAAAAAGTAAAAACTATTTCCAAAAGAAGCTATAAAGGGGTATGTCCCGAAACCCGGTTGAACTCATCAATCGCTTCAAAAGAAAGTTGATGGTTCCCGAGGGCGAGGATTACCTCAAAGGGAAGGGTAAGGTGGTGGGCACCGGCGATAAGCGCCGCTGTCGCCTCTTTTGGAGTTTTGATGCTGGCGGCAACAATCTCCACCTGCCGGCCCGTTGCCCTAATTACCTCAAGAATCTCACTTACCAGTTTAATCCCGTCACCCAAAAGCCGAGTTGCCCGATTCACATAGGGGATTACATAGGTACAGCCCGCCTCAATCGCCAAAAGCGCCTGATGTCCACTGAACACCGCTGTTGCAGCGCAGGGAATTTCCGGGACAAGCCGGGTGACCAGGGACATATTTTCGGTCGTTGCCGGTATTTTGAGAACTATTTTCTCTGGGCAGATTGAATAAAACTTTCTCGCCTCTTTTTCCCTTGCTTCCAGACTCTGGGCAGTTAACTGATAGAAAACTGGACCGGGCACAATTTCACAAATTTTTTTAATAACCTCGGCGGGACTTTCTTTAACCTTGGCCATTAATGCTGGGTTAGTGGTGCAACCCCTAACAAAACCTAAATTAATCGCCGCTCCGACCTCATCCAAGACCGCACTGTCAATCATTATTGCCATATCTCCTCCAAAATCAGTAACCCCAGCGCCGGGTGCGTTTTGCCCAGATTTCCTGATAGGAAAGAGTCAAGATGAGCCGGGCAGCAGTCTCGCCCAGTGGACCAGCCGATGTAGCCCCTTTGCGGAAGAGCAGTTCGCCGGCAACATCAAGGGCACCGAAATTAGTAATGGGGACACTTGTCCCAAGATGTACACCCTTTTCGCTAATCGGCTTTGGGGAGAATTTACTTTCGCAGTACCAGTTACCCATTGAGTAACCAGCCCGCAGAGGATGATTGGGCAATAGTTCATATTCTATACCAATACACCACCGCCAGACATTCCGATAACCTAACTCTTTTCCATCAATTTTTGCCCCAGACCAAGGGCGTAATTCCACTCCTAAATTAATCCGCGCCTCTCCTAATGCGTCGGTCACTGCACCAAGAGCAACTGTATGGGGCAATTTAATAGAGTAACTCCGGATTGAGTCAGTAACGACGCCGTGAATGTGTTTAAACCTTCGGGCAGTAAGATTGAGAGGAGGGTCGTAACATAGCGCTAACTGGAGAGTGCCAACTTCAGAATGGGGTAAGCTAACCGAAAGACCAATGCGGGTGGTTGTTCCCGAGTAAAGAACTTCAATCGTATCGGCACCAATTGACCCATCCCCACTGTGAAATTGCCATTCCTCCTTAGAGCCACCCCAGATTTGATGGAACTGAGCACCAATGCAATAGCGACTTAAAAAGGATTGAGCAACACCGGCGTTTAAGGAATAGATACCACCCCGTCCGATGATATGATAACGGGTGGTGTTAGAAAGGGACTCGGACCAGAGGTTAAAGTCCTGACCAAAACGTTGCTCAATACCTACAAGAATTTTGGTGCGTGTTGGCAGAGGCACTCCACCAGAAAGACTTAAAGGACGAACAGCACCAATCGCCCTATTGTTATTACTTTGCCTCCCGATTGTCCCTCCGGTTAGAAGTGAGATGTTGAAGTTGGTCTTAGAAAGGTTAAGGAAGAATCCCGGATTGATTGGCGACAAGGCACTCGGTGAACCAAGGGCATTACTCCGAGCAAACCCTGGACCAACCACCTCTCCCAATCCTAAGGGGTTAAAAAATGATTGGGCGAATGTAGGACAAACCTTTAGGTTTGGAAAAGTAAGTAAAATGCAAAATGTAAAATGTAAGAGTTTATTAAAAATCATCTTGAGAAACGGTCCTCCGGAGGGTAAAGATAGCTAATTTTTAACTTGGGTGAATTTGGACCGGAACGAAAGATTTTAATCCGGAACGGTTTGAGCCATTCAGGCTCAGCGGTTAAAAGCAGTCCGTAATTGGGACTGGAGTCCGGACGGGAAACCCACTCCTGGACAAGTGAAGTTATTTCTAAATGAACAACTGTATCGGTGTCAAGCGGCACATAACGAGTTATACCCGCGGCTGTCGGAGCAAAACGGGCATATTTGCCCTTGGTCCGATAGGATTCGGTTAAACGATGAACACCAAGGCGAATAGTATCCTCCCGGCGGTAGACCGTGAGCGGTTTGAACTTTAGTTCTGCCCGGGTAACAGTAGCAGCAGGCGGAATGGACTCTAACGAGAAATGGATATAGGTGCGAAAGGCAACACTGGAGCCTACTAGAATTTCCTCCGGGTATATCCCCAAATTGGTTGAGTCAACTATATGGGTATCTTCTGTAGGATAATATGTCCTCTTCTTCCCATTGAGATAACTGAAGACAATCCGCGGGGAGGAGCTGGTTTTTTCAAGGGAGACAATGGTGGTGAACCCGGTATCAACAGGAAGCAGTATTATACCGTAGGAGTGCCGGACTAAGGTAGGTAAATAGTCGCGATTGAGTTGTAACACCGTTGAGTCTTTAACCAAACTGCCCTCACAAAGGAGGAGATGCCAGTAGTCGCCACCAGGGTTAACCCACTGATTAAGCGAATCGGTCATCCGCCAGGTCACTCCACTACCTGACCAGTCGGTAGAGCAAGGGTAACAAAGGAACTTCTGCGGGTAAGATCCTTGAGGATAAAGAATTAAATGCACCGCAGTAACCGAGTCTAAAGCGCTGTCCTTAAGGGCAAATTTGAGTAGTATCCTTGACTCATACTGATTATCCTTTCCCAAGAGTAAATAAGGGGCAGTGCTGAGGGGGATGAACTTGGCATAACTATCAATGGTATCGGGCGGAAGTTCTATTGACTCCTCCTCAGGAATACTACCGATTAAATCAAACCCTACTGGCCTAGTATTACAGTTTAAAAAAGGTAAGAGGCAAAAGCAAAAAAGCAAAACCGCCAAAAACCGGTAGCGGAAAGTAGCACTCATCGGCTCGTCACCTTGTGAACTCACGTATCCCGCTTCGGGAAAAGGGAGATTCTACCGGAGCCGTCGGGGAAGGGAAAGACACAAACGCCTGGGCAATGTGTTGGGAGATGCGGTCTCTTACCGCTTGATAAGCGGTGCGAATGGCGTTCTTCAAAGCCCGGGGGGTTGAACGACCATGAGCAGCAACAACATTGCCCTCAAGACCGAGCATTAAAGCACCGCCGTGCTCTTGATAATCCATTCGGCTGATGAACTCCTCAAGCACTGGACGGGAAAACCAGCGTCTAAGCCGGTATTTTGACTCGGACTCTAAATACTCCTGAAGGAGTTCACGCAGTATTTCTGCCAGACCTTCACCATATTTCAAAAGGACATTACCAACAAAGCCGTCGCAAACCACCACATCCACCTTGCCGGTGAGGATGTCGCTCCCCTCCACATTACCGATGAAATTAAGTTCGCTTTCTTTCAGCAGTTGGTAGGCGCTAAGAGTCTGCTCGTTGCCCTTAGTCTCCTCCTGACCGATGTTTAAAAGTCCAACCGTTGGGTTGGCTTTATGAAAAATAAAACTGGCTGCGGTTGCTCCCATAACGGCAAACTGAAGAAATTGCGAAGGTTTAGTATCAACATTAGCGCCAACATCCAAAACCAAGGTGCTACCTTTGATTCTTGGAAAAAGAACCGCCAAGGTGGGACGGGATACTCCAGGAATAGCACCAAGCGAAGTCAAAGCGAACGCCATCACCGCACCGGTATTACCCGCGCTAACCACCGCTTCAACCTTCCCTTCTTTATGTAAACTCATACAGATAGCGATTGAGGAACGGGGTTTCTTTTTTATCGCTTCAGTTGGTGACTCATGCATCCCCACCACCTCAGGAGCAGGAATCAGTTCTACCCTTTCCCAATTATCAGACCGGTATTGGGAAATAATTTCCTCCTTCCCGACGACGAGCAGTTCTAAGTCGGGCAACTCCTTCAGGGCCAGAGCCGCGCCCTCCAGTTCCACCTGGGGTGCATTGTCCGACCCCATAGCATCAAGGGCAATTTTCATTCTTACTCTTTACCTCTGCTTATGCTCATAACAGGTTTACCCGCATAATAACCGCAATGGGGGCAAACGCGATGAGGTATTTTAGGGCTATGGCAATGAGGGCAGTCCACTATCGTTGGCGCAGTAAGTCGCCAGTGAGTGCGTCGTTTTCTGCCCCTCTGTCTTGAATGTCTTCTCTTTGGTAAAGGCATTATACTCCTCCTGAATTTAAATAAACTTGGGTGATTTTAGCAAGGCTAAAGCCTTGCCCTACAAACCAGCAACTTATAACTGAATTGTTTATACTATGAAGAGCCATAATCTCAAACGATTAGTACTTAGATGTTATTTTCCTCGGAAATATCGTATTCCTCTACGAAAGCGGTGTCAAAGTCATATACCGCATGAAAGTTTTCTATCGGGTCGGCCTCCTCTTTGAGCATTAATCCCGCATTCACGAGGTTTAAAACCACCTCGCCGATGTCATCGGTTGAAAATATCCCCCAAGAATTCAGCACCGCCTTTGCCATTGGTCCATACCTTTTACTCATCAACCGGCGAATCGCCTCAAGAAGTTCCTGAGCGCTGACATGAGACTTTTTCCCAATTACCTGGTGAACATACCGCAACCCCTCATTGATTAAAAGATAAGCATCAATCGTAAACCGCGGGTCTTTTTTCAGCAATTCATTTAGAAGAATCATATTAAAAATTTTACCTGATATTTATAAAAAGTCAATCCTACGATTTTCATCAAAAATAATTACTAAAATAAGCTAATGTCTTCTCTGTCATTAAGCTAAAAACTAAGAGCAATTCTAAAAGAATTATAAGACACATTAGTAATAAAATATTGAGAATTATCTTAGAATGTGATCTGAATTAAGTATAAATCTACCTCTTTAAAACAATCTTTTTTACCTCGTTGACATCAGGGGCCTCAAGCCGGTAAAAATATACTCCGTTTGCCACCTCCTTGCCTTTATCATCTCTTCCATCCCATTCTATGATGTAACCACCAGGGGCGACAATTTTATTCACCACTGTTCTGACACAGGTACCATTCAGATTGTAAATTCTTAATCGGACATCTCCTACCTTGGTGATGTTAAACCTTATTCTTACCGAAGAAGAAAACGGATTGGGTTCGGCATAAATAGAAGAAACCGCTCTCTTTTCTTTGGCATACTCTATACCAATCGGCAGGAATTCGTAAATCTGGAGCCCGGACTCATAATCTGCTACATAAATATAACCGTTTGCCACATAAACGCCGCTAGCCGAACCAGGGGTGTCGTAATAGCCCACCTCTTCAGGATTTTCTGGGTTAGAAATATCAATAACACGCACACCGGACAGACCATCCGCTACATAGGCATAGTCACCTATGACATAAACATCAGAAGTAGAACCAGGGGTGTCGTAACTGCCAACTGGAAAGGGATTTTGAGGGTTAGTAACATCTATGATGCGTAAACCAGAATCACCATCGGCAATATAGGCATAATTCCCTGATACATATACGCTTTTAGCCTTGCCCGGGGTATCACAATAACCAAGCAAGAAAGGGGTAGTCGGGTCAGAAACGTCTATAATCCGTAGACCATTATAATAATCCGCAACATAAGCATAATTACCGACCACATACACTCCATAGGTCCATCCAGTAGTCTCATAATAGCCAACTTGAAAAGGATTAGAGGGGTTTGAAATATCCACAATGCATAGCCCGTTATCATCTGCGACATAGGCATAATTCCCTGACACATAAACTCCAAAGGCATAACCAGGGGTATCATAATGACCAGTTCCAAAAGGGTTCGCTGGAGCGGAAACATCGATAATCTTCAAACCCGGAACTTCATCAGCAACATACGCATATGTGCCGGAAACATAAACACCTAAAGCATAATCAAGACTCTCATAACAACCTGCTTCAAAAGGAGTTTGAGGAATAGAAACATCAATAATTCTCAAACCACCTACTTCGTCAGCAATATAGGCATACTCGCCTGTAACAAAGATATCACAAGCAGAACCAGGAGTCTCACAACTGCCAAGGAACCGAACATTCAGCGATTCAGACAGAAGAGGTGCGTACCCTGCATTCTGCCTTTCTACCGTTGCAACCTCCAATGGAACACCAGAAATAATAAGTAACCAAATTATCAGAATCTCCATCAATTAATTTATACCGAAAATTTCTAATCTGTCAATTTTAATTCCCGACTGCAATCTACTGATAACTTCAGCGCCCTATCACATTTCTTCTGTTGCCAAATTTGGGACTGACAGAGTAATTCGGTATCCTCAACGATATTATTTGACATTGACAGAATGGATAGTTAAAGTGTAAAAGCGATGTGGAGAAATTATGGAGGCGGATGGGTGCTGGTGTGCCTGGCGGACTTCAAATCCGTATGGTCTGCGAAAAGTGGACCGGTAGGTTCGATTCCTACCCGCCTCCGCCACTATTAAGAGCGAAACTATGAAAAGATGAAAAGGTTCTCTACTTTTTTCTTTATATTAACCTTGAGTTGGGCTGAGGTTAATCTTTTTACTCAAAGGTTAAGTTTAGATGGTGTTTTCTGGGGTAATGCTCGTGCTTACCAAGAGTGGACCAGAGGTTGGCTAAAGAGTGGCTTTGAATTTCAACAACTCGGTGGATTCTTGGCGTTGAACGGAAAGTTGAGCGAGCGCGCCTCAACCCGTGTTGAGGTTGACGTGGGAAAAATTATTCTCCGAGATCTGTTTCTTGATTTTCACTGGCAAAATGGAATCGGACTCCGTGCCGGACAGTTCAAATTGCCATTGAGTTTTGAGAGCGAACTCAGCGAGGATAAGTTAAGGTTTGTAGATTATTCCATCCTTCATAATTCTGAATTAGTTAAGTTGGGCGAACTCCGCGACATCGGAATGATGGCATCATACACAATTCAGAGTGAGGAAATAGAATGGTTCCGAGCAATGGCGCTGGTGGTAAATGGTGCCGGTCCAAACAGTTCAGACAACAATAGTCGGAAGGATGTGGCAGGACGAGTGATAATCAGCCCTTGGAAAAATCTGAATTTAAAATTAGCCTGCCGGGGATATTACGGCTGGTTTGAGTCCTGGGGTATCGGCTGGTCGTGTGTGGCGGGTGAGGTTTCTTATGAACAAAAACATTTTTCAGTTCAAACTGAAGCGTTATACCGTCGCTACCAAAACAAAGCAGTTCCAGCAGGTTACTGCCAGGTAATGAGTGATTTAGGAGGTGTTCTGCCCGCGGTACGGTTGGAATTGGCTCGTTGGGAAAATGACGACATAGAGTGGTGTGTTACCTCTGGAATTGAGTTGACACCAATACCGGAGCGGGTGAAAGTTATCCTTAATTATCAGTATCACAATTTTGTTGCCGCTCGAAGGGCTCAAGAGATAGTTGTCAAATTAGTTTTTGGTTTTTAGGAAGAGAAGAGAGAATTCTTTGCCTTCCCCATTCCGCCTTCCAACTTTGCAAACCTAAAGGTTTGCACTACATTTCTTAATCCCTTACCCCCTTTTCCTTTTCTCGTTTCAATTCCGCATCGGTGCGACGCAGATAGAGTGGTTCCAGAAGTTGGAGGCTATCCGGTCCTTCATCTTTTAGTAACTGCATTCCCAGGCGAGCAACCACTTTAACAGATGGAAAGGTGACGCCAGTGGTTATAAAATCTATCCCGGCTTGGCGTAGGAAGGGTTCAACCAATTTAGTTCCATCGCCAACAAGAATAAGTGGTTTTGGGTATTCTATTTTTACATTGCTGAGCCATTCAGGTATGAAGAAAGGAGAAATAACTGCGGGAGGGATACATGGCCTTCCCATTAGATAGAACCCGGCATACAGTTCTTGTTTTCGGGCATCAATTAACGCTAGGACCGGATACGGGGAATTAGAAACTTGACCTCCAGTTGTACTTAGCGCTAAAAGTGTGTTGACACCTTTAAGGGGAATTTGCCGGGCAAGCGCTAAACCTTTGGCAACGCTTAACCCTACCCGGAGTGATGTAAACATTCCCGGACCTATCGTCAAGAAAATCCCGGCGAGATAGTCAATAGCCGACAGTTGAGAGCCGAGAGCCGATGATAGTCGGATGTGACCAAACGCTTCGTTGATGAGGGTAAGTAAAACTTCATTGTGGCGAGCAGCAGTATCTTCAACCGTTTCAAAAAGAACCGAATCGCCGGTGATTAGCGCCACTCCCGTGGAATAACCACTTGTTTCTATCGCGAGAAAAATATCTTTTACGGAGTTGGCGGTGTTATTTCTGGTGACTCCTCCCATTCCCGATTTTGTGATTGTAATTTAACTGCTCCTTCTATCTCATCAAGGTTGATATACTCATCGCCAGCACGAATCAGTTCTACCGAGGTATAGCCACGCCCTAACCCAATAATAGTTACTCTTTTCCCCCTTTTGGAAAGCCAGTCAACCAGCGCGAGGAAATCACCATCCCCGGTTACTAAAACTATTTCGTCCAAGAATTCGCACATTGAAAGAATCTCCAAGGTAATCTCTATGTCCATATTGGCTTTAATGGTGCCATCGGGTCTTTCCCTCACCGGTTTTGATACTACCCGATAACCTTGAAAGGAAAGGGCATCAATCAATCGCTGGCGCCTTTCATCGTCCCGGCGGAATGGAACGAAGGCAACAAATTTACACCTCTCCCGTTCATGGTTGCCCGTAGTGAGAATATATCTAATAATAGCATCGTAGCGCACTTCTTTGCCCTGACGTTCAAATGTTTCCTGAACATTTTGGACGTCAACAAATACCCCAGTTATATTGCTTTTATTCATTTCTTCCTCCTAATCCCGCCCCGAGCGAACTGACACTTGTCCCAAACCCATTAGAAGAGGAGCTTGTTCCGGGCGGAGCCTGCCCCGAGCGAAGGGATTCCTCCACTCGCCGTTGGCTCGGTCGGAATGACGGAGCCGAGGGGCCCTCGCAATGACGGAGCCGAGGGGCTCGGCATGACGAGCCGATGGGTTGGAATCAGCCGATTGTCGTTGACTTCCAGTGAAATAAAATATCTCGGCCAGACCTCTATTGGCCAGGTCCTGGTCTACAGTTTTAATCCATTTTAGGTGGCGTTTAAATTGAAATGCGGCGCCACCAGTAGCAACTATTAGGTAATCTCTTTTTCTGCGACGGGTAATCTCACTGACTATCCGGTTTAACCCGCCAATAATCAGGTTGCCGACACCCGCCTGAATCGCGGTGTGGGTAGTTAGGGTTAAGGGGTTCGCCCGGAAGGCAAAAGTAACCCGAGGCAGTCTGGCAGTTTTTTCTGCCAGTGCCGAAAATATCATCTCTGCACCCGGCAGAATTGGACCCCCCAAGAAGATTCCCTCCTTCTGGACAATATTGAGCGTAATAGCCGTGCCAAAATCAATTATGATAAGATTATCCTGAAAACGGAAATAGCCACCTACTGCAACGCACACCCGGTCAGCGCCAACAAGCCTTCGGTCATAGCGGAATCTTAATGGTGTCGGAGTTTTAGCAGTAAGTAAGAGTGTCGGCACTTGACGCCGCAGTGTTAGATAGATTGGATAAGTCAATTGGGGGACAACCGAAGCAACCGCCGCACCTTGAATATTTTTGAAAGAACCGAAAACTTTAGACACTAAACCGGCCTTTGGTCTTCTGGCTAGTGTCAACCGAGCGGTAGGAAGAACTTTCCGGCGATAGATGCGGTGATTTTCAAACCAACAGAGTCGGGTATTGGTATTGCCGATAAGAACGGTAAGAATCATCGCAATTGTTTGACTTGACCGGCATTGAAAATTGCTAATTTACCGGAATCGGTGCGCAGCACAATTCTACCCGAGTCATCAATGTCAATGACGGTACCAATATACTTCCGGAAAAGGGTTCGAATTTCCACCCGGTGATGAATGATTGCCGAGCGGTTCTTAATTTCTGCCCAAAGGGTGGTGGTCTCGCATTTCTTAAGTAAATCAAGGCAGTTAAAGAAATCGGTCAAGAAAGCCTCTAAAAGAACCATCCGGTCAAACTTCTGGTGAAAGGTAAGAAAAAGGGAGGAAGCCTCTGGTAGATTTTCCGGTAGAAGGGATTGATTCACATTTATACCGATACCTACCACTACCGCATTGCGTCGTTGTTCACAGAGTATCCCAGCAACTTTCTTACCGTCAACGATAAGGTCATTAGGCCAGCGGAGCAAAGGTGGGGACTTCTCACAGAGCGCGCTACCGGCTAAGCGCTCAATTGCCCGACAAAGGGCAAGTCCGGCAAACTGGGTAATACTATTGGGGGAGGAAATATTTTTCTCTAAGAATAATAGGATGGAGAAGAGGAGACTCTCCTCGTCGCCAAACCAGTGGCGCCGAAATCTACCCCTGCCTTTTGTCTGTTTTCGGGCAACTACAATAGCCGGTTCCTGCTCTCGCCTTGGACCAGGGGTGGCAAGACCGAACGCATAGTCATTAGTGGAAGAGACGGTATCCAAAAGGTATAACCTGCCGAATCGGGCAATCCGGTTGAGCAGTTCACCGGGAATCGTTTGATGGGTGTTCATAGATCACTCTTGACGAAGTCTAATGAGTTTCACTGGTTCATAACCTGAAATGGTAAGGAAATAAATTCCTGCCGGAATTTGTTCACCATTTTTACCCCTACCATTCCATACCGCTTTAAATTCGGTTTGCCTTTTGAACTCATTTACTAATCTCCCCTCTTGAGAGTAGATTGCAATTGTCGGAGGTAGAGGATTATCGTTAATAGACTGAATTGATACCATTCCCCATCCCAGACTATTGACCACCTTCAATTGAGAAACCATCCTGAGCGGTTGGGCTTCGGCTATACTCGTTGGTGTTGTGTTGAGAAACAGGTAATTGCCCTCGTTAGGCTCCCAATTGGTCACCGCCAGATCGGGGTAGGTTGAATAACGATAATAAACTTGCACTCCGTCACTACCGGCAGTTGGTGGTGTGGCAAAACTAATCCATCCCAAGAGCGGGTCGTAACAGTATTGAGTATTAGAGCAAAGAACACCATTTACTAAAACGCTATCAAGGAATTGCACTGGACGATGGCTGAGATGGAAAAGTTTTTGTATGCCATTACCCGTAAATGTGTCGGTAGATGCCTCCAGATGGCAGTTTCTTATATCACCCCAGACAAGCGCTTCGCCTACCAATTTCTCGGGGTAAGAGGGATACCAGGACCAGGCAGGTAAAGTGTCAAGCATACCATTATGGTTCTGGTAAACCACCACCGGTTTCCACCAGCCGCCCGCCGCCAGTTCTGGGTAACCATCGCCATTCACATCGCCCCAGGCGACACAGGAGGAATAATTGTTCCTCCCTTGCCGTTGCATATGAAATGTTGCCACGGTGTCTAAACTCCCGTTGTTGTTATGAAATACCATAATGCCATTGGGGTCACCCAGTTGGTCATTGGCTGCTGCCGCCAGGTCAAGATAGCCATCGCCATCATAGTCACCAAATGCCAGGCGTAAAACCCAGCCGACATTCTTGCGGGCAACCCAGGAGGGAATTGTGTCCAAAGAACCATTTTCGTTTCGGTACATAACAATTTTCCGCCGGTGTCCAACAAACAAATCCAGATCGCCGTCATTGTCAATATCGGCAAAGCGAATCGCATCGGAAGCGGTGTCCAGTTTACTATACCAAGAAGGCATCGTCTCAAAGACCCCGGCATTGTTTTTGTAGATACGCACCCGGTCCATTTCTTCTTGATAAGCATCACCGGCACTGATAGCCAGGTCAAGGTCACCATCAAGGTCGTAGTCGCCCAGACAGCAATCAAAAGATGAGACGCGGTCCGCCGCCCGCCAGTATGGCTGGGAGTCAAGACCGGCACCGTTATTGAGATAAATTCTGGTTACCATTTTCGTCGTGGAGGTGTCTGGTCCGAGATAGGCAACCGCTAAGTCCAAAAGCCCATCATTATTCACATCTCCAGTATAGGAGTGACCAAAATTCCCCTGGTCGGCCGAGCGCCAGGAAGCGGTATTTTCCAGTGTGCCACTCTCATTTAAATAAACTGAATTGGAGTTATTTGCCATATCATTACCATTGGAAATTAAGAAATCAATATAACCATCACCATTCACATCGGCAAAACTCCCGCCAGTGGAATAATCATTATCGGATGATCGCCAATCCGGATTAGAAGGAAGTGGAATCTGAGCAAAGGTAATGGCAACTAGTGCAATGGGAACGATTAAAACTTTCATTTACACGATTCCACTCCGAGCAACCGGCGCTGAGAACTTAAGGATATATTCCCGAAACTCCTTTTGGAGGCACAGGGTGATTCTTCCGGGTTTATCCAGCCCGATTGTTTGCTGATTTATTTTTATCACTGGCATAATTTCCCAGGTGGTGCTGGTAACAAAAACCTCTTCAACTTGAGAAAGTTCTGACTCCGATACTGCGGTTTCAGAAACTGGCAGGTTGAGTTCGCGACAGAGTTCTAAAACCACGGACCGAGTAATACCGGGCAAGATGTGGTTGTTGAGCGGATGGGTAAAAACAGTACCATTTTTAACCACAAATAAATTGGTATGGGTCCCTTCAGTCAAGAATCCATTACGGACAAAAATCGCCTCCTGGGCGTTTTGTTCGTAAGCGAGTTGCCGGGCAAGGACACTTGGTAAAAGACCAATGGACTTTATGTCACATCTCTGCCATCGGATATCAGGAACGGTTATTGCTAAAATGCCCTTTCTCTGTTCCTCTTCTGGGGGAATGATTGGCGTAACAGAAATATAGAGGGTGGGAATAATTTCTTTCGGCGGGAACAAAAGATTCCGCTGCCAACACCCCCGGGTTACCTGAATATAGATAAAAGCATCCCTTTTCTCCAATTTGTTTTGTTTTAGAAGTTCCCAAGCGATTTCGGGAATTCTTGAAAAGTCGGGAAGTTCAATCCTGACCGCGGCAAGGCTATTTTTAAACCGGGAAAGGTGTTCCTGAAGTCGGAAGAAACGACCAAAATAGGTCCGGATTACCTCATAAACCCCATCGGCAAAATAAAAACCCCGGTCATCTGGTGATATGCGTGCCTTTTCCTTGGGCAAAAACACCCCTCTTGGCTCTTCAACCGAACGCAGATAACAAATATCCTTTTGTTCACTCATCTTTAATAAACTCTATGTGCCTTGAATAATAAGTCAACAGATTCAGTTACGCTATCGCTTTCAGGAGTTGGTTATGGGAAAAAGAGAATGCGGTTTAGCGCGGCAATTAAATCATCCCGGGCTTCAGAAAGAACAGTATCCAAGGATAGGTCTATTTTCTCTTTCCCGTGCTGGATAATCACGCCGCCGGAAATTGGCAGTGGCTCGCCAATGCGAACGGTTGGAGACGAAGGGTTAAAACGGGCTGTGTCGGCTATTGAAAGGTGAATTGTAGCATCAGGTTGTGCGTTCTTTTCTATTAGCCTCCTCACTAATGCCAAATAGTCCGGACGGGAAAGAACCATTTCTTTTGCCTTTTGGCATACTGAATCAATAATTCGCCATCGCGCCTGAAGAAGAATTTTTTTTCTTTCCAACTCGGCTCTACTCCGGGCATTGTCCAAAATAGCCTGTGTGCGCTCTTGAACCTTTTTAGCATTCTCCGCCTTCAGTTGCTCTATGAGCGCAACTTTTCTTTTTTCCATTTCGGATAATTGATGTTCTTTTTCTCTTAAAATCGCCGCCACCTGTGCCCGAGCATCGGCAAGAATCTTTTCCACTAATCTGGCGACCGTCTGCTCTCCCCCTTCCGGACTTTTCATCCTGTCTGCCATTATCCCAACTTCACACCCAGTTGGAGAAAGATGGTGGCTAAAAGTCCCAAAACCGCATAAGTTTCAACTAAGGCACCATAGATCACCGCTTTCGCCGCTTCACTTGGTCGTTTAGCCACCAGTTCCGCTCCTGCCGCACACACCTTGCCCTGCCAAATTGCCGAAATCAGTCCGGCAATACCTACCGGTAAACAGGCGGTAAACATCTGCCACCCTTGCCAGAAGGTGATGGGTGCCAGATTACCGAGCACGCCCAATTTCATCATTGCCAAGAAGGCACCAAGAAATCCATAGAACCCCTGAGTCCCTGGTAAGGCGACAAGAATAAATAGGTTGCCAAACTTCTTCGGGTCTTCAGCAAGAACCCCGTTAGCCACCTCGGCGACCAACCTTATACCTAACGCCGAACCAATCCCGGCGGGCAATACCGCAAAAACACAGCCTAAAAGGGCTATTGCTAAACCAATTGGGTCAACCATTTTTCCTCCTTAATTCATAATTAATTATTTACCTGTCTCGTAGGTTACTACAAACCGTCTCTCCTCCCGAAATGGCACGAACGGCTCACCACCGCCCGTGTAAAACCTCGGGAAGAACTCCACATACTGCAGACGCAACGAATGGACAAATGCGCCCAGCACATTCACGGCAATGTTATAGGAGTGACCGATAACTAAAACTATCAAAGCAAGAAGAGGTCCTAAGACCGGCACCGGCAATATCATCCAGGCAATAACATTAATCGCCACCGCAACACCACCGGTGCACATCCCTAAAGCCATAAGCCGGATATAAGAAAGTAAAACACCAAGATAACTGGTCGCGCCATAGAGCGCATATCCGCCCCACATAAACTTCTTTACCAGCCGCTGACCCGCCGGGGAAAGAAAGTAAAAAACTATCCCTAAGATACCCGGCACTACCGCAGGCAGAATATGAAGTGAATAGAGCACAACTCCAATAAGGACCGCCACACCCAGTCCGATGGAAACCATCTTAGAAATTTTGGATTTGGGATTTTGGATTAAGGTCACTCCGGCATAGCCAATCATCCCAAGAAACAGCGCCAAAATTAGCCATTTTATTTTAAGAAAAAGAGTAGGCAACCAGCCCATTCGGGCAGAAATATAAATAAAGAACAATCCTAAGAGCCCGAACCACAGCCACTGGGAGAATATCGTCGCCCGCTCCCTTCGGGTAAAAACAACAATCGCGGCGATGGCAAAAAGGAGTAATATAAGAAGAAGCGAGTTTGCCCATAACGGCAGGCTCTTGCCAAAAGCCAACCGTAAAGTCAGGCTGTTCAAAAAAAGAAACCAAGGCAACTGCCCTAATAGCCCCTCACCGTAGTTTTTTGTCCTTAGACAGTCGGCAATCTCAAAGACAATGCCCGTTATCAACTGAATATAACCCAAGGCAATAGATAGAATGAAAAATTTTAAAGGTTCTTTCATCGGGTCAAACCACATTACCCGATTTTTGAACGCAGCGAGCCAGCCTATTCCCAGCCGGTCAGGAATGTCACCAAACCAGCCGCCAACCAAAGCGCCGGCAGGAATGGTAAGAATGGCACCAATCAGAATTATTCCTAAGAGTTTATTGTCTACCCCCATTCGCCGCATCAGAAAATAGGTAATTATCGCCAGAACAATTCCATAACCGGCATCGGTAAGACAAAGGGCAAAGAACATCCCGAAGAAAGGCGCAATAAGCCAGGTTGGGTCAAGTTCATTCGGCAGCGGTAACTGATACAACTCCAATACCAGTTCAAATGGACGCCACAGTCGTCGGTTTACCAATGCCACGGGCGGGTTCTCATTCTCTTCCGGCTTTATCCGGGCAAAAGTGACAAAATCGGTCTTTTGAACTAAAGAAGCCAGTTTCGGCATATCCCGGTCCTTTATCCAACCGTAAATCAAAAACACCGAATCGGTATGGGGCAATATCGCGCTAACCTCTTTCCTTTTTTGCCCGTTAAGAAGGGCATCCGCCTTTACCTTTAACTTAGGTAGTTCATCGCTTAAACGGAGTAACTCCTCCTCAATCCGTTTTACCTCTTGTATAATCCCTTTTTTCTCCTCCTCCAACTCCACGAGCGCATCAGCCGGTTTCTTTTCCTTTTTTGGTAAATCCACCTCTTCCCAACGACACACCTGAAGAATGGCAACAACTTCTGGTAACATTTCCATTGCCACCGCTACAATCGCAAAAACTATACCCCCTTCCTCCTCCACCATTTGCAGCGCCGCCTCCCTCTCTAAAAGCATCTCTTGCGCCTTGATAAAATCCGTCCGACTGGGAAAACGCCCCAAAAGAACTTTTACCTTGGAAAAAGCGGTTAGCTCTCGGGGAGAATACGGAAGTTTTTTCCAGGGTGTTAGTTGACCTGTCTCATCAGCAATCACCCGCAGCCTATTCTGGAGTTCCTCTCTTCTTTTATTAAGATTCTCAATCTGGTTTAACTGCTGAATGGGCTCATAAGTAAGGGCAATCTCCTCATACTCATCCCTATTAAGATAAACCTTATCTTTTACCTTCTGTTTTCTGCCTCTTGGTTTCTTGCTTGCATCCTCCGTCTTACTCAACAGTTCAATTGTCTTTATTAGTTGCTGGACCATCTCCTCCTCGCCACTCGGCACCCGCTGGGCACTATCCGAAGGCTGCCAGCCGGTTTGGGTAATGTGAAAGATCCCGAGTCGCTGAAGGTTGGTTAAAAACTCATCCCTTTTCTCACGATGGACCGCGATAACAACCTTACTGACCCGCTCTATTGCCATTTCTCGCCGATCTTTTTTACCAATAGTTCCACCGCATTCTTAATCCGTTCCTCTGGCAGGTTACCGATGGCACTCGCTTCCCGTTCCGCTTCGGCAACAGTCCGCTCCAAGAGCCTCTTTGCCTCCTGTTCTGCTTTTCTCACTGCCGATTCAAACTCCTCTGCCAATTGTTTACGAAGTTCCTCAATTACCAAATTGGCATTTTCCTCCGCTTTCCTTATCGCCTGCCGACTTTCCTCCTCGGCACTACTTATCATCTGGCGTGCCTTTTCCTCGGCTTTTTTTATCTCCTGGACTATATCTATGTCTGCCGACATACTATTTAATCCTTTTTCCATTGATTCAATTACCCGAATCAAGCCCTACATTTCGCCTCTTAAACCTGCCCTGAGCCCAGAGGGGAGGGAATTGCTTCGTCGCTTCGCTCCTCGCAATGACAAGGGGTGAGGAACTGGCAATAACATAGGACGAGAGGCTTGCCTTTTCATTCACTTTTACTCCTGAACCAGGAAGTAATCTAATGTCAACAACTCCCCTCTTCTTCTTGTGTTTGAGGTACCGGTTCATCCATCGGTTTCACCGGAAAGCCAATATGGATTTTCATTGACTCAGGCAGAACTTTCTCTTGGGTTAAATAAAACTCTATTGCCGGACCTACAATATTTAACCGCTGTTCTTTGATCCAGTAAATCAGTCTATCATAACTTGTTTGAATATTTTCGTAAGGACCCGAATGGACAGTAAGGACTAAATCCATCGGTAAGAGAGTCTCAACCTCAATCCCCGCATTCGGGTCTGAGTCCGTTCCCCGTGGAACCGGGATGCAAACTTTTACTGTCGGGGTGTCGTTAGAGTCAACATAAAATAAGGCAAATGGCTCTCCGAGGGGGGTGATTTGATTTGTCCCTAACCAGCTGGTTATCTCCCCTATCGTTTGCTTGATATTAAAAGTGTCCCCCGTGAGAGTTACGGCAGCCACGGTGGTTGAATCCATCTTTTTTGCCATAACAATAAACGGCTCTTCTGCCACCTTTGGTTTTTCTGATTTTGTCCCGCAACCAATTATTACCAAGACTAATAGCAATATTAATACACCTGGGTAAATAGTTCGCCGTTGTTGCAACATTTTATTAAACATAACTTTCCTATTTTAATTCAGTGGTAGTATTTACCAATTATATCTTCTTCTTTCCCCTTGTCAAAATTGCGTTTAAAACTCCCTGCACCTTTAACTTTTTTGACACTGACCAGCAGTGCAGTTATTCTAAAAAAGTGATAGCGCAGATTCAAAAATGTCTGAAGAACCTCGGACGAGTTTACAACCGACTACTTGAGGTCAAAAAAGACCGGCAGGTTTTCCTGGTGGGTGGTGCCATCCGGGACATTATACTTAATCGCCCGCCGGTTGACTTTGACTTTGCGGTATCCGGTTCTGGAATTAAATTTGCTCTTGAGTTTGCCCAAAAGATTCGGGCGAAGTTCATCATCCTTTCTGAGACAGAGGACGAAGCCCGGGTGGTGTATCGGAAAAGATTTATTTTTGACTTTAACGGCTTAGGCGATAAGGGAATTGAGTCTGACCTTCTCCGCCGCGACTTCACCATCAATGCCATCGCCTTCCCCATTCCGCATTCCGCATTAAATATTCCGCATTCTGCAATAGACCCGTTTGGCGGACAGACCGACATCAATAGAAAACTCATCCGTCCGGTGTCGGAGCAATCGCTTGCCCTTGACCCGCTCCGGCTTTTGCGCGCAATCCGTCTGGCATTAGAACTCGGATTTACTATCCACGATTCGGTTTATGAGCAGGGAAAGGCAATAACCCTAAAAAACATTGCTGCCGAGCGGCTCGGAATGGAATTTTTGCGCATTCTTGAAGCGCCCAACTCTTACCCTTACCTAAAAAAACTCCATCAACTCAATCGGCTTGGCGAGATATTCCCAGAACTGGTCCCATTATTAGAGGATGATGAGTTGTGCGAACACACCTTCCGCACCGTCTTTAAGATAGAGGAACTCCTCAACCAACCAGGTTTTTTTGCCCGGTTTGAACCGGAATGGCAAAATTATTTTTCTTCTATCCCGTATCGCCGGGCGCTTTTGAAACTCGCCGGACTGCTTCATGACATCGCCAAACCCCACACCCGTTTTACCAACGACTCCGGTGATGTCCACTTCTATGGTCACGACAGTCTCGGAGCAAAACTTACCACGATAATCGGCAATACCAGATTGCGCCTCTCCCGGACTCAAATCAAAGTTGTCCGGACCTTGGTCAAAGAGCATATGCGACTGCATCTTTTGGCTACGGCACCGGAACTTACCGACCGGGCAATTCGGCGTTATTTCCGCGACCTTGGTGAAGAGGCTTTTGGGTTAATGCTCCTCTGCTATGCTGATGGCTGGGCAACCGCTAAAAGGACTACCCACTTAGAAAAAACGCTCACCCGAATGATAGAGCAACAACGGACCGAGGCGGCAAAGGCAAAAATTAAACGACTGATCACCGGCGACGATTTAATCGCCTTGGGAATGAAACCAGGACCGGTATTCAAAGTGATTCTCCAGGAACTGGAAGACCAGCAGATTGAAGGGAAGTTCACCACTAAAGAAGAAGGGTTGAACTACCTTAAGGAGTATCTTTCCCGAATGGGCAAGTGATGAGAAGGAATAAATCCGAAATCCTAACCCCCCACCACTCCGCCTTACGCCTTTTCTTACTACCACTTATTTTCTCTATTGTCTTTGCTAATAGAACTGTAAAAACATTTACCTTCTCCACCCAAGGGGTTTTTGCCCGAAATACGCCCGCCGGGATGGTCTTCAACCTACCTGAAGGAGAACATATTTCGCCACCCGGCGCGCCTGCCCTTCCGACAATAGGTATTACTTACCCAATATCTGCCGGTAATATCGCGGCAGGTGTCAAAATTGTCAATGTTGAATATGAAACTCTACCTGGCTTTTTTTCTGTTGCCCCAACTCAGCCGCCAGCGATTCTTTCCCTACCACCCCCCAAGCCAGTAGGAAGAAACCAGGCAATATATGATGATATTAACCCCTATCCAAAAGAAATCTGCCGTTTGGTCGGTAACGGTTATCAGCGAAGAAAGCCTATAGCCTCAATTCTGATAAACCCGCTGCAATTTTTACCTCTTGAAGGACGGGTTAGACTAATAAAAAAATTGGACATTGCTTTAGAATACCAGAACCAAAGGGATAAAGGTAAAGAGTGGGCAGAAAATGGTCCTTTAGAGTATCTTATTGTTACCAACTCAACCCTTGATACGATATTTGCCGAACTTCTCTCCTGGCGACACAAAACCGGTTTTAATGGTAAAATCCGACTCATTGAGTGGATTACCGCCCATTATCCAGGACGGGATGAGCCGGAAAAACTCCGTAACTATCTGAAAATCTGCGCTCAAGACTCGGGTTTAAAATGGCTGTTATTGGGTGGTGATGTTGAGATTATTCCGGTTCGGAAGGCTTTTGCAATGACCTGTTCTGCTGGAATTCATCCCCGGGAGGACTCCTTGCCCTGCGACCTTTACTATTCTGACCTTGATGGGAATTGGGATTTCAACAATAATAATATCTTCGGTGAAACCGCCGATTCGGTTGACCTCTATCCTGATATTTTTGTTGGCAGAGTGCCGGTGAAAACCCCTCAAGAAGCCCGAGGTTTTCTAAATAAACTCCTCGCCTACGAGAAAGGGGTTATTAACGGTTATCAAACCCGCACGATATTTTCCGCCGCGGTCCTCTGGGAACAGCCTTATACCGACGAAGGCATTGCCAAAGACCTGATTGAAGAACAATATTTCCCAGAAGGATTCAATCCGGTTTATAAACTATACGAGTCACGAATGGCGGTTACCACCGACACCGCCAAGTCACTATTTAATCTTGGCTGGGGCATTTTCAACCACTGCGGTCACGGCTGGATTGATGTTATCGCTCTTGGTCACCAGGCTTATCTCAGAAATCAGGATGTTGACGAACTGTCCAACGCCAACCTGCCGGGAATCGGCTACTCAATCGGCTGCTGGACAACCGCATTTGACTACGACGCCATTGCCGAACACTTCCTCACCAATCTTAAAGGGGGTGGGGTCGCATTTCTCGGCAACTCCTCTTATGGCTGGGGTTCACCAGGAAATCCCGGTTTTGGTTATTCCGACCGTTTTGACCAAATATTCTTTGCCGAGGTTTTTAACTCTCCCTCACCGCGGATTGGTGAAATACTTGCTCAGACCAAGACTCATTTCATCCCTTATAGTTATGAGGCAAATGTCTACCGCTGGCACCAGTTCTGCCTAAACCTCCTTGGCGACCCGGCGATGCCTGTTCATACCGATACCTTAAAAACTATGTTTGCTCACTCACCTCATTATCTTCCATTAGGAAAAAATCCTATCCGGATAACGGTATTTGATGACAATGGACCGGTTATTGGTGCTCAGGTTTGCATTTCTCAAGATGAAGAAATTTATGCCCGGGGCAAAACCGGAGAGGATGGTGCAGTTATCCTCCAACCAGATTTCCCTTTCCCGGGTATAGCGAACCTGACCGTTACCGCACCAAACCATAAACCGTTAGAAAAATCAATTCCCATCGCCTCTGGACCAAACCTATCACTGACCCGAGTTCGGCTCATCAATCCCACCGGTGATACCACTACCACTCTTTCTCCTGACGACACCTTCTCTTTACTTTTAACGGTCCGCAACATTGGCACAACCCGAACCACCGGTCTGGGCTGTTGCCTCTTTACCGAATCGCCATTGATAACCATTCATAAGAACACCGGCTCGCTACCATCCCTGACACCAGATAGCGAGGTCTCTGCCCGACTTTTTCTCCTCTCCTGTTCCCCTCTTGCCTCCAACGGTCAATTTGCCCTCGCTTGGCTAACTTTAACCGACTCCACCGGCTTCTCCGGCCAGTTCCCTTTGACCCTAACGGTCGCTCTCCCCTATCTTAAAATAACCGGTTTTTCCTTCATTAGAACTTTTAATGATACCGTCTTACTCTACCTTCAGGTAGCAAATAACGGGCTTGCTCTGGCGAAATCACCTACCGGAACGATATTTGACGCCCGTTATGGAGAACCAAATAGCCCTCATTTTTACCCCTTGACCCCTGGCTTTATTCTCCCCAACATCTCTCCTAAGGAAACCGCCTGGTCACTAACTCCTGCCCAATTTATCCCCTCCTCGCCCAATTTTGTTTTAGGCGTCAATATTGCTACCGGCGGCAAAATTTATAGCGACACAATTAATCTGGTTTTACAAGGAACCGGGTTAAGCGAGTCTTTTGATAATGGTGCTGAAGGCTGGACCACCGCTGGTTTCAAAGGAAACTGGCACCTCTCAACAAAAAGATGCCACTCTCCACCATACTCCTACTATATCGGTGAAGATACGGGCGGCTATTTAGACTCCTGTTGTGCCTGGCTTATCTCGCCCTCCTTTTTCCTCCCATCCCGAGCCGAGTTAAAATTCTATCGCTGGTTTTCTGTCCCAACCTATGGCGTGGATGGGCTCTATGTAATCTTAATCACCCAAAAGGGTGAAGATACCCTTGACTTCATCGGTAGTGGCGGCGCGCTCGGATTAACTCCTGCCGGATTGACATCCGAATGGCTTCCCCAAATTTATGACCTCTCCCATTTCCCTTCAGGTGAATCCTGCCGGCTGAAGTTTCTTTTTGTCTCAGATAACGACAAAAGAACTGGCGAGGGTTTTTATATTGATGACATCCAGGTTACCTCGGCGATATCTTTTTCTTCTCCTCTCCCGGAAACCACCCAAATCCTTTCTCTATTTCCTAATCCGGTAAAAAGCCGCACGACCATAATCTTCTCCATTGCCTCGCCGCAATTGGTTCGCCTCGTCCTTTTTGACATTACCGGCAGAAAGGTTCGCACCCTATTGAAAGAAAGAAAGCCCATTGGCTACTATGCAATTCCCTGGGATGGCAAAGACGATGATGGGAGAACCTCTCCTCCGGGCGTATACATTCTCCAGATATTCGGCGAGGAAGAAAGTACCAGGCAGATGATTCGCTCAAGAAAAATCGTCAAGATAAAATAATATGAGTATTACCCACGGCTATGTTTATGGTCCGGTCCCCTCCCGGCGGCTCGGTCTTTCGCTCGGGATAAACATCATACCGAAAAAGACCTGCACCTTAAACTGCATTTATTGCCAGATAGGCAGGACAACCAAAATGACCCTAACTCGCCAGTCATTCTTTCCGATTGAGGAAATCATTCAAGAAGTCCGGTCGGCGGTAAAAGGAAAACGCATTGACTTTCTCACCTTCTCGGGCGAAGGTGAACCGACCTTAAACAAGGATATCGGCAGAATTATCAGGCGGTTAAAAGCCGAGTTTTCCATTCCCGTTGCGGTTATCACCAACTCCACCCTGTTATTTGACCCAAAAGTGCGCCGCGACCTTTATCCCGCTGATGTTGTCGTCCCTTCGCTTGATGCTGCGGACCAGGAGACCTTTCGCCGGGTGAACCGCTGCCACCGCCAACTGAGTATCAACAAAATTATTGCCGGTCTCAAAACATTCCGTCGCTACTATCGGGGCAGGCTCTATTTGGAAATTATGTTAGTAAAAGATATCAATGACTCTCCAGAACACCTGATGAAACTCCGCTGGCTCGCCTACGAGATTCAGCCCGACCGGGTTCATCTGAACACCGTTGTCCGTCCGCCTACAGAAAAATTTGCCCTTCCCCTCTCCCCTGACGACCTGAACCAGGTGAAGATGCTCTTTGGCCCCGAGGCGGAAATTGTCCAGTCAAGACTACCAACAACAAATGTAGGGCAAGGCTTTAGCCTTGCTTTTCCTCAAGGAGAATTAGAAAAGGTAATATTAGCCACCGTGAACAACCGCCCGGTTACCGAAGATGACCTCATCTACTCCTTGGGAATTTCTAGGGAAAAGTTAAAACCGCTCCTCAAGATGCTAATAAAAGAAAAAAAATTAAAACCGGTAAAATTTGCCGGTAAGACATTCTACGAACCTGGATAAAACATCGTCCTCTGTTATCAGCCGACGGCCGTCTTTGGAGGTTTTGTAAAGATATATACATGTGCGCAGGTCTGCCCCGAAACCACGGAAAGAGATTCCTCCACTTCGGTCGGAATGACAGGGGACGAGGGACTCAGAACGTCAGGAAAAGCTCCTTAGCTCAGTACAACAAGGC
>JBDRUH010000015.1:0-28450 GCA_039801225.1 Caldifarciminota bacterium
TCCCCATTACATAAGTTCGCTTCTTGAAATCAAAAAACTTCTCTCCGATCTTTAGGGTAGATGGTGGTGCCAAGGTAACTCGGAGAAAATTTTGCAAATCCACTCCCACCTGTGCCGCACACTCCGGTTGAGCGGCAAGCCGCTGGCAGAGTTCCTCAATCTGGCGAATGTTGGCAAAAAGTATCGCACCACTTTTCTTTACTTTGCCCGAGATTACCCTTCTATTCACCGCGCAGTCAGCGCCAATTTTAAGCGCCGTCTGTTTTAAGATATTGGCGGTGGCAACTGAGAGGTCCTCAAATTTTATCACCACTGTCTGGCTCTTTTCTGCAAATATCTTCCACGCCGCCTGATCCACGCCGACCCGAGCGAGTTCGTTGTAGAGGTCTTCGGGATGGCTTAAGTCAAGAAGCCGTATTCCTTCCGGTTTGCCCTGCCGGCTATCGGCCAACTTCAACTCAGGACTCTCCTGATCCGTTCCAGCGCCCAATCAATCTCCTCCTTTTTGATGACCAAGGGCGGTGCAAATCTGATGACCATCTCGTGAGTGTCCTTTGCTAAGATTCCCAACTCCATAAGCCGCTCACAGTAAGTCCGGGCTGGACCAGCCTCAGGCACCAGTTCTACCCCGATCAGTAAACCTTTACCCCGAACCTCACTCACCTTGGCGGAGTTGATTTTTTTCAATTCTACCTGAAAATATTCACCGAGTTCTTTTGCCCGCTCAGCCAGTTTTTCCTCAATGGTAACTTCCACCGCGGCACGACCGACCGCACAGGCGAGCGGATTGCCACCAAAGGTTGAACCATGATTTCCCGGCTGAAATACACTCATTATCTCCTTGGCAGTAAGGATGGCGGAGACCGGCAGACATCCACCACCCAGCGCCTTGCCCAAGATTAAGATATCTGGCTTGGCATCCTCATACTCATAACAGAATAGCCGCCCGGTCCGTCCCATTCCGGTTTGAATTTCATCCAGGATGAAAAGAATCTTCGCTTGTCTACACACCTCTTTTGCTTTTTTCAAATAACCCGGTTCTGGAACAATCACACCGCCTTCACCCTGAATTGGCTCAATTAGAAAACCGACCGTATTGGGGGTTATTGCCGCCTCTAAGGCAGCGATATCATCATAAGGGATAATTTTAAACCCGGGGGTAAATGGTCCGAACCCGTCGCGGTAAAACTCCTCTGAAGAGAAACTTATAACGGTAATTGTCCGTCCGTGGAAGTTGTTGGCGCAGACGATTAACTCCGCCTTATCATTAGGAACACCTTTTTGGGTATAGCCCCAGCGCCGGGCACACTTGATCGCCGTTTCCACCGCCTCAGCGCCGGAGTTCATCAAAAGAGCCTGCTCCTGACCGGTGATTTCGCATAAAAGTTTACAGAATGGTCCCAACTGGTCATTGTGAAATGCCCTTGAGGTAAGGCAGAGCCGTTCCGCCTGCTCCTTCAGTACTTGGACTATCTTCGGATGGCAATGACCCTGATTCAGTGCCGAATATGAGGAAAGCATGTCCAGATACTTTTTCCCCTCAACATCCTCAACCCAAACACCCTTTCCCCGGGTGAGAACTACCGGTAAAGGCGCATAGTTGTGCGCCGCATACTCCTCAACAATTTTGATATGTTCCCGCGTATTCAAATAAAACTCCTTTCTTAAAAGACAATTTTACCGTCAACCTCCTTATAGTCAACCAAGCAACCACAACCACTTGACATACTGATACTAAAGTTTATGATTTATTGTGCGGGTTTATGTTGGCACATCTGGCTGGTTTTACTCTTGGAACCCGGCAGGCAACCTTGATTGGTTTGTAACCAACTCCGGGCTCAATGCGGTAGAACTGAACGCCTCCTTCTACCGGTTCCCCTTCCCCAACCAGATAAAGTCCTGGGCGCAAAAGGGCAAAAATCTCCGCTGGGCGGTAAAGGTATCCCGGCTGGTCACCCATGTCCACCAAATGGGTGAAGGCGCCTTTGAACCCTGGCAGCGGTTTTACCAGCTCTTTTCGCCGTTGGATAGAAAAATTCGCTTCTATCTCTTTCAGCTCCCACCTAAAATCACACCGGGTGCTAAGGAGAAAATCGCCCGTTTTGCTATAAAGACAAAATTAGGCAAGCGATTTGCCCTGGAGTGCCGGCAGGAGGAATGGTTCTCACCAGAGACTATGGACTGGGCAAAAAGTCTGGGGATTACCCTTGTCTCAATTGATGCACCAAAATTCTCCCGGGAGATTTTCAACACCACCGGAATGGTCTATCTCCGGATGCACGGCAGAACCGGCTGGTATCGCCATAACTACTCATCTGCCGAACTAAAGGACATCGCCGAGCGGATTAAATCCCAAAAACCCAACTCAGTCTATATCTTCTTTAACAATGACCAAGATATGCTAAAAAATGCCCGGACGATGTTAAAGATTCTCACCGAAAGCGGATAGCCGGTATGATAGAGATTGACGGCTCCTGGGGTGAGGGAGGCGGACAGATTCTACGCACCGCCCTTGCCATTTCGGCAATCTTCGGACTCCCCTGTCGGATAAAAAATATTCGGGCCGGGCGCAAGCGCCCGGGCTTAATGGCTCAACACCTTACTGGTGTTCAAGCCGCTGCTCAACTTGCCGGAGCGGATGTGAAGGGCGCATTTTTGGGCTCAACCGAACTTATCTTTGTTCCCAAAGCCAAAGACCGGCAACTAACAACTGAAAATCAACCACTGATATGGGATGTGTCGGCCGAAAGGGGTAGTGCCGGCGCGGTAACTCTTGTGCTCCAAACCGTTTTGCCGATATTGCTCTTTTCTTTTAAACCGCTTACCGCAACGGTTCGCGGTGGCACCCATGTGCCCTTCAGCCCGATTTATGAATTTTTCCACTGCGTCCTTTTGTCGTTCCTCCGTTCCCTGGGCATTGAGGCTGAAGCGCAAATTACTTCCTATGGGTTTTATCCGTTAGGGGGTGGTGAAGTGCTTATTCATACAAAGCCGGTGAATAAAGAGAAAATTAAAGTCAGAGAACTACTTAGTTCAGGTAGACTTAAAGAGATTCGGATGGTTTCAGCGGTGAGCCACCTGCCCGAGTCAATCGCCCTTCGCCAAGCGAACCGATTAAAGGAAAGGCTCCCTCTAGAGCCGGAGACTGTTGATATCAAAACCGTTAATGGACTTTGTCCCGGAACTTACCTTTTCTTAGAGGTAAAATATGAAAATGTGACCGTTGGATTTTCCAGTCTTGGAGAAAAGGGCAAACCAGCGGAAAGGGTGGCTGATGAGGTATACGAACAATTTCAAAACCACCAGCGCTCAAAAATGGCGCTTGACCCACACCTTGCCGACCAGGTGCTTATCTTCCTTGTCCTCAGTGGTCAACCATTTGTCTATACCACCAGCCGAGTTACAAAACACCTTAAGACAAACATCTGGACGATTAGTCAGTTTCTTCCCCAATGCTCTGTGGAACTAATTGACTTAGGAAATCAGACCGCAGAACTCAGAGGTCTCTGGCGCTAATAAACCAAGCCTTACTTAGGAAAGAAGAATCTTAACTCTCGGTCCACATCCTCCTCGGGATTTGCTGCATGAACCGCATTCTCGCGCACCGAGGTACCAAAATCATGCCTGATTGTGCCGGGTTTCGCCATTTTCGGGTCGGTATTCCCTACCAAATCTCGGATTCGCTGCCGGGCGAACTCTCCTTCAATGCGTAACGCCACTACAGGTCCAGAAGTAATGAAATCAACCAGCCCAAGGAAGAAATCCTTACCTTGGTGAACTGAGTAAAACTCTTCGCCTTCAGATTTGCTCAACTGGCGCATAACTAAACCGGTGATTTTAAACCCCATTTGCTCAACGCGGGAGATAATTTCACCGATGCATCCTCGCGCCACCGCATCCGGTTTAATTACTAAAAGTGTCTGTTCCAAGATAAGTAAAAATTAATATCTGAATCAGGACAAGTCAATTTTGTTAATTGCGCCGGTTCACAGACTGGTAGATGAATGTGGTAAACTGACGGTGTAATTCGTTGTTAATCCGAGATAGTTCATTTCTTAGTTCCTCTTTAGTGCGAGGCGGCGAGTTTGGTGGTAGAATTGGCGTCCCGATAATAACGACAATATTGCGGTTAAAAATGTTATTCACTACCGAGAAAAAACCTTCCCAGGCTTCATTAAGCCAAGAACGAGAGTAAGGTTGGGGACCAAGTTTCAATCCGGCAACATAAACTGGTAGCACCGGTACCCGTGCCCGCACCGCAAGCCAAGCGGCACCTGAATGAATATGGTCAACACGGCCCTGACGATTTAACTCACCTTCAGGATATATTCCAACCGCTGCTCCTGCCTTGAGCAGCTCAATGCTTTTACGGAGAGTGGCAATATTTTCAAAACCCTTACCATTTTCCACTGGCATGGTATCACATAGTCGGTGCATCCAGAAACCAATAAACCGGGTATGAAACCATCTTGCCCAGGCAAGAAAGAAAATTCGCGTCTTTAAGGCAATCTGAATCACAATTGAGTCGGCACCGGTTAGATGGTTTGCTACTACAATATAACCAGCGCGAATCGGCAAAGCAATTTTCTCTACTCCCACTACTCTTATTCTTACCGAAAGCCCGTAAAGATAAAGGAGAAAACTCTTTATTTTGCTCCAGAAGATGCTATTCTTTGCATCCCGAAACATTGTCGCAATTTAATTGTAAAATCGTTAAAGTAACTGTCAAGTAATTGTATAATTATTTTAGACATTTTTGGTTTTTCAGCAAACAAGTTAGGGGCAATTCATAAATTGCCCCTATGGTAATGGGATTGCTTCGCTTCAGCCTGACCCAAGTGAAAAAAGGGGATTTCTCCCCTTCGATCGGAATGGCGGAGGGCGAGTAGGGCGGGATAACAAAAGGTGTAATTGGCGGGGTTAAAATGAGGGTAATAACAATGGTGAATTGAAGGGCTTTTTCCAAGATTAATTAGCGAATTACAGGTGAAGTCAAATTTAACGCCACTTAATAAATTACCGTCAAAACTTTTTTGGAAATAGTCTAAAGAACTATAAGCATAGCGATTTTGCGGATTACCTAAATTATAACTTATTAGGTTATGTGGGGGGCTAGCTGGGGGGTGGGGTCTAAAATTCTGTATAATTACTATAATACTTTTAAAATCAAGGAGATAGTCAATAAAAACCGTGTGGTAATTTTTCTACCTATAGGTAGAATTTTTTGCGTGGCAAAATAGTTCAAACCGCGACTCTTTTATCAAACATCACTTTCACTAAGAATGGGTATCTTAACTTTTCCATTGGAATAAAACAAAAAATTCCTGATAACCTCATATGTGAAAACCAAAGCATTTGAAATTTAATTTATATAGATAAAAATAGATATATCATTAAAAGTAGTTATTTATGGTGGTTGTATTTTATTATACCATCCTTAGAATTAAATTTAAATAATGATGTTGTTGTTGGTAATGTTTAAATACAGACTGCTTTTTAATATTTTGGAATTGCGAAAGTTGTACTATTGGGATGCGTTGATAAATCTGTGGAGAAATTTTAAGATTTTATTATAAGATTATTATTAGGAGTTTTTTAGTATTGTATTCACTGGGTTATAAACATATTTTTAGTTTGAACGGCTGTTGATTTTTTGGGTAATCTGCTCTAATAGATTAGCAAATTCAACATTCTCAGATTTTAAACGGGTTATTTTGTCTATCGCATGCATTACGGTGGTATGGTCTTTGCCGCCAAGATGGTAGCCGATATCTTTTAATGATAGTTTGAGGGCGTTCCTCATTAAGAACATTGTTACTTGCCGGGCAAGCGCAACCCTCTTTGTCCGGGAATGGCCGCGGAGGTCATCAACTGAAACTCGAAAATGTTCACTAACTATATTAATAACTTTCTCTGCATCAATTGGTTCTTCCGGGTGAACCAAATCTTTGATTGCTGCTTCTGCTAAACCTATGGTTATCGGCGCACCATTCAATGAGTGCATCGCAATTAGTCTAACCAAACATGCTTCAAGGGTGCGAATATTAGAGCGAACCCGTTGGGCAATATAGCAGGCAATTTCTTGGGGTAATTGAACCTCCTCCTGTTTTGCTTTTTGTAGGAGAATAGCAACCCTTGTTTCCAGGTCGGGAGGCTGGATATCTACAACCAAACCACTTCCCAGCCGGGAAATAAGCCTTTCCTGAAGAGTAGGTATGTCCTTTGGTGGGCGGTCGCTGGTGAACACCACCTGACTACCCGCATCTTGGAGCGCATTGAAGGTGTAAAAAATTTCTTCTTGAAGACTTTCTTTCCCTACTAAATAGTGCACATCATCCAATAGAAGCAGGTCCAAACCCCGGTACTTTTCCTTAAACTCAAGGCGGGTATTCTTTCCTATCGCTTGAATCAGTTCGAGAAATAGCGCTTCGGCTGGGGTATAGCAAAGTCTGATTCCATGGTGAATTGCCAGCGCTGCATTGCCAATCGCTTGAAGAAGATGGGTTTTACCCAGACCCACTCCGCCATATATGAAAAGTGGATTAAAAGTCTTACCAAGATTCTGAGCAACATTACGTCCTGCTGCCCAGGCAAGTCGGTTACTTTCACCGACAATAAAAGTGTCAAAGGTGTAGCGGCTACGAAGCCGAAACTGGGCAGCCGGAGGGGGTGATATTTCAACAGCAGGGGTAGTAGGAGTGGGCGCCTCTGGCATAGGGACGAACTCAACCGCCAAATCTCTGTCCGCTACCGCCTTCAGCGCAAGAAGAATTTCATTAAGGTAATGATGTTGAAGCCAGTCGGCAAAGAAGGGATTTGGGACCGATAATTTTACTGTTCCATTAGTAAGTTCAAGCAATTTGGTAGGGGCAAACCAAGTATCAAAAGCCTGCCGATTTACTCGCAGTTTGATAATTTCTAATGCTTGAGACCAAAGTTTTTCACCATTCATAAACATGCATCTTTCTCACAAAATTTTACCACACTTTTCCACACACTTTTCCACATAAATAAATAGTATAAGTCCTTGATTAAAAAAGAGATAAAAAATGTATATGCCATCTTTCCACAACTCTGCCATTTTTTAAAACCGAGGCTGAATAATAAGAGAATCCGCCCCTATGTCAAGCGAAAATTGGCTTAAAAAATTGCTATCGCTACCTGGCCAAGAGATAGTCCACCGTCGTTTAAAGGGACTGATTGGTTGTGGTAGACTTGCATTCCCGCCCTAATGAGGCTTTTTTTCAATCCCCTGCGAAGCAGAGTGTTTTGAAAACAGCCTCCAGAAAGGCAGATTGTCTTTGTCCTAAATTTTCTCGCAAGATGAAGTGCGCCAGTTACAAAGAGGTGAACCAAGGTTTGGTGAAACCATAACGCTACCCTTTCGGGCGGCTCTTTTGCTAGAACTTTTTCCACCGTTTGATATATGATGGGTTTAGGGTCGATAATGAGCGGAATTCGGAATTCGGAATGTGGACGGCAGAAGTGGGCTCTATTCAGCATTTGGAATCCCACCTTTCGCCCTTTTTTTGCATTAACCGCCGCAGCCTCTAAAGCAATCGCCGCCTCACCTTCAAATGTCGCCCGTCGGCAAATGCCGGTTATTGCGGCAACCGAATCAAAAAGCCTTCCTAAACTTGATGTTACCACCGGACGCCTGCTGGCAGCGGTGGTGTTAATATTCTTGTCTGTCAGGTTGAGGTTAAGGAGAGCCGATTTCTCAACACCAGACTGAACACAGTAGGCTATAGCCAGTTCAACCGGGTCGGCAATAATGTCGGCACCAGCGGTATGTTCTAGATAACCAAGGTGACCAACCCTTGCCCAAGACAGGTCATTATTTATCAAAAGGAACTCACATCCCCAGATTGCACCGTCGGTGCCATATCCTGTGCCATCAAAGGCGAGCCCTAAAACTGGACCAGAAAGGTTGTGTTCCACCATAACTGAGAGGATATGAGCATAGTGATGCTGAACCCGGAGGAGTTTCGCGCCCAACTCTTGGCTGAGCCGCTCTGCCAACCGGGTGGAATGGTAATCGGGATGAAGGTCACAGACAATTCTTTCTGGAGACAGTTTTGTCCATGCGGTCAGTCGTTGCAAAGTTTTGAGAAAAAACCGTTCGGTATTCCTGGATGCCATATCGCCAATATGGGGGCTAAGAAAGAGCTTTTTGCCTCGGGCTAAGCAGAAGGTGTTGCGCTGGTCTCCGCCTATTCCTAAAGTGGTATGTTTCACGTGAAACCTTTCACCTGCGGATAAAGGTTGGGGGGCATAACCTCTTGCGCGGCGGACCATAACCGGATTTTTCCCATCAACAATGAGAACCGAATCGTCACAACGATTAGCGATGGCTCGGTTATGGGTCAGAACTAAAATTTTGGATTTTTGTTTTTGGATTTTGGAGGGAGCGCCTTCAAGTTGAGAAAGCAACTCTTTTTCAGTTGTAGCGATAGGCTCATCTGCTGGATTGGCGCTGGTCATAACTAAAACTGGCGGTTTATTGGTAATAGAGCGGAGGAATTGGAAGAGAAGGAGGTGCAGCGGGGTGTAGGCTAACATTACCCCTAAGTTAGGGTTGTTGGGTGCAACAAGTGGGGACAATGAAATTGCCGGCGCTACCTTTTTGGGTAAAAGGAGAATCGGGGCGGCAGAAGAACGAAGGAGTTTTGCGGCGGTGGCGCTTATTTGGCAGAGAGACCGAGCGGTGTTGAGGTCATCAACCATCAGCGCTAACGGTTTACTGCGGCGCTCTTTACTCTCTCGGAGGAGTCTCACCGCCTGGTCATTTGTGGCATCACAGGCGATATGAAACCCACCCAGCCCCTTAATTGCCACCAATTTACCATTCGCTAACGCCTGAGCCGCCAGTAAAATTAGGCTGTCTGCAGCTGGCTGTCGGCAGTTGGCTGTCGGCAGTTGGCTGTGTAGTCTTAACTTCGGCCCGCATTTCGGGCAGGCGATAGGCTCAGCATGAAATCGGCGGTTGCTCGGGTCAAGGTATTCCTTTCTACACTCTGGACACATTAAAAACCTAGACATAGTTGTTCGCACCCGGTCATAGGGCAGGTTTTCAATTATGGTGTATCGCGGACCGCATTGAGTGCAGTTAATAAATGGGTAGAGAAAGCGTCGGTCTGTTGGGGTAAGAAGTTCTCGCCGGCACTCAGGACAGATATTAAGGTCGGGCAGAACTTCAGCAGCTGTAGGCTGTGGGCTGTCGCCCGGAATCGGGCGCCCGATTTGGGCGGTTGTTGACTCAATTGAGTGGCGAATGGAAAATTTGGCGAAGGGTTTGGTTTTTATCTGGGTTACTTGAAAAGAGGTGATTTTTGCCATTGGTGGTGGAAAAGAGCGCAGGCGGTGGATGAAATCTTTTACCTTATCTCCTTGGGCTAATATAACTACCCCAGTTAAAGTATTGGCAACATAACCTTTTATATTATAAGATTTTGCTAAGCGAAAGACAAAAGGACGGAAGCCAAGACCCTGGACTTGCCCTTTGATTACGATACAAAAAGATGGCTGTTTCAAAATTAAACTTAAGTGCTAAGTTTTTATTTTTTAATTACTTAATCAAACTATTCCCGCATTGCCCTCCTATAAATTGCCAGGGCAAATCATTAATTGCTCCCTAGTTTGAATTTAGATGGGCGAAACTTACGGCGTTGGCTCTTGGGGTGTTGTGCTGGTAGAATCCACCTTCTTCTGTGCAACAAGACTCTCTTCTTCCGGGACTTCAAATATATTTTTATCGTCCTTCTTTTTAATAAGAACGGCGATGGAAAGAACATTCCCCGAAAACCAAATCGCACACCCGTAAGCGATCACCATTAGCGCTATCGCATAACCGCATAACCCTAAAAGCATTGCACCAATGTTGAGGTCTATTGCGCTGTTCTCCCATACTTCGGGCAAGTAAATCTGGGGCAGTCCATAAAGATTTGCTTCGTGGAGAAGTGTGTAATGTAATATTTTGAATACGCCCCAATTAGGGATTGCAACCTTGAAAATAAAAGATGCGCCGTTGAGAAGTTCTTTCCAGGAGTCGCGCATAAAAGTAAGGAGAACTAAAGAACCAATTCTACCAGCGAGGCTGGAGCCAAGACCGAGGAGAAAAGAGCCCACCTTAGCAAGAAAGCCAATAACAAATGTGTACCAAACTAGTCGTGCGGGTTGTTCATTCACGCAGGAGAAGACCTCAAACAAAGTGTCAAAGGTATCGTTGCCCATTGCACCGACAACGCTTGGCGCAAGGAATATGGTAAAAACAAGGACGATTAAGAGATAAGTAATGAAAAGTGAAGCGAGAAATGCGATAATTCCCATAAGCCCAACAAATATGGGACCAAATTTTGGGATACTGCCCATGGCGCTAAGGATCAGTCCAGCGATAACCACCAAGGCAATGAAGGCGATTATTAAAAGCGGGCTGCCGAGCACAGCGCCGGCGTTTTTCAGACTGAACCGGAACGCCTCACCGGCCTCAAAAAACTCGTTACCCTTTAACTGTTCGCAGGTTACCTTTGCTATCGCCGTCCCGGTCAGAAGCATAACGCAGAGAGCCCAAATAACACCGATTGCATAGATGACCCAGGAATACCAGGGGAAAGGAAGGGTTTCCGCAGGAAAGGGGAGGAGGCGGTAGGTCTCCCAAATGGAGAGCCAGTCATTGCCGGCGACAATATGGGCAATGTATGTAAGGAGTGAGTAACCGGCCAATCCGATTAGTAGACCCACCATTGCCATCCCAATCTTTTTCGCCGAAAAGCCCATCCTTAACGCTCGAAAGACATCTTTATAGTTGAATTGAATTCCAGTCATTTTGCTGCCTCCTTTTGGTTAAGAAAAAAGAACCTTGATTACCATTAAAAGAATAAAAAAAATCCCTGCCCAGAGGAGCCAAACAGTCCAGCGCCAAGGGAGTTGATAGCGCCGGCGGGGGAAAAATTTTCGTCGGGCAAGCAACCCTTTATCTTCTGGCTTCTCTTTTGGAAGATAACTCATTTACTGTTTTAATTTTCCACAATATAAGCAACCTGTCAAGAATTTTAAGCAAGAAGATTTAGGCAAAAACTGTAACTTGATACAGAAGAAGGTCATCGGGATTCGGTTCTCGGGCTCTTTTGTAAGATGACCATTTTCTTTATCCCTTTTGAAGTGGGGCAAAAGTAGACACCTGGTGGCGGTTTTTCGGTGTTAAGCCTTCGGCCAGACAGGTCAAAGGGCTGTCGGCTGTCGGCTGTCGGCTGTCGGTTGTCGGCTCTCGGCCCTCCGCTTTCGGCTCTCGGCTGAAACCAGGCAAGGTATGTGTCAAAATAAACCCCTTGAGGATAGATTTTGCCATAATAACTAAAAATGGCGCCAGTGGCAACCGCTCTGGGGCGGGCGGTTTCAAACAAGGCGTTTGTTCTTGGGTCATTTAATTTAACCGGTGAAGTCCAGACGCCGGGCGCATAACTGGGGCTATAGCGGGAGTAGACCACCGTTGGGTCGTTTGCCTTTTTTCCGCCGCAGGTATAGGCGAGATGGACTTTATAATTACCAGCGTAAAGAGAGGGCCACCACTCGTCTATAAACCTATCGCCTAAGTTAATTGCTTCATTCCAAGATATGCCGCAATCGGTAGAAAATCTAACGACCAAATCAAGGTTTTCGGTGTCACGGCGAGCCACAGACCAGGTTGCCCATAATGTCGCCTGCCAGGGTGGAAAGGTGTCACTTTGGGCAACCACCGGGTTAAAGCACTTCTCCTTCTTCTCCGATAGCACTGTGAGCCATGACCAGTGAGCCGGAGCACCGTAGTAGCGATTAAAGGCATAATGAATCTCTCTGCCGTTAAGGGCATAACGCCAGACACAGTGGAGGACCGATCCACTGCCAAAAGATATACAGGGGTCATAACAGTTCCAGAAGTCCTGGGGCATTTCCCAGGTGAGACCCCGATTAAATGAACGGAGGAAACTGCCGTTTCTACCCGGGCGGTGTTCGTTTACATAGAGGCAGTAGAGGTAATAGTTGGTGTCTTTATCAACCGTTACTGAAAAGTCGTCAATGGTATCTGGTCCAACCGCCACCGGTAGTGTATCCCAAGAGGTTTCCGATACCCGTAGGACCCAAAGGTCGCCAGAGTTCTCGGGTGTAAGGTAGAAGACATAAGCCGGGCTGGGGTCTTCATTTCCGGTAACCATCTCAATCCGGGGGATTTCCCTGTTTAATAGAATAGAAAATGATTGATGCCAACTGGTGCCCTGGTCAGAGGAAAAGTAAAGGGAAATTTCTCCTTCGGGTGTAGCCAATGCCACCCAGATTCTCTCCTTTGAGTCGGTGGCGGTTGTGAAGGAGGTGATGGCACCGGTGTAAATCGGAATGTCAAAGCCGGCAAACTCTCCGGCTATCGGCTTTTGGCTATCGGCTGTCCGCTTTTGGCTTTTGGCTATCGGCTGTTCGCTGTCGGCTGAAATATTGGCACAAGTTTTTCTTTTGTAGGGCAAACCTTGGCAAATCGCCCCCGCATCGCGGGCAGGTTTGCTTAGCCCGGGACCAGAAAACTGAGGAACGGAAAGGAGAAAGGCGAGAAGGGAAAGACCTAAAAGCACGGAAGATTAAAATCGTTTTGAAGCCAAAAGTCAATAGAAACCGACCGCTGACGGCTGTCAGCCTCTTCGCTCGGGGTAGGCTTTTGGCTTTTAGCTTTTGACTTCTCCCAGACTCGGGCACTCCGCTTATCACATCACGGGGCGCAATCATTGACAGTGAAAGGGATTTGTTTATTCTTACTTAATGACTTGGAAACCTTTTTTAGAGGGAATACTCACTGGTTTAGGAGTGAGCTACGCCGACATTCGTATAGAGGAGAGCGATGGAACAAGGATTTTTTACCGGGGTAAGGAGTTAGAGGAGATTGGCAGTAATTTTGAACGTGGCGGTTGTTTAAGGGTTTTTCACCAGGGGAACTGGGGTGTTGCGACATTCAACAATATTGGCGAGAACCTGCGTCAACTGGCGATAGAACTTGCCAGGGAGGTGGAAAAGTTACCCCGACGCGAGGGCGGGCTAAGTTTGCTTTCGGCGTTTAATGATATTGTCCGCATTCCTGAATCGGCGGATCCCAGGCGGGTGAGTTTGGCAGAAAAAAAGGGGCTGATTCATAACTACAACGAGATTCTCCTTAAAGCGAAAGGGGTTATTACTACTGTGGCAGTATATCAGGATAGCCACCGAGTTACCTACTTCTACTCCACTGAGGGTAGGTATATTGAAGAGGAAAGGGTATATACCGGTTTTTCCTGCCGGGCGATTGCCCGGGATGGGGCAAACATTCAGGACTACGGGGAATCTTTTGGTAAGAGTTTAGGTTTTGACTCCCTGAAAAATCACGAGGCGATGGTGGAAAGGGTGGCGAAGATTGCGGTTGATCTTCTCAAAGCGGAGCCGGTTCGTGCCGGGCGGTATAAGGTGGTGATTGACCCACTCCTTAGCGGGATTTTTGCCCATGAGGCTTTTGGGCACTTGAGCGAGGCGGACCATATTGCCGAGAATGAAAGGTTGCGGGAGATGATGCGAATTGGCGCCCGATTTGGGATAGATGAGTTGACGATTGTGGACGATGCCACCCTGCCTAATGAGCGGGGCAGTTTCCGCTACGATGATGAAGGGGCACCAGGGCGAAGGACAGAATTGATAAAGCAGGGGGTGCTCGCTGGGCACCTGCATAACCGGCAGACATCAGCAAGGATGGGTGAACCCAATTTCGGCAATGGTCGGGCGGTTTCCTATAGGTTTGCACCAATCGTCCGAATGAGTAACACCTTTATTGAGCCGAGGGACAAAAACTTACAGGAGATGCTCGATGATATAGCAGAAGGGTTGTATGTGGTCGGAAGCCGGGGTGGAATGACCGAACTTGAGGCGTTTACCTTTTCTTCCCAATATGCCTTTAAGATTGAAAAAGGGAGACTGACCAATATGGTCAGGGATGTTACCCTTTCGGGAAATGTTTTTGAAACCCTTAAGAACATTGAGGCGATTGGCAATGACCTAATTATTTATGGCGGAATCGGTGGTTGTGGTAAAGGAGGGCAGGCACCACTACCTGTGGGAACGGGAGGTCCGCATCTTATGATTAAGGATGTGATTATTGGTGGGAGGTAAGCGATGAGGCACGAAGTTTTAGGACTAATGCAGGCACGAGTTGATGAGGCGGATGTTTTTGAAAGGGAAAGCGATTCTCTTGAGGTTGAGTTCCGGCAGGGGGAGTTTTACTCTCAGGAGATAAAGGGCTGTCGCGGGTGGGGAGTGCGGGTGATTGTTGGCGGTAGGCTCGGTTTTGCCGCCAGCACCAACCCGGCGCGGCTTCAAGAGACGGTTGATGCGGCAATTGAGGCGGCGGGTCATTCAAGGACGGTTCAATTTCACCTGCCACCGCCGTTAAATCCATCATCGGTGCCGATATTTGAGAATCGGGTGATGCTTATCTCAGTGGAAAGGCTGCGGGAGTGGGGTAAAGACCTGATTGAAGCGATGCGAGCGCGGGCGCCCGAGGCAAAACTGGACATAAAACTCCGCCGGACTTACCGAAATGTTGGCATTGTGAGCACAACTGGTATAGACCTTTCCTTTGAGCGGACAGAACTTGATGTCTCAATTACCGCGCTTTTAGTGGATGAAGGTATTTACTGGATTTTTGACTACCTAAACCTTTCTAATGGTCAACCGTTACCGCTTGAGGGAACTACCGAGCGCCTGGCGACGCTGGTGGCGATGGCAAAAGGAAAGGCTAAGGTTAAAACCGGCGAATTTCCGGTGGTGGTGATGCCCACGGCAGTTTATGAACTCCTTTTGCCCTTAACCATAGCGGTGAATGGGAAGCAGAAGGAGAAGCGGACATCGCCATTGTTAGGGCGCGAGGGTGAGAAGGTGTTGAGCGAGAAAATCACGATTGTTGACAATCCGCTCAGACCGTTTGGTTTGGCCTCAATGCCCTTTGACGGGGATGGATTGCCGGCAAAAAGGAGCCCACTTTTTGAAAAAGGGGTGTTTAAAGGTTTTCTTTTTGATATTGCTACCGCTCAGGCCTGTGGTTGCGAATCCACCGGGTCTGCAATCCGAGACTACTCCCACTTACCACAACCCGGCGTTACCAACCTTGAGATTGAGCCAGGCACCTCAGAACTTGATGAGGTGTTGAAGGGGATAAAGGAGGGATTGTTGGTTTACGGGTTTATTGGTGGGGGTCAGTCAAACCTTTTGGCGGGCGAGGTGACATTGAATGTCTCTTGTGGGTTTAAGGTGGAGAATGGGGCGGTCGTTGGTCGGGTGAAAGATGTTAGTATCGGGGGAAATGTTTATGAGATGTTCAAAGAGGTCTTGGCGGTGGGCAACACCCAGAAGGATTTAGGTGAGGCGTTTTTCCCCTTTATAGCATTTCCCCGGTTGAAGGTGGCTGCTAAGTAGATGAGTCACAGCCGACAGCCGAAAGATGGATGGCGGGTTCCCCCGGAGCGGCTTTACTGGCAATGCAATCTTGAAGGGTTAGATTTCAAAACCACCGAGGACTTAAAGTCCTCACGAGAAATTATCGGTCAGCAAAGAGCGATTGAGGCGCTGCAACTGGGCGTAGAGATTAACGCGACCGGCTATAATATATTTGTTACCGGTCCGCCTGGAACCGGGAGAACAACAACCGTCCAGAAACTTTTGGAGAGGGTGAAGCCGGTCAAAGAGGTTACCGACAAATGTTATGTGTATAACTTTTCTGACCCAGACCGTCCCTGTTTACTCATTCTTCCTGCTGGTGACGGAAAGAGGTTGCAGAGCGCTATGGAGGAACTGGTCACTTACTTGATAAAAAATATCCCCCGGTTGTTTGAGGGTGAGCCGTATCAGCATGCCCGGCAGGAGATTGTTGAGCGGTTTAAAGAACAGGGAGCGGCACGGGTCCGGGAGTTTGAGAGAAAGGTTGCTCTTGAGGGTTTTGCCCTCGTTCAGGTGGCACCGAGCGCACGGCCGGAGGTGGCCCCGATAGTGGAAAAGCAGCCGGTAAGCGTGGAGATGCTTGACCGGCTGGTTGAGGAGGGAAAAATTACGCCGGAGCGGAATGGGGAGTTAAAGACAAAATATCGGGAACTCACCACCGAACTTTTGGCGATTTTCAAGGAGATCCGGGAGTTTGAGCGCCAGACCCGGGAGGCTTTAGCCAAACTTGACCGGGACATTATCACCCCGGTATTAGAGGAACGGATTGGCGAAATTGCTGAAAGGCTAAAAAACTCAAAGATAAAAGATTATCTTGAGGAGGTGAAGGCGGCGGTGCTTAAAAACCTTGACCTTTTCCGCCAGCGGGCAGGAGAGGGTGAAGGTGGCACGAGCGGTCAAGAAGCGGGCGTTGACCCATACCTGCCTTTCCGGGTGAATGTGCTTGTGGACAACTCCAAAACCCAAACCGCACCGGTGGTATTTGAGACCAACCCCACTTATCGCAACCTGTTCGGCTCAATTGAAAGGGTTTGGGATAAAGCGGGTCAGTGGCGCACCGACTTCACCCACATCAAGGCGGGTTCGCTTTTACGGGCTGATGGTGGCTTCTTAGTGGTTAATGCCCTTGATTTGCTGTTTGAGCCCGGGGTTTGGCCCAGTTTGAAACGGACTCTGCGCAATCGGCAGTTGGAAATTTCTGCCTATGACCCATTAATTACCATTTTTGGTGCCACCGCGCTCAAACCGGAGCCCATTCCTTTGGACCTAAAAGTGGTTATGATTGGCGACCTTTTGGTATATAACCTATTAGCCGCTTATGACGAGGAGTTCAAGAAGGTTTTTAAGGTGCGGGCGGACTTTGACTGGGTGATGCCGAGGAATAAAACCACAGTTAATGAGTATGCCCAGGTGATAAAGGCGCTTACCGAAAAAGAGGGTTTAAAGCCGTTTGACCGTTCTGGAGTAGCCCGGGTGATTGAGTATGCCGCTCGGGTTGCGGGTAGGCAGAATAAACTTACCACCCGGCTTAATATCATTGCTGATATCCTGAAAGAAGCAAACTACTGGGCGGACAAGGCAGGAGCGAAACTGGTCAGTGCGGAACATGTTCGGATGGCGATTGAGAAACGCCGCGCGCGGGTAAAGATGATTGAAGAAAAGTTGCAGGAGGCGATTCGCGAGGGGCTTATCTTTATTGATGTGAAGGGTAAGGTTAAAGGTCAGGTTAATGGGTTAGCGGTTTATGAGACAGTTGAGCACGCATTTGCCATTCCGGTGCGAATTACCGCCCGGGTTGGCGTTGGCTCCGCGGGGATTATTAACATTGAGCGGGAGGCGCAACTTTCCGGGCCAACCCATGATAAAGGGGTTTACATTATCACCGGCTATCTCAGGAATAAGTATGCGTTTGACCAGCCCTTAGTTCTCTCGGCATCAATAACCTTTGAGCAGTCCTATGGTGGGATTGACGGTGATAGCGCCTCATCAACTGAACTTTATGCGTTACTTTCCGAACTTGCCGGTGTGCCATTGCGTCAGGATTTAGCGGTTACTGGCTCGGTCAATCAGAAGGGTGAGGTTCAGCCGATTGGTGGGGTCAATGAAAAGATTGAAGGGTTTTTTGATGTGTGTAAAGCGCGCGGGTTAACTGGGACTCAGGGGGTCATTATCCCGAAGGCAAACCTAAGCGATTTGATGCTGAGAGAGGAGATAGTTAGTGCCGTTGAGGAGGGAAAGTTTCACATCTATGCGATTGAGACGGTTGACCAGGGGATAGAACTTTTGACCGGTGTTCCAGCGGGAGAGATGGATAAAGACGGCAAATACCCGCCTAACACAATTAATGGCAAGGTAAAGGCGCGGCTTAAAGAGTTGATTGAGGCTTTCCAGCGGTTCCGGGTGGAGGAGAAGGGTAAGGCTTAATCATTCTCCTTCCACCTCTTTAATGGTTGCCGGAGTCCAGGTTGAACCGCCATCCCCGCTAAAAAGGAGGGTGTGTTCGTCACCGGCGATAATGCCCACCAGCCAATCTGAGAAGAAGCGAACGCTGAAAAGGTCCCTGGTCGTCCCGGCATCAACTCTCTCCCAGGTTTCGCCACCGTCTTTGGTTTGCATCACCGTGCCCTTACCGCCAACCACAAAGCCTACCATAGTGTCGTAGTGGATATCAAGCGAGTAAAGCGGCGGTAAGGGGAACTCAAGCGGTAATGGACGCCAAACCTCGCCGCCATTAGGGGTAAAGAAGATTCTGCCTGAGGTGGTGGTCATAAATCCGATAATGTCATCTGCCGGGAAGTGAACTGCGGTGAAGTGGGTATTTGCCACCAAACCTAAAACATTAGCGGTCTGGGAAAACCAGATTGCGCCACTGGTGGTGGTTTTTAAAACTGTGCCGTTCAAGCCCACCGCATAGCCGGTGACTTCGTCAGCCGGAAAGTTGATGTCCATTATTTTTTCTTCGGTGGTGGTGATGAGTTTTTCCCAGGTTCTACCACTGTCGGTGGTGCGCAAAATTACCCCTTTATCACCGGCAACAAAACCGATTTCCGGCGAAAGAGGGAATTTTATTGACCTTAGATCTACATCCACCGGCGTGGGGAGTTTCTCCCAATTCTCGCCACCATCTTTGGTTTTAATGATGGTGCCATTATCACCGCAGGCAAAACCGATTGAGCCTTGACCCGGGAAGGAAATAGTATAAAGATTTGAGGTAACCGGGCAGGCGAGCCTTTGCCAGGTGGCGCCATGGTCGCGGGTAACAAGTATCAGACCGTTATCGCCCACCGCGTAGGCAACAAAGGTGTCTTCCAAGGTGAATATGGAATTAATCCGATTGGGCATTAATTAATAATGAGGCGGATATCGCCTGATGTCAAGCGAACCCTTTTTTTAAAATACTAAACTTGACTTTGGTATTTACAACCGGATTATTAAAAATATGGCAGAGACGCTCTATCTGGCGTTTCAGAAGGTGGCGGAAAGGCTTCCTGAACATCCGGCTTTAATGCATAAGGTTAATGGCAAATATCAAACCATTACCTATTCCCGATTAAAAAGAATGGTTGATGACCTTGCCGCCGGTCTGAAAACAGCGGGTGTTATGCCTGGAATGCGGGTTGGGATTTACTCCTATAACCGACCAGAATGGGTTATTGCCGATTTGGCAATTATCAAATTGGGTGCCATCACCGTGCCGGTATATCACAATCTGCCGACAGAGTCGGTTCGCTATATCTTGAATGATGCCGAGGTGAGCTATCTTTTTGTAGAGACGCCAGACCTATATAATTCACTAACCCCTCACCTTTCTGAAATAAAACCGCTCAAGACGATTATTACCTTTTATGATACCCCTGAGGGCGTAAGCGGGGGCAAATCCTTAACCTCCTTCTCCGCCCTTTTGCAATTGGGTGCCCGAGCGCTGGGTGAAAACTCAGAAATTGCCCAACCTCATCTCAGTGAGCCCAGTGACCTTGTAACCATCTGTTACACCTCCGGGACAACCGGCGAGCCAAAGGGAGCGATGCTTACCCACCATAATATCCTTTCTAATGTTTGGGCAGCGATTGAAAGGTTTAATGTTAATGAAAACGACCTCCTCGTCTCCTTTCTGCCGCTCTGTCATATGTTTGAGCGCACCTGCGGTTACTACACGATGCTGCTCGCTGGCGCAACTGTTGCCTACGCCCAGTCAATTGAGACGATTCGGGAGGATGTTAAGGCGGTCAAGCCCACCCTGTTGATCGTTGTTCCACGAGTGTTAGAAAAGGCATACAATGCGGTGCAGGAAAAGGTCTTAACCGGTCCACCGCTCCAGCGCAAACTGATGGTTGCGACGATCAAGACCTACAATCGCTACGCCCTTTTGCGCTCCAGAAAACAGAAAATTCCTCTAATACTGAAATTCCAGCATTGGCTTTTTGGTGTGTTGGTTGTGGGTAAACTGAAGAAACTTGCCGGTGGTAGGGTTCGGTTGATTGTCTCCGGTGGTGCGCCCCTTGACCGCAAATTGGCCAGGATATTCCGCAACTTGGGCTTCAATTTGCTGGAGGGTTATGGCTTGACCGAGACATCACCGGTGGTATGCGCGGCAATCCCTGGTGAGGAACGGGTTGGCACGGTTGGCAAGCCATTTCCCAATGTTGAGGTAAAGATCGGACCGGAGGACGAGATACTGGTGCGTGGTCCAAATGTGATGAAAGGTTATCTCAATAAGCCAGAGGAGAGTGCAAGGGCGGTTGATGCTGAGGGTTGGTTTCATACCGGTGACCAAGGGAGGTTTGACTCTGAGGGCAACCTCATCATCACCGGCAGGATAAAAGAGATTATCGTCAACTCTTACGGCAAAAATATTGCCCCAGTGCCGATTGAACAGGCGCTGGTCTCTTCAAAATTCATTGAGCAGGCGATGGTGGTGGGCGACCGGCTACCCTATCTTACCGCCCTTATTGTTCCTGCCCGGATAACCCTTGAGGACTACGCCCGAAAGGAAAGAATTCCCTTTGCTGACTTTACCGAGCTGCTGCGCCATCCCCAGATTATAAAGCTCTTTCGGGAGGAGATTGACCGCTGCCTTGCCCCTTTTGCTCCCTATGAAAAGGTGCGGGATTTTTCTCTTGTTCCTGAGCCTTTCACGGTTGAGAATGGGCTATTGACTCCAACATTAAAAATCAGGCGCAATAAAGTTATTGAGGTGTATCAACCTTTAGTTAGAGCAATGTATCCGGAGGTTTAAATAATCCATACGGCGCTGGTTATATTTGCTATTCTTATCTCATCAACAGACAATGCCGGCTCACTCTGCGAAAAGGCAGAGTATCTCCTTTTTAACCGCCATCTCAACCCCTCCTATCTTGACTCCGCCTATCAAATCCTTGCCCGAGCCCGGCGATTGACGCCAACGGATGAACGCGCCCTTTATCTCTGGTCAAGGCTCCATACCCAATTGGGAGACAACGCTAAAGAGAAGAAAGAGAAGATTTTTTATTATGAGCGGGCAAAGGCGATCGCGGAGACGCTTAAGATGCTCAACGATAAAAACCCGGACGGGTATATGTGGTGGGCAATTGCCCAAGGGAAGATCGGCCAGACGCGCGGTGTGCTCAATTCACTCTTTATGGTTGCTGATTTGAAGAAGGCTTTCGCCAAAGTGATAGAACTTGACCCCAAATATCCTACCGCCTATGATGCGCTTGGGGTTCTCTATTATGAACTGCCCGGCTTTGCTGGTGGTAATTTAAAAAAGTCGGCAGATTTTCTCTTAAAGGGGCTGGAGATTGACCCGAACTATACGCTAATCCGGCTTGACCTGGCTAAGGTGTATATCAGACAAGGGCGTTATGCCGAGGCTTGCGAGCAGTTGCGTCTGTGCTTGAAGACAGCTAAACCAACCTATCCTGCCGACTTTTTTCTTGAGGACAAACCTGAAGCCGAGCGCCTTTTAAAAGAGATTAGCAACTTCCGGTAGTTAGCTGGGGAATTCTATTCAACGCCTCGGTTAAGATTCTTATTCGGGTGGAAAGCGATGCTCGGCGGTTGATGATTGCGACGATATCGCTGCGTAGCCGACACACGCCACCTTCACTCCGCAGGTCGTCATAAATAACTTTTATCCCCAGTTGGGCGCATTTTGCCTCTAATGCGGCACATTGGGCGGCGAGTGAGGAACGGGGTTTCATAACCAGCCCTCCTTTTTATACCAGTTGAGGGTTAACTCGGCTCCCCTTTGGAGGGTGATGCGGGGAGAAAACCCCAGTTCAACCTTTGCCCTTTCGTCAGAACATACCCAGCACTCTTGGGTCAACTCCCGCATTTTGTCGGGATTAAAAACCGTGCCTTCCCGGGCGAGCCAGGAGTTGATTTGGGCGGCGAGAAAGCCAAGCCAGTGCGGGATGCGAAAAGTTCTCACCCTTCTGCCGGTAACCATTTCCCAAACGCGGACTAAATCAAAAAAGGTATAACAACAGCCATCAGAAATGAAATAGATGGGCGGGCGGTCAGGCGGAATGCGGAATGCGGAAGGCGAAAGGCGGGCGGCAAGAATTGCCGCCGCCACCGCATCACTTACATAGAGTAGAGAAAAAGTTCCGCCTAAAACCGGGGCAAATCCGCGGGAAAACATCCGCCAAAACAAAAGTCCATCCCGGTCTCGTGGGCCATAAACCGCGGGAAGGCGCAGAACCACCGAACTTAAACTATCTTTTAATGCCAAAACCGCCTCTTCTGCTGCCAGTTTTGCCCGACCATACTCACTCACCGGTTTTGGTGCCATCTCCTCATTCAATCGTTCGTTAAACCGACCTGGACCCGCGGCAGCGACTGAAGAGAAAAGGACAAAACGCTTTACTCCCTTATCAATCGCCACCCGGGCAAGTCGCTCGGTTCCTTCCTGGTTAACCCGGATGAACTCCTCCACCCTTTTCGGTCGCACAACCGCGGCGGTATGAAAAACTATTTCAATCCCATCAACCGCTGGGATAAGAGAGCCTTCGTCAGTAATGTCGCCATACACTAGTTCCATATTGAGGTGTTTGATCCAGCGCAAATCGCTCGTTTTTCTGACGAGTGCTCGGACTTCATATCCATTTGCAAGCAGACCTTCACACAGGTGAGAACCGATAAAGCCATTAGCCCCGGTAACCAAAACCTTCATTCACAATCTGGGCAAGACATTCTGGTTAAAAAAATCCCTTGCCCGAAGTGCCGCCTCCTTCGGTCTGGTCTCAAACACGAGGAGCGCCTTGGTCTTGACTAAAAAACGGAGATAAGGGAATAGGTCATTTGAGCCTTCGCCTAATGGTTTGTGCTCATCCTTAACCCCGTTATTGTCATGGAGATGGGAGTGATAAACTTTCCTTTTGTGCCGCTGGAAAAAAGCCCACTCCTTTCTTTTCTTCTCCTCGGGCAAAATTGAGATATGCCCGATGTCAAAACAGAGTCCCAGGTTGCCACCCAAGAGCCGATTCAAAACCCTCCTGCTTGGCTCAAATCTAAAACCGCCAACATTCTCCACACATAATCTCGTTCGGTCCTGGGCATACCCCTTTAACTCGGCAAGCATCTTAAAAAGCCCGCTGGTGAAATAGTCCGGAAACTCCTCGTGGGTAAACCGGTTAGTTCCACCCATTCCGTAATGCATATCAAACCCCAGATGGATTATCACATTCTCGGCACCGATGTCAGCGGCTAGGTCAATGGTCTTTTTTAACTCGGCGACGATACACCGCCGGACCCGCTCACTGGGGATAAAAAATGACGGTCCTTCCAAGGCATGGAGCGCCAGCCTTATTTTCGCTTTCTCTGCCGCTCGCTTTATCCTTTTCCGCTCTTTAATTCTGCGCAATTGTTCGCCAAATCTAATATTGCCCAGATTTACCTCTAAGACACCAAACCCTTCCTTTCGGGCAAACTGGATGGCGTCAACAATATCGGTGTAGTCAAAAAGAATTTGCAGACCAAGCCGGCGGCTGAGAAAGTCTATTGTGGCCACACCTGATTATATATCGGGGCAAAGGTATGTCAAGGTGCGGCATAGGTTTAGGTAAAGGTAAAGAGTAGGCAAACCCCGGCTCCGTCATTCCGAGCTTGCCGAGGAATCCCTGGTATTCAATTCAAAAGGCAAAATGCAAATTGCAAAAGACAAAACGAAGAATCTAAGAGATTTGGGATTTGGCTTTTGACTTCACCTAAAGTCGGGCTCGGGGCAGGCTCTGGCGAGTGGAGGAACCCCTCCGCTTGGAGCAAGCCCTTTAAGTTTGCTTTTAGAGGAAAGGCTGGATGAAACAGGCGGATAAAAAACGGGGGCAAAGATTTGCCCCCGTTAGAGAAGACCAGAGTTTTATTCGCCGTAGACGTAGATGGTGTAAGTTGACCAGAGCCCAAGGATACTGGTTACTTCTTGGTCGACATGGTGAACCTTTTTAATGCCGCTTTCTCTCATTGCCGCTTCCAGACTGGCGTCACCGGTGGCGATAAGCCCGAGGATGTTAGTCGCGGTTACCTTTGCTACTTTGCTGTTAGTAGCGGCTTCAGGACCGTAGTAGGCGATTGCCGATGCCGGTGTTTTTACTGAAGTATAAAGAGTGCCAACCGTATAAAATCCGGGGATACAACCGGTGAGCATTGTCAGGCATACAATCGGGACTATGCTTAATAGCAGCAGTTTTTTCATAAGACCTCCTTTGGTTTTATTTTGCTGCAATTGCATTTTCATTTTGAGATATGATAACAGAATTAGTGCAGTTGTCAAGAAAATTTTAATAGGTCTTATGTAATTGTCATAATGCCGCCCGGGGATAAAGTAACCTATCCGACCCGAGGCGGAATGGGTTCTTATGGCAGGCGCTGATGGCGGAGAATTAAAAGTTATTGACGGTGAGGAAAGTTGTTGTATAATTTTATTTAAATGTTAAACGACCCCAAACTCTTAAGCCTTTTTGAACTTCTCATCAACCAAAAAATCGCCACCATTACGCCGGTTTTTGCTCCAGACCAAGACCAAGGCGCCCGCTATCCAGTGGTAGAATCCCATCTTGGCGCTGAGGCGAATTATGTAAATCAGTTACTCAACGACCTCTACCGTCTGGGCTATATTGAGCGCCAATTTCATGAACGGGTTTTCTTCTGTCCGGGTTGTAATTCACCCGACCTGAAATACACTATTTTTTGTCCCAAATGTAACTCGCCTCATCTTATCCGGATAAGGTTATTAAAGCATAAGCCTTGCAACTGGAGTGGTCCGGCTGAAGATTTTTATCACAAAGACCGGCGCATCTGTCCGAAATGCCAGGGGGAACTTTACCTCTTGGGTGGTGACTATGAGGACTTAGGCAATCGGTATCGGTGCGAGGAGTGCGGAGAGATTACCAAACTGCCTGTAGAAAGGTGGCACTGTCGCTCGTGTAATTATCTCTACGATAAGGAGGGTGTGAAAGAGGTGGTTCTCTACAACTATACTCTTAATCCCAAACAGGTAACAAAGTTCCAAGAGGAGAAGATTCCCCGGGCAAGGGTCTGTGAGTTACTCAAGAAGGAAGGGTATGAGGTGGCAGAATCGGTTCATCTTACCGGGCGCTCGGGCGCCGAACACTACCTTGATATCCTCGCCACCAAACAGACCGGAAATTCTGAGTACCGGGTGGTCGTTGGATTTTTAAGCGGCGAACAAGCGGTGGATTCGGAAGAAGTAATAAAACTTTATGCCAAGGCTTACGATATTCAGGCCGATGAGACGATTCTTGTTGCCTCACCCCGGTTGAGTGAAGAGGCGGAGCGGTTTGCGCAGCAATATCAGATGAAGGTTTATACCCCGGAGACACTGAGTAAGTTATTAGTTAACAGTGGCAAGGAAGGGTGAACAATTGATGCTTAATACTTATTTGCGTCGGTCGTTTCTGTGGGCAGCAATAGCATCGCTTTTCCTTGACCAGTTCACAAAAATTATTGTTTATGGGATGTTCCACGGCAATACGGTAAAAGAGAGTATACCGCTTTTAGGGAATGTTTTGAAAATCTCCCTCACAACCAACACCCGGGGTGTATTTGGGATTTCCTTTGGTCCTCCATTTGTCCACTTTCTCCTTCAGGTAATAGGGGTTGTCCTAATTATCTATTTCGGGCTAAGAACCAATAGTCGGTTCTTAGGGAGTGCTTATGGAGTTATCTTGGGTGGCGCTTTGGGGAATTTAATTGACCGGATAAGGTTAGGGTATGTGTTAGATTTTATTGACTTTGAAATCCGCCCACTTCATTTTCGCTGGTTTACTTTTAACTTGGCGGATGCATTTATTGTGGTTGGCGTGCTCTTGATTATTCTCTGGGAAATCATTTCCGGAATAAGAAGCCAAAAAGTCAAGGGCTCTGCTTCGGAGCCCCGTAGTCAAAATTCCCAGTTTTCGCCCGTTTCGGGCACAGGTAAGGAGGAAACAAATGAAAAGATCTGTGTACCTGGACAGTAATTCAACAACCCCGATAGACCCCCGAGTCAAATCGGCAATGGAGCCGTATTTAGAAAAAATCTTCGGCAACCCTTCCAATCTTCATTCCTATGGACGGGAATGTGCTGAAGGGCTTGCCCGCGCAAGAGAGCAGGTGGCAGAATTCTTGGCTGCCAAACCGGAGGAGATTTTCTTTACCAGTGGCGGGACTGAGGCAAACAACTGGGCGATAAAAGGTGTGGCGGTTGCTCGGATGCTTAAGCGGGGGCGACACATTATTATCAGCCCGATTGAGCACGCCTCGGTTTTAAGTAGTGCGAAATACCTTGCCGATAATGGCTGGCAGGTAACCTATCTGCCGGTGGACTCTTATGGGCTTGTTGACCCGGAAGATGTCCGGCGGATGATAACGAAGGAAACGGCACTGGTGAGCGTGATGCTCGCCAATAATGAAATTGGCACGGTTGAGCCGATACAGGAGATTGCCGCCATCTGCCACGAAAAAGGGGTCTACTTTCATGCCGATGCGGTATCAGCTGCGGGAAAGGTTAAAATTGCGGTCAATGAACTTAATGTTGACCTACTAACCATTTCCGGGCATAAGATTCGCGCTCCCAAGGGTATTGGTGTCCTCTATATTAAAAAGGGGACTGAAATCCACCCTTTGATTCACGGCGGGCATCACGAAAAGGGGATGCGGGCCGGCACCGAGAATGTTCTGGGTATAGTTGGAATAGGCAGGGCGTGCGAAATATTAAAAAACGAATGGCAAGAGCATGCGCAAAAAATGCTTGAGTTACGGAACCGGTTTGAAAAAGAGGTCTTAAAAAGGATACCCGATGTCCGCCTTAATGGTCACCCGGAAAAACGGCTGCCCAATACCAGCCATTTTGGTGTTGCCTATGTTGAAGGAGAGGCTTTATTGATGAACTTGGACCTTGAGGGAGTGGCGGTTGCCTCGGGTTCTGCCTGTGCTTCCGGTGAGGCAGAACCATCGCCCACGGTTAAGGCGATAAATCTACCGCCCGAGTTTCGTAATTCGGTAGTTCGTTTTTCCTTCGGTGAGTATAATACCCGGGAAGATATTGACTATGCCGTAGAGGTTTTTGAAAAGGTGGTGAAACGGCTGAGGGAAATATCGCCGTTGACACATCAAAGATAAATACAGCCCCAGCCAATAGTCTTTAAAATCCTCTGAGTGTAATAAAGGAGAGTTATCGGCAGAATTTCGCCGCCCTTTTAACTTTAATCTTATTTTGGTTTTTAAAATCGGCTGAAGTTTGTGTTCTACTTTTCTTGTTAGGAAGAATTTCCAGCCGCTTTTTAGCCCTCTTTTTGGTTCTGAACTTAGCGCTAAATCAAAAAACACCCCTGAAAACCTATTTGGAGCATTTCTTACTACCATCCCGCTATTTGATTTTCCCTTTGAACTTAAATCCGATTTTACCGTAAAAATTAAGATCCAACCAAAAAGCGAGCCAGGAAACGGTTTTACCACCTAAGCGATAGGGGGAACAGCCTCCGCGAGAAACTGTCTTCAGATTAAGTTACTTAATTACGATACTTAATTCAATTATAACCGTCAGAATTTTGTGTATATATAAATACACTTAGCCCTTACCGTCCTCTTATCTGACAATATCCTCTACACTTTAACTTCTCCATCAATTCCGACAGAACCCCCTCGCCCGGTGTCATTGCGAGCCCCTCGGCTCCGTCATTCCGACCGAGCCAACGGCGAGTGGAGGAATCCCTTCGCTCGGGCAGGCTAAAGCGAAGTAATAGGGCAATAAATGGAATACTTGCTGAAAAAAACCTAAATGTCGCGCAGGGATTTGACTTATACACTTGACTGAAAAGGGAACAAGGATAGGCTATAAACAGAATGACCAGCCATAGACTGATATTTGGCGACAGTGAAGATATGAAGGAACTGCCTGCTGATAGCATCCATCTGGTTGTTACCAGCCCACCCTATTTTAATGCACCTTTTGACTATCCAGACCTGTTTGAAAGTTATGATGCCTATTTAACAAAAATGAGGAGAGTGGCAAGGGAATTAAAGCGAGTTGTTACTGAAGGCAGGTGCGTCTGCATAGTTTGTGATGACACCCTGATAAATGGCAGAAAGTACCCGGTTGTTGCGGACTTGACCAGGATTTATATTGAGGAGGGTTTTATTTACCGCGACAAGATAATCTGGATAAAACCTGAGGGGTATATCCGTATCAGCAGGAGAAGCGGAGTGATGCTCCAGCACCCCTATCCAATGTATTTTTACCCGGACAACATTCAGGAGTCAATTCTGATATTTCAGAACGGGCGTTTCAGTTATAAGAACCTGTCCAGGTCTTTGAAGGAGAAGTCCAAGATTGACACCACAGAATATCAGAAAAACAAATGGTATCTAACCACCTGGAATATCACCAATGTTTTACCTTTAAAAAACAGGCTGGAAAATGGCATCGCCGCCTTTCCAGAGGAGATTCCACGCCGGCTGATTACTCTCTTTTCCTTTGTTGGCGAGACGGTTCTTG
>JBDRUH010000016.1:0-27429 GCA_039801225.1 Caldifarciminota bacterium
CGGGTGTGGTTGTTTATGACCCATATAAGGAGAAACAATATGAAGCCAAGGATGTGAAGGAGCGTTTGGGTGTAATGCCCGAAGAGGTGCCCGACTTTTTAGCCCTTGCTGGCGATGCGACGGACAATATACCCGGGGTTCCGGGAATCGGACCGAAAAGGGCACTGGAGATTATTGTAAAATATGGAACCCTTGACGAGGCGCTGAAACGGGATGACAGACTGAAGGGATTTGCCGCTGAGGCGAGGCTTTCCCGCCAACTCGCCGAGATTAATACCGATGCGAAGGTAGGGGTGGAGATAAAAAGTTTACTACCGCGTGAGCCAGACAGAAAGAAACTTATGGAGATTTACCGGCAAATGGAGTTTTATTCCCTTCTGCGCGAACTCCAGACAACAGAGGTGAAAAGGCAAGATGCGGTTACTGTAAGGGAGGTGTTAGATAGTGCCGAATTGGCAAAGTTGTCCCAAGCCCCTTGCGGTTTTTCTTTTGAACCCGGAAAAGGGTTTTGGATTTCAGCGGATGGAAAAGAGGCGGTGTTAGTCTCCTTATTAAAAAAAGAGGAAATCAAACCTTATCTTGAGCAAAGCCTGATGGTGGGTTTTGATGTGAAGGGTGAGTTGCTAAATTTGCATCGGCAAGGGTTGGATTTAATTAAAAGGGTGTTTGATGTTGGAGTGGGTGCTTGGCTTTTGGACCCGAATCGCAAGCGCTATCTTCCCGAGGATGTGATAAGTCAGGTTTTAGGAGATGAGGTAGAAGTGAGCGGATATCCGCAGCGGGCGGTTTGGGCCTGGCGGGTTTACAAAACGCTTCTTCCCGAAATCCAGGCGCGGGGGCTTTTTAAGGTTGCTACTGAGTTGGAGATGCCTTTAATTTTTGTTCTTGCCCGGATGGAGGAGCGGGGGGTGAAGATTGACCCAGTTTTCTTTAAGAGTTTGGCAGAGGAGTTGACAATAGAACAGGAGAAGGTGAAGAAAAGGATTTACGAACTGGCCGGGGTTGAGTTCAACATTGGGTCGCCCCGGCAGTTATCAACCGTGCTTTTTGAGCGGTTAAAGTTATCACCAGGCAAAAGGACAAAAACTGGCTACTCCACCGGTCAGAATGTGTTAGAGGATTTAAGAGGGAGCCATCCCATTATTGATGAGGTTTTACGCTATCGGGAACTTGGTAAACTTTTGAGCACCTATTTACAGCCGTTGTGCGAACTCGTTTCGCCCGAAACCGGGCGAGTGCACACCAAGTTTAATCAGTGCGGCACCGCCACCGGTAGACTGTCAAGTTCTGAGCCAAATTTGCAGAACATCCCGATAAGAGGGGAGTTGGGGAAGAAAGTCCGGCAAGGGTTTGTCGCCGATGAAGGGATGATGTTGATTTCTGCCGACTACTCCCAGATTGAACTGCGGGTTCTCGCCCATCTTGCCGGTGATGAAAGGTTGATTGCCGCTTTTACCCGGGGCGAGGATATCCATCAGACAACCGCCGCAGAGATTCTGGGCATCCCATTTGATGAGGTCAGCCCGGAACAGCGCCGGATTGCCAAAATGGTGAACTACGGACTTATTTATGGAATGGGGGACTATGGGCTTTCATCCCGAACCCAAATCCCGATTGAACAGGCGCGAGCGTTTATGGAGGAGTATTTTCATAAGTTTCCCGGTGTGGCGAGATGGCGCGAGCGGACTATGGAGGAGGCGAAAAGAGACGGGCTGGTCAAGACAATCTCCGGAAGAATCAGACCGGTGCCCGGCGTATTCAGCGAGAACCGGCAGGTGGTTGAGGCGTCCCTGCGCGCCGCTTTAAATGCCCCGGTTCAGGGTTCGGCGGCCGATATTATCAAACGGGCGATGATAAGGTTGGATGAAAATCTTCAAGAGAGAAGGTTAGGGGGTGGCATCATCCTTCAGATTCACGATGAACTGCTGATTGAGGTGGAGCAAAGCCGGGTGGAGGAGGCAAAGGAGATTGTGAAAAGGGAAATGGAAAACGCCTGGCATTTGCAGGTTCCTCTGGTGGTGGAGATAGGAGTGGGGAAAAATTGGGGGGAGGCGGATGGACAGTAGTGAAAGGCGGAAGGCGGAAGGTGGAAGGCGGAAGGTGGAAGGCGGAAAAAGGCGGAAGGTCCTTTTTGCTTTTGGCACAAGACCGGAGGCGATAAAACTGGCCCCGGTGATTAACGAGTTGCGGCGCTATCCGGAGAGGTTTAATGTGCGGGTAGTGGTAACCGCCCAGCATCGGGAGATGCTGGACCAGGTGCTCTCCCTCTTTAAGATCAAACCCGACTATGACTTAGGGGTAATGAGGGAGGGGCAGAGTCTGAGCGACACCCTTGTTCACTCCTTGCGACGGCTGGAGCCAGTTATGAAAAAGGAGCGGCCTGAGGTAGTCTTGGTTCAGGGTGACGCCACCAGCGCCTTTGCCAGTGCACTTGCCGCCTATTATCATAAAATTCCGGTGGCACATATTGAAGCGGGCTTGCGCACCCTTGACAAATTTGCCCCATTCCCCGAGGAGGTGAACCGGAGGTTTATAACCATTATTGCCGACTGGCACTTTGCCCCGACATTAAAGGCAAAGGAAAACCTTCTACAAGAGGGCGTTCCCGAGTCACGAATATATGTTACCGGCAATACGGTAATTGATGCCTTACTCTGGGTCAGGTCAAAGGTATGCCCCGAGCGAAGCCGAGGGGTCAAGAGTCAAAATGACGGAGCCGAGGGGGCGATAGCCAATCACCGGCGGCTGATTTTGGTTACCCTCCACCGTCGGGAAAGTTTTGGCAAGCCCCTGAAAAGAATATGCCGGGCGCTTGTGGCATTAGTTAAACGAAACCCGGATGTAATAATTGTTTATCCCGTGCATCCCAATCCGAGTGTCCGGAAGCCGGTAAAAAGATTTTTAGGCGGGATAAAAAACATCCGGCTGGTACCACCGTTAGATTACCGGCAGTTCGTGGAACTCCTGGAACAGGCTTATTTGGTCCTCACCGATTCCGGTGGAGTTCAGGAGGAGGCGCCCAGTTTAGGCAAACCGGTGCTGGTTTTAAGAGAGAAGACCGAGCGCCCCGAAATTCTTGCCGCCGGATGTGCCCGGCTGGTAGGAACCGACCCAGCGAGAATTATCACCGCAACGGAGAAACTCCTTCGTTCTAAGGCGACCTACCAGAAGATGGCGCAGGCGCCTAACCCCTATGGCGACGGCAAAGCGGCAAAAAGAATCAGGCAAATTTTAGCACAATTGCTAAGGGTTGGTGCGCAGCCTTAGCACCTTTTTTACCAGCCTCTCGTCCCTGTCATTGCGACCCGAATCGGGGAAGCAATCTCCTTGCATCGGCTCGGGGGAGGTGCCGGTATCTCAATCCGCGGCCAGGAATGGAGATTGACAATTAAAAGAAGATAAGTAGACTTTCAGCGTGAATAAAATAGTAAATTACCTCGGGGTTTTTCTTAAGTGGCGACGGCTGATTTTGTTTAATACCATAATAATTACCGTTTTGGTATTAGCGATTTCCTTTGTTTTACCGCGACGCTACACCGCCACCGCCCAGGTTTTGCCACCAAGCGATGAAGGGGAGATGTTCGGCTTTACCAGCCTTTTAGGTACACCGGGAACTGCAACCAGGCTAATGTCCCGGCTCCGGTTAGGCAGTTTTGGTGCCGCGACCGCCTCTGACCTTATGGCCGGGATTTTGGGCAGCCGGACGGTAATGGAAAGGGTAGCCGAGAGGTGCAGTGTTGCCATTTATTATAAGATTAACCCCAAGAAAACTGAGCAGATAATTAGGCAGATCAAAAAGATGACGAAGGTTAGCATTGGCGACGAGGGGATAGTCAAGGTCAGCGTTGAGGCAAAAAGGCCGCACCTGGCGGCAAAGATTGCCAATAGTTATATTGAGGAACTTGATAACTTCTTAAGGTCATCAAATATCAGTCGCGGGCATGTGATGAGGGTGTTCTTAGAAAAACGGGTTGCGGAAGTGGAAAGCGCCCTAATGGTGGCGGCGGAATCTTTGAGGGTTTTTCAGAGTCGGCATAAGGTGGTAACAGTGGATGATGAGACCAAGGCGGCGATTGAAGCCTATGCCAAGCTGAAGTCGCAGGCATATTTAAAACAGGCAGAGCTTGATGCGGTAAAAGATGTCGCCAGCCCGGACAACCCATATTTTATTAACCTCCAGCGCACGGTCCGGGCGTTTTCTGACCAGTTGCGCCAACTGGAGCAAGGTTCTTCTACCCAGGGATTTGGTGTTGGTTTCGGGGTTTCATTTAAAAACCTGCCCGAGGTGGCGCAAGAATTTGCCCGCCGCTATCGGGATTACGAGATTTTGGAAGAGACCTATGCAATGCTCTATCAACAGTATGAGTATGCCAAAATTTTGGAGGCAAGAGATGCACCAACCCTGACGGTGTTGGATTATGCCGTGCCGCCTCAGCGGCACAGTTTTCCCCGGCGGAGTATTATTACGATAGTGGCATTTTTCTTCAGCCTGGCTTTTGGAGCAACCCTGGCTTTTATCCTTGAATACTTTCACCACCTCCAGGAGACAAAACCGGAAGAGTATGAAAGGTGGCGTAACCTTTGGCAGGAAATTCGTGGCGTGTTCTGGAGAAGAGGTAAGAGAGGAAAGGCAACGGAAAAGGTTGAGGGCGGAAGGCTTTGAGCCGAACAGGGCAGACATTAATAAAATGTCTGTCTCATAGAATGATGGTGAATAGAACCAGCACTCATCGTTCAATAGCTCAGGGTATTCTTATTAACACATTCTCCTTAGCAATTGCTGATATCGCCAACAAACTTATGTCGCTGATTTTTTTCCTTGTGGCTGCCCGGCACCTCGGTCCAGAAAAGTTTGGCATCTTCTCCTTTGCTATCGCCTTTGTCACTATCTTCACCGTTTTCCCCGATATGGGGCTCGGAATGCTAACCACCAGAGAGATCGCTCGAAATCGTTTAATCGCCCGAAGACTTATCGGCAACGGAACGACATTGAGACTCACTGGTGCGCTAATAGTGTGGTGTTTGATACTTCTATTAGTTACCCTTTTACACTACCCGGTTGAAGTTGTCACTACCGTTTATATTACCAGTCTGTTTGTCTTAATCAATGCGCTTTTTTCCTATTATGCGAGTATCTTCTTAGGATTTGAGCGAAACGAATTTGTCGCCATTATCCGGCTGGTCCAAACCGCTCTCCTTGCCGGTGGTGCGCTACTTTTGACTCGTGGTATTCCATCGCCATTCCGTTATGCCTGGCTTTATGTCGGTGCTAATGCTATAGCAGCTCTTGCTGCCTTTGTAATTCTAAGTACCAAATTCGTCCAGCCGGCAATCTATTGGGACCTATCCGAGTGGCGCCGGATGTTAAAACTTTCCTGGCCATTTGCTGTGGCACTGGTTTTGGTGACATCTTACTACTGGAACGGGTCAATTTTTCTCTCAAAATTTTGGGGACCGGAAGAAGTTGGAATTTATAACGCCTCCTTTCGGTTGATGTACGGGGCTGGGTTTCCGGCTGCGGCCTTTTCCGCGGCGATGTATCCGGTAATCGCCCGAGTCTTTGTAGACGAGTTGGAGCGCGTTCAGAAGATGCTGGCTCGTGGAGCGCGTTATATGATAAACCTAGGCGTGCCGGTGGCGCTCTTCGGCACCATCCTGTCCCGTCCCTTGATCCAGCTCTTTTATGGCAGCAAATACATTAAATCGGTCTCAAGTCTTCAAGTTCTTGCTTGGTGGGGAGGCTGCGTTTACCTAAATTCGCTTCTCAGTATATATTTTTATGCGATAAACCGACCCAAAATTCCCACCCTGCAACCCGGGGTGAGTTTAGCAGTGAATGTGTTCTTAAATTTATTGTTGATTCCGCGGTGGGGCGCGGTTGGTGCCGGATGGTCAATTTTTGCTGCCGAGGCGATAGGGTTGGGCATCTTGGTGTGGTCTCAATTCTTGACTCCCTGCGGTGTTCCGGCTGGTGTGTTTATTCAAGCGTTACTGCGAGCAGGATTGGCGGCATTGGTTACCGCTCCACTTGCCTGGTTTGCGGCTCGCTGGCATCCAGCAGCCGGAGTTACTGCCGCTTTTCTTGTTTACGGCGGACTTTTGCTTATCACCCGGGGTATTGAGATTGACGATGTAAAATTGGTCTTTCAAGAACTGTTTTTAAAGCGGGCTGGTTGAGTTATGGAAGTTTTTCCTCTTTCGCACACCAGATGGGAAAGGTTCTTTACCTCACCCCGATTTTTATTACTCACTCTCGGAGTAGAGTTGCTAATCTTTATCGGTTTTCTTGTTTCTTTGTTTTTAGGCGACCCACAATGGGGCGTGGTTCTACTATTTATTCCGTTCCAACTTCTTCTCTGGGCGATTCTCTTCCAAGAGGATTTTTATATATTACTCTTCTTTTCTTTCATATTTCCCCTTGGTCATGTGGAACTCCTTCCGTTTCCTTACCACCGTTACTTTCTTTTTCCAACCACAATTTTGCTTTTATTATCCTCAATTGTTACCCGATTAGTCTCCATTGAACCTTCGCCCTCCCGTCGGAAAGAATTGAGCACCCTTATCCCCTTTTTACTTCTAATCTTATGGGTGGTGATAGCGGGAATCCATGGCACTCTGCGGGGCTGGGGTTCGTCGAAGTTAATGCTCTTTTCTATACTCTGGCTGGAAGGATTAATAATGGGCTATTTCTTTGCCACGATTCCCAAGACACTCGCTGAAATAAAGCGACTGCTTTGGGCGATGACCACCGGGGTACTCCTTGCCTTCCTCGCTCTATGGTTCTTATTTATCCTTCCAGGTGGCGGCAACCTTTTTAGAGGAAAACTGATTGAAACACCGTTTGGCATATTAAACCTTAATACTGTGGGACTCTTTGCTACGACCTTTACCGGTATTGCCTTTGGGCTACTCTTAGAAACCCAAAGAATGCGGACAAAGTTGCTTTTAATATCCGGGATTTTCTTAATGTTACTTACCTTAGCCTTTTCTGGCTCCCGGGGTGCCTGGTTGGGTTTGGGAGTATCATTGCTCTACTCGGTATTTACTCTGCGTTCCTTCTGGTTGACATTATTAGCAATAGGGGGAGGTGTTTTCACCTTTTTTATTGAGCCCCTCCGGCAGGTGCTTTTAATGCGGGTTACCGCCACCACCCCGGACGACCCAGCGCTCCTCGGCCGGCTCATATTCTGGAATTGTGCCTTAAGAATTTTCAAGGATAACTGGCTATGGGGCATCGGGGCGGAGAATTTTAGATTTGTCAAGCGTCATTACGGAATTGTGATGCCTCAAGGAGAAAGTATTCGTTTTCACACCCATAACATTTACCTGGAGATATTGACCGACCTCGGGATAGTCGGGTTTATATCTTTTATGTGGCTGCTCGGTGGTGTATTCGTCGGTTTGCACCGCGTGCTCGGGTCGGAATTTAAAGAAGGAAGGGGACTTGCCTTAGGTCTCCTGGCAGGTTTGATCGCCTTCTTCACCCATGGACTCTTGGACTCCTTTACTTGGAATTATGCGGCGGTGGCTTTATTGGCAGCGCTGATTGGTCTGGCGATTGCCCTGCGGCGTAAACTCTTAGAAAATTTACAAGAGGCAAAGAGTAGCAGATAGAATTTGAGCGATGCGGATTGGCGTTGACGGGATATCATTTGCCTTTGCGGCAACCGGGGTAACCCGCTATTTAACCAGTATGCTCAGGGAAATGGTCCAGATGGCTACCCAGGATGAGTTTTTTATCTACTCGCCTGTGCCCATTGAAGTGCCACTTGATAAAGGCAACTGGCATCTGCGGGTAGTGCCAAGTCTTTTTTCCCGACGCCCCAGTTTGTGGACGCAGTTTATTTTGCCTCAGGTTCTGGCAGAGGACAATATAGATGTCTTCTGGGCCCAGCCCACGAACCTGCCCCTGAAGTTAAAGCGCCGAGCATTGCGAATATTAACCCTTCACGACCTTGTCCCCTATGTCTACCCAGGCAGTATGCAGTTACGGGCGCTTTTAAGGACGCGGTTGCTCCTTCCCCGGGTGGTGCGGGCGGCGGACATCGTAGTTTGTGTTTCCGATAGCACCGCCCAAGAGGCGCGGAATTATTTTAAAATTAAGGAGGAGAAGTTGAGGGTGGTGAAGGAGGGCGCCTCGTCTATTTTTCAACCGGTGGATAAAGAAGCGGCGAAGGAGATTGTTTCCCAAGAGTTTGGCATTACCGGTGATTACATCATTTTTGTCAGCACCATTGAGCCGAGAAAGGACCACCGCACCCTTTTCCGAGCTCTCAGTGAATTGACCGCTCCGCCCTTACTAGTGTTAGTCGGCGGTATTGGCTGGCGTTGTCGGGCGATTCTTAAGGAGATTAAAGAGTTTGAGAAAAAAGGAATCGTGCGGTATTTGGGACGGGTGGCGGACCGTTATCTGCCAGCACTGTACAGCGCTGCCCAACTTTCGCTCTATCCCTCTCGGTATGAGGGTTTTGGTCTACCGGTGTTGGAGGCGATGGCGTGCGGGTGTCCGGTGCTGTGTAGCGATATTCCCAGTCTCACTGAGGTGGGCGGAGAGTCGGCAGAGTATTTTCGGGTTGGTGACTATCAGGATTTAAAGGATAAGTTAAAAGAAATTTTGGGGAATGAACAACTCCGTGAAGAGATAGTCCAACGGGGTCTCAGCCGAGCGAAAGAATTTAGTTTTACCAAAGCCGCTCAACAACTATTGAATATAATAAAGAAAGCCCAGATATCTTAAGCACCTTCTCACCCACCCGGGTTCCTTTTGACTAATCGCAGCACCTTCCAGGCACGCGGTGGTAAAAGAGTGTGGATGCACCAGAGAATTATGCCCCGTTTTATTGAGCGAAATCGGAGCGTTTCCTTTCGAGTACCCCGGAGCATTTTAATTCCCGCCGATAGCCCGTGCCCTAAATCTCGGAGATGATTGGGATTTCTGAGTAACTGCGAGAAAAGCCACCCGATGATTAATAGTAAATCATAAGGGAAAGGGAAATATTTCCAGAAGACCAAAATGCCATTTCTTACAAAATAAAAGGTGATTTGGGAACTGGCGAACTGACGACTTTTCCGCCGATGAAGAGTAATTAAATCAGGTTTGTATACTATATTGCACCCGGCTCTTAAAAATTGCAGGGTAAGGTCCGCTTCCTCAAATCCCCAGAAAAAATTATCCGGATAGCCGGAAATTTTCTTTAGCGCATTCCTCCGGAATACCGTGCCGCTACCATGAATAAAATGACCTAAAAACCCTTTTTCCGCGTCCCCGCTCCAAGCGAAGAGTTCCCAATCTTTTGTTTCTATAAAATTGTCGCAAAAGTCAACAACCTTAGTGCACAGGACATTAATCTCGTTATTTCTCTCTAAAAATTCTACTATCCGGGTAATTGTGAAGTTATCTTGTGGCTGGGAGTCGTCGTCATATTGAAACACATATTTCCCTTTGGCATTGAATAAAAAAATATTTCTCGCACCGACGCCGATATTTTTACCTGTACTAAAAACCTTAATCTCGCGATATTGGCTGAACTCATCTTTTAACATTTCTTTTGTCCCATCGGTAGAACAGTTATCCACCACAATTATTTCCTTATAGGGATAAAAATCGGCTAATAAGCACATTAAGGTTTTCTTCAGCTCCTCTCTTCTATTATAGGTCAATATACCAATTGTAATCAACGGTGCATCACCGCTGTTGTTTGAAAGGGAGGGGGGAACTGACCTTTTCACACGACACTTTATTTCTCCCCCGCACAGGAGTCAAGAAGCAACTCATAAAATAATTTTTTCTTGACATCAATTAGTGGTTCATTAACCTATTGCCATTGGATGAGATAAAACTCCGTTACGGAACAAACCCTCACCAGTCCTTTGCCCGGCTCTATCGCCGGCGCGGCAAACTGCCGGTTAAAGTCCTCAACGGCACGCCCAGTTATATCAACATCCTTGATGCCCTCAACTCCTATCAACTGGTGAAGGAGTTAAAGGAACTATCCGCCCTACCCGCCAGCGCCAGTTTTAAGCACACCAGTCCGGCTGGTGCGGCAATTGGCAAGCCCCTCACCGACGATTTGAAAAAGTCGCTTTTTGTGCCCGATATGGAACTTTCTCCACTCGCCTGCGCCTATGCCCGAGCGAGAGGCGCGGACCGGATGGCAACCTTTGGCGACTGGGCGGCATTTTCTGAAGAGGTGGATTTAGCCACCGCCCAGTTCCTTGCTCAGGAGATTTCCGATGGTTGCATCGCGCCGGGCTATGCGCCCGATGCGCTGGAGATTTTGAAAAAGAAAAAGGGCGGTAAATACTTAGTCCTGGCGATTGACCCGGAATGGGTGCCACCGGAAAGGGAGGTGCGGCAGATTTTCGGGTTGCTCCTGGAACAGGAGCGCAACAACGCTAAAATTGACGAAACCATTCTGACCAATGTCGTAACCGCCAAAAAGGTAATCCCGGATGAGGCGAAACTGGATATGCTCATTGCCACCATTGCGGTGAAATACACCCAGTCAAACTCAATCTGTTTAGCCTATGATGGACAGGTGATCGGCGTCGGTGCCGGACAGCAATCAAGGATTCACTGCACCCGTCTCGCCTGCGAGAAGGCGGACAAATGGTTCTTGAGGCTCCATCCGAAGGTCTTGAACCTTAAGTTCAAAAGAGGAACCAGTCGGGGCGAGAAGGCGACCGCGATTGATATTTATCTTGAAGAGAACGCCACTCCGGAGGAACTGCACACCTGGCAGAGGCTCTTTGCGGTTCCACCTGAGCCTTTAACCCGTGAGGAGCGTTGGGAATGGCTCGCTAAGTTCCCGGGTGTTTCACTTTCCTCGGATGGCTTCATCCCGTTTCGGGACAACATTGACCGCGCCGCCCGCTCCAATGTTCGCTATATCGTCCAACCCGGAGGTTCAACCCGGGATGAGGGCATTATCCGTGCTGCCGATGAGTATGGAATGGTGATGGTGTTTACCAATCTTCGCCTCTTTTACCATTAGAAGGGAGGAGTGAAATGAGATATTCTATGCTCAGTGTTATTCTCTGTCTTTTAGCCTTCAATGTATTAAACGCCAGTGCCTCGGTAGACTCGCCGGTAGAACCGGCGGCTGTCGGGGAACTGGTGCTCGCCAGTGACCAGTTTGGTTGTAAATTGCTTAAAGAACTTTATCAGGAGCGACCAAAGGAGAATCTATTTATCTCGCCTTATAGTATCTTTACCGCGTTGGGAATGACCTATAATGGCGCGGCAGGCACAACTCAAAAGGCGATGGCAGATTGTTTGGGGATCAGTCAAATGCCTCCTGGTAGATTAAACCCGGCGGTTCTGGAACTGAAAAAACGGCTCAGCGCAATTCCTAAAGTTGAGGTTTTAATCGCCAACTCCCTCTGGGCAAGAAAAGGAATCACCTTCAACCCGCAGTTCATCGCCACCAATCAGCGATTTTATCAGGCTGAGGTCACCAACCTTGACTTTTTTAACCCTCAGGCGCCTGCGCGAATAAACAACTGGGTAAGGGAAAAGACCAAAGGGAAAATCACCTCAATTATTGATAACATCAAACCCGAGGCGGTGCTGTTTTTAATCAATGCGGTTTATTTCAAAGGGCGGTGGCAAAAGGAGTTTGACCCGAAGTTCACCCAGGAGCATGACTTCTATCTTATTGACGGCACAAAGAAGAAGGTTCCGATGATGTCCCGCTCCGACCGATTTAACTATCTGGAGACCGAAAAATTCCAGGCAATTGGACTTCCTTACGGTGATGGCAAAATGAGTATGTTTATCTTTCTCCCCGGGAAAGGTTCAAGCCTTCAAGAGTTTATCAGCGAACTTAACATAAAAGACCTAAAGAAGTGGCTAACCGAGTTTTCCTCCTTACGCGGGGAGTTGCTCCTGCCGAGATTCAAATTAGAATACAAGACCAGTTTAAACAATTCACTTAAGAAGTTAGGTATGGGAGAGGCTTTTGATTTGGAGCGCGCCAACTTTTCCCTGATGGCGAAAAGCAAAATCCGGTTTGCCATTGGCGATGTCCTGCACAAGACTTTTGTTGAAGTAAATGAGGAAGGGACTGAAGCGGCAGCGGTAACATCGGTAGAGATGGTGATGTCGGCGGTGCCCATGGAGCGGTTCCGGATGGTGGTTGACCACCCATTTTTCTTTCTAATCCAGGAGAACGATACCGGCACGATTCTATTTGCTGGCGTTGTCGTGGAGCCATAACCGAGTTGGCTGCCAGCCGTCATGTCGGACGGGATTAAAAGGAGAGATTTGACAGGTAGGTGTTTTAAAGTATGGTAATAACGATAGGTTTTATGAATCATTACCGAACGAATCTGGGGTATAGTCCGGTAAAATATATACACCCTGGTTCAATGGCTAAAAAGTAACGGGTATATTTCCATAGAACCTATCAGCATTAAGTGCGGAGAGGCAAAATTTAAATATCGTAAAGGAGGTAAAAATGTTGAAGAAGTCCGCAGTAGCCATTGTGATAGTCGGAATTGTGATGTTCCTGAGTTGTGAGAAGCAGACAAAGGTTATTGGCACACTGCTTTTACAGCCAGGTCAGACCGGTGATGTTCAGAACTGCCGGGTGGAACTTTACGAAAAGGCTGATTTGACCGGGACGCCGGTGAAGTTTGTGGCGTCAAAGGCATCAGGGCAGGCGAGCCGCTCCGATTTTGAGTTCACCGATGTAATTGAAGGCTACTACTATCTACTTGCCTGGAAAGACCTGAATGGTGATGGAGTGGTTAGTGATAAAGATATTGTGGGCGTTCACGGTGGATTTTATCGCCCCGGTTATGGTGGCACTCAGATTACCGTTAAAGCGGGACAGACAAACGATGTCGGTGAAATTGAGATGATGATTTACAAGGAACTAAAGATTTCCGCTTCTGGCAGCCGGAGCCCGGACCAACTCCAGACTACATTCACCTACTCTTTTAATTACGATATCAATCTTACATCGCTCACGATTACCTTCCCGGGCTACAATCCGGTTCAAGACCCGGATGCGCCGGGGGCAAAAACGGCTGGCACCCAGTATACCTCCGGTCCCTGGTTTGACCTACAGGGTAACCCGATGCCAACCGGGAGCCATACTCTTCAGTTTGTCGGCACCTGGGAGGGAACCGCATTTGATATTACTGTTACTGTAATGGTAAACTAATCCCGGTCCTGGGTGTCTCTTTGAACTGAGGGGCGCGAGAAAGGAGTTATTGGGTTAATAGAGTTTTTATGAACTGATCGCCGTGCAGTTCGCCTAAACCACCGTTTCTTACCGAGTATTCGTCAAACCGCTCAACCGAATCGGGGATCAGTTTTGGGTTATAAATTGCCACCGGCACCATACCATGGGTGTGGTTGCCTTTTGAGACCGGTGTCGGATGGTCGGTTAAAACCGCAACCGTAACGGCAATTTCCTTCTCCTCCAGACCTTTCATCACCCGGCTGACCAGGCGGGAGTCAAACAGTTCAATAGCCTTAATTTTTTGCTGGACATCCCGGCTGTGCCCCGCCTCGTCGGGCGCCTCTAGGTGGAGGTAGATAAAGTCGTGGTCTTTAAGCGCCTCAAGGCAGGCGTCCGCCTTACCCTCGTAGTTGGTATCAATCAAACCGGTGGCACCGGGCACATTGATGACCTCAAACCCGGCATAAATCCCTAACCCCTTGATCAAGTCAACCGCGGCGATGACCGCACCGGTAAGACCGTAAAGTTCCTGGAAGGTTGGCATCTGCGGCTTTTTCCCGGGTGACCAGAACCAGATGGAGTTTGCCGGGTCTTTACCCTGAAGGGTGCGATTTAAGTTTACCGCCTGACCGGGGAGAATCTCCCAGGATTGAAGTATCAGGTCGCGGAGCAGGTGAGCGGTCCTTTCGGCTCCGCTCAAGGCAAGCCTTTCGGCTGCGCTCAAGGCAAGCTTTTCGGCTGAAGGGGTTTTTGCCCGGGGCAAAAGGTCAAGTGCCTTCTCGCCCACATAGTCGTGAGGCGGAAAGCACTCCACTTCGGGTGAAGCCTCTTTAAGGACACAGAGATGCCGGTAGGTGAAGCCGGGATAGAAACGGAGTGTGGGGCGGGAGAGTTGCCGGTTGAGTTCTTCAATTAGAAGTTTTGCCTCCTCGGTGGTGATATGACCGGCAGAGTGGTTTTTAATTCGGCCATCTTTGATGCAAATCAGGTTACAGCGCAGCGCAACATCGTCGGGTTCAAGCCTTACCCCTAAACTTGCCGCCTCAATCACGCCCCGACCTTGATAATAGCGTCTCGGGTCATAACCAAGGACAGTAAGGTTTGCGACCTCTGAGCCGGGCGGCATATCCTCAGGCACGGTGAGAAATGTGCCGCATCTGCCCAGCCGGGCGATTCGGTCAATTGTCGGTTTGCTGGCAACCTGTAAAGGGGTTTTTTCTCCAAGTTCTAAGACCGGGTAGTCCGCCATACCGTCGCCGAGAAAGACAATATATTTCATTTGGGTTTTGGGTTTTGGGTTTTGGACAGGGTGCTTAATAGAAATCGTTTGAACCAAGTGTAATCTGCCGGTCCGGTTTCGTAACTCTCCGGCATCGTGTCTAACCCGAGGAGTGCGGGTGGTGGTTCCGGGTCAATCCCTAAGAGGTGCTGAATCTCTTCGGGAAATTTTGCCGGATGGGCGGTCTCAATTGCTATCGCCAGCCCAGCCTCATCCTCGGCACAGAAACGCTCCAGTGCCGCCCAACCAACTGCGCCGTGCGGTTCAAGAAGGATTTTGTATTTCTGATAGGCATCAACAATCGTTGCCCTGGTCTCGGTATCGGTAATGCTCAAAGAGAACATATCCCTTTGCATCGCTGTCAGGTCGGGTGGTCTGGTGATGTTGCCCTCTTCGTCCATCACTCCGTTATAAAGCGCCACCAGTCGGGGAAGGTTGGAGGGGTGGCCAACATTCATCGCATTGGAGAGGCATTTGCGCGAAGGCACAACCTTTTCATATCTGCCGGTGGCAAGGAACCGTGGGAACTCGTCGTTCTCATTGGTGGCAATAATAAACCTTTTTGCCGGCAGACCCATCCGCCAGGCGAGCATTCCCGCACACATATTGCCGAAGTTGCCCGAAGGCACCGAAAACACCACCTTTTCACCATTTTCCGCCAGTTGGGCATAGGCGTAGAAGTAATACACCGATTGGGGAAGGAGCCGGCCGATGTTGATGGAATTGGCTGAGGAGAAATGGATGTGCTGGAGATCTTTATCGGCAAAAGCCCTTTTTACCAGCGCCTGACAGTCGTCAAACTTGCCATCAATGCCGATGGTGGTGACATTGCCACCTAAGGTGGTCATCTGTTTGCGCTGGCGCACCGACACCTCAGCAATCGGGAAGAGGACGACCATCCGGATGCGTTCAACATTATGGAAGGCGTGGGCAACCGCACTGCCGGTGTCGCCAGAGGTGGCGGTGAGAATTACCAGTTCACCCCCCTCCTCTTTTAAGATGTAACGGAGGAGACGCGCCATCATCCGGGCGGCAAAATCTTTGAATGAGGCGGTTGGTCCACGGTCTAGCCGCATAAGAAACCTTCTTTCGGTAACCGGTTCCAAAGGCACCGGGTAGTTGTAACACTCCTCACAGATTTTTAAGAGTTCCTCATCCGGTAAAAGCCCCACAGTCCAGCGCCGCATAACCGTGAAGGCGGTCTGGGAATAGGGTTTACCTTTCAGGCTGAAAATCTCCTTCAGGGGGATACAGGGAATTTCTTCTGGGATGTAGAGCCCTCTGTCTGGCGCCTGTCCCACTAACAAGGCGGTGCGCAGGTCAACTGCCGGAGAACGAAGATTCGTTGAGTAAAACCTCATATCAGGCTCCGGTAAGCGCCTGGTCAAGGTCGGCGATAATATCATCTGGATGCTCACCACCAACCGAAAGACGAATCAAGTCGGGTGGGATGCAGGCCATCTCCCGGCACTCCTCACCCTGAAGGAGATGGGTGGAGATTGCCGGTATCGTTGCCACGGTTTTTATCCGACCCAGATCGGTTGCCCGATAAATAATTTTAAACCGGTCAAACACCCGACGGGTCGCTTCGGGGCCACCTTCAGGAGAGAAGGCAAGGAGGTGGGTATACCGGTTAATCGGTTTACCATAACGGGGGTCTTTTTCGGCGTCAACGAGGTAGAGATACTTGCTGGCAACTTTATAAAGGGGATGGCTCTTCAGTCCGAGATAACGGACTTCTTTCACCTTCGGGTGGTTCTCTAAAAACTCGGCGACTCTTAAGGCATTCTGGCTGAAAAGGTCAACCCGGTGGCGCAGGTCCCTGAGGTCATTTAAGGTCATTAGCGCCTGAAAAGGATGGAGACAGCCACCCTGGTCGCGTTGAGGGTATCTCTTGAGATAAAGGGCAAAATCGGACTTCATCTCCTCGTTGGGAATGCTGGAGATAATTGGCTGGCGGGCGATAACCGCACCCGCCATTCCCATACCCGAAGAACTCATCACCTTGGTTACCGAATGAATAACAATATCAGCACCTAAGACCAGCGGGCGCATCAGTGCTGGTGAGGCGATAGTTGAGTCAACCACCATTGGAATACCGTTCTCATGAGCCAGGTCAATTACCGGTTTTAAATCAAAAAACTGCAAACCGGGGTTGGAGGGGAGTTCGGCATAGAGAAACCGGGTGTTGCGGTCAATCTTTTGCCGCCATTCATCAATATTGTTAGGGTCAAGCACCCAGCGCACCTCAATCCCCCTTTCCTGCATCTTGCGGACATTGAACTGCTGGAAGGTGCCACCATAAATTTGACACTGGGAGACAAAGTTGACGCTTGGCGTCATTCCGAGGGGCGCCGAGGAGTCCCGGACAAGTAAAGTGTCGGTAACATTCTCAATCGCCGCCATACCAGAGGAATAACAGCAACAACTGGCTTTGATGTTTGAGCCATAGGTTTCCAGGAGAGCCAGGACATCTTCAAGATAACCAAGGGTTGGGTTGTGAATTCTACTATAGCACCAGGTGGGAATCTGATAGGAGAGCGCCGCCTCCAGTTCGGCTGAGTCCTGGTAAGCCTGGGCAGAGGAGAGAAATAATGGCTCAATGAGCGCCCCTTGATTTTTCTCTATCGCCTCGTCCATCGTATAAAGCCCGTGGACAGCAATGGTATCAAACCTGAGTTTTTTTGCTCTGTGCCAGCGATTCTCTCGCTGGGCAAGAGCCAGTTTTGCCTTTTCAATATAATATTGAATTCCGCTCTTTTGCCCGAGAGTATCCGGGCAATGCGAGTCTTTCATAGTTCCTCCTTGGTAATATGATATTGGATTATGCCTTACCCTCCCCTTGATGTCAATTTAAGAAATGCCCGCGCTCTGTGACCACTGACCGTGAGACGGAGGAGGGGAGGCGGAAGGCGGAAGGCGGATAACGGCTCACGGTTATTGAATACGCACCACCTTTTCTTGCCTGTCGTTAAACCGAATGAAGAATATACCATTTTGGTTTTTCCCGGGTTGCCAGGTCAGGGTTCCAGAAAGACTGGTAGGGTGGAATTCAAAGCGGTCTATGGCTCTGCCTGCGGCATCGTAGATGGTTATGGTAAGGGGAGCAGTTTGGGTTAATTGATAGCGAATGGTAATCTTCCGATTGAAAATATGTGGAGTAATTTCAACTAAGTAAACCGGAGAGCGGTTTTGGGATTTTGGATTCTCGATTGCGGTGGGCGGTTCAAACCAGTTTAAAGCGCTGTCAGAACTGCTTTTCATCTCGGCAACAGTTCTGCCACCGATGAGGGCAAAAGCAACAATCTGGCTGTCAGCCGGCAGAATTGTATAAGGGCCGGAGGAGACAAGGGCGTGCCAGTTGCTCAAAAAGTTGCCGGTGGTTGACCTAAGTCTGCCGTCAAGGAAACGCAGCTTTTCACTTTTGGTGAATCCATCACCTATATAGGTGTTGTGGTTTATGCAGTTTGCCCAACCGGTTACCTCTCGGGGGTATATTGCCCTAATGCCCAGCGCCAAAGTCTCCGGTGATGCCTTTACATAGGCAAGGGTTCGGGCTGAGTCAGTGCCGCCGTAATCCGCAATATCATCAGAATTCCAGGGTGCAGTCCGGAAGTCGCAGGCGACTCCGGTCCAGAGGTTAGTTATTGTGTCTGACGAGTTGTTGTGAATCCGATACTCTAAGACAATAAAGTCGTTATATCGGGGAAGGGCGCTGACAAAACTGCGCTGGGTAATCGTCAAACCTTTCGGCTGGGGGTGGTTGGCGTCGGAGAAGACACAGCGATACTCCTGGTTACCAAGTTCCGGGGGAAAGACCGGACGGAGGGAATCCACTATAGCAAAGTCGTGAGGGGTAAATTGCCACGGGATGGAATAGTAGTTGTCCGCAACCCAGCAGGTATCAGGAGTGGTGATGCCGAGCAAAAAGGAGCCGTGCATCATTGCCGAAGAGGACCAGGCTCTGCTCTTCGGGTAGATTAACCCCAGCCCCTCACCCCGCCAGGTGGTAGTGCCGATGCCACCATTGGCGCAAACGCCAATAACAAAGTTGCCAGTGTCGTGAATCGCCCAGGTGCCACTGCGGGCGTAGGGCATTCCAACAGTCAGTTCAAACTGGGACTCCCACATCCCGGCTTTGCCGGTGATGTTTAACAGCAGTTCCAATTTCGCGCCCTGAGGACAATCTTTGCTTACCCGGAGCCGGTAGGCATCACCCCGGGCGGTGTCATCCGGGGGAATAGAACCGTAATTGCTAATGGAGTCAATGATTGTAAGATAGGGTGAGTTGGAATGAAGCACCCCCTGAGTATTTAAACTGAGTAAATTTCCCTTATTGGTTACCACCAGATAGATGTCAGTTTCTTCACCGGGGTCAAGCCGACCATTGGCATCATCCACCGAGTGGTGGTGATAAACTACGAGTGGTTTATCGCTACCAGTATGGGTAAAGATATCCTTTTGATATGGTGCGCCATCCTGGCAGGTTACCGACAATTTTAATCTCCAGGTGTCGCTAACAAATGGCAGGGCGACTTTAGCAACACCTGACGAATTGGTAATGCTCCGACCAATCAGTTCATTCTGATGCAGAATCGCCACCCGGGCACCGGGAGCCGGTGTAGAGTTGGGATAATATACCTCAACGGTGAAGACCTGGGGCTGGGCAGGGATTGTGTCCGGGCAGATCACACTCAAAAGTTGCGGCTTGGTGCGCCACATAACCATTGTTGGGTCACCCTGCAGGGTCCAATCGTAAAGTGACCAGCGGTAGGTCATCTGACTGAATGCCGCATTCCGATAAAAGTCCTTGGCGAGGGCATAGGCACGCCCCTGGGTCATCCCCTTGATATAGTTTTTATAGAACTCCATACAGAGATTCTCAGATGGCCCCATAGTGGGTGGTGCTCCCCAGCCATAACGGGCATTGAGGCAGGTGGAGACCGCACCGCCATTGGTGATGTTAATGAATTGCTCACCCAAGCAGTCATATTCGTCAAAGTTGCCACAGTCGCAAGCCATAGAGTTGACGATGCAGGGTTTGGTGGTGTTGGTGAGTGAAGTCAGATTGGAGGTGGAGAAGGTGGCGCCAAAGGCATCATAAGAGCCATGACCGGCAAAATGGAAAAGATGCCGGCCGGAGTTGATCCTGGCGACACACTGGCTCGGCGACATATCCAACATAGAATCCACCAGCCAGGTTCCCGACCCGGAAAGGGCGGTGGCGATGTTCTTATTTACAATCCGTCCGTAATAGTCAATGAAGGACCAGAGGGCTTCAAAGGGTAAAAGGCAGTTGTTGAGATAGGTGGTGTCGGGATGGAGTTCATACAAAGTATCTTTGTGAAGGAAGTTGGTACAGTTAGTGGCGTTGTCAAAAGGAAGTCGCCCAACAATTATGTCAGAATAAAGGTCAACCGAGTCGGGGTTAAAGTTGTAGGAGTAGTATTCACCAAACTGACTGTTGTTGTTGGCATCCCAGGTTCCATCCAGGTCCGAATAGTAAAGGTCGGCAGGCACATCATAGGGGTCATTAGGCAGATACCCGTACCGGCAGGGAACATATTGAACATCCCCGGCTAAAATCACATATTTTAACCCCTGTTTATTGAACTTATCTTTAAGCATATTCCGGATTTTCTCCGGGTTGTCTCTACCCGAATATTTCGTATATACCGTCTCGGTCGGAATAATTTCGGTAAAATATCCCTTTTTCCTTAAATGGTGGCATAGACCGCTGAGTTCTGAAGCCAGGGTCGCAGATGTTACAATCACCACATCCAGTTCATCGCCGTCAAACTCCTTTGTTACTGGTGCCCAGCGGTTCACATCCGTCTGATTGATGACCAGTTGCTGCACATAATCTTGAAAGACCTCCCTCTGTCCCGAAGTAAGGGTGGGTGGAGGGGTTAGTTTTTTTTCATATTCAATCTCAAGGAGGACACGCCGGGCAAAAAATAGTCTGCCAGATTTTGGGTGATAGCGAAATGGGCAGAATAAAAAACCAGCAATTTTAAAACCGGACTTTGAACCCTCTGGCACCGGTTGCGATATTTCCACTGGATACCCCTCATCGCTCTCATAAACCGCTGGTTTTGGCTCAACAAAAGGAGCGGAGTTAAATCGGGAGAGGGGTCGCATCGGTTGAACCGGATATATTCGGACCTCTTCTGCTATCTGAGACCACTCCACCTCTTTCAGCCGCACCGCGGTTAGCCGGGCATCAGCCGGTATTAAAACATTGCCCGATATTACCGGTAAAAGTGGCTCACCCGGTTCGGTTGTGGAGATAACAACCGTGCCCGGGGAAGGACATTTCAACTCTACAACCGTCCAGGTGTCCTTATTGATAAGGGTGACATTGACCGGAGAAATTTCCAATGGGACTGAAACGACGCCAGCAAGTGCTGCTGCCGTGCTAAAAATCAACAAAAAGCAACTTTTCATAAAGCCTCCTTATAACAAACCAGCCGGTTTTATCATTCCGAGCCTGAAGAGCCAAGGAATCTCCGGTAATGGGATTGGTTCCCTGATTCGGGTCGCAATGAGCGCCTGGTTGTTTGTCATATAACTTGAACTCCTTACAAATTTACCGTTAATTTAAGGAGGGTCAATCTTTTTTTAGGTCACAGCCGACAGCTGATAACCAACTGTCAAAGGAGGGCGGACGGTAATCGGTGAATATTTGACTTGAGAAGATGGTGGATTATTCTTAAAAATATGGTGGTCAAAAGTTGTAATGACCAAACAGGAAAGACGACGGCAAAATTTGCTTCGGTAATTGAGGCGGTGCGGGATATCCGGCAGGGGAAAATGGTGATTGTGGTTGATGATGAGGAGCGGGAAAATGAGGGTGATTTAATCTGTGCTGCCGAGAAGATTACTCCAGCCAAGGTTAACTTTATGGCAAAGTATGGTCGGGGTTTAATCTGCGTGGCTTTGACTCCTGAGCGTTGCCTGAAACTGAACCTGGTTGCCCAGACCGAAAACCCCACGGCAATTCACGGCACCGCCTGGACCGTCTCAGTGGATGCGGTTAAAGGTACCACCACCGGTGTTTCTGCTCATGACCGGGCGGTAACCATTCGTGCTCTTGTTGACCCCAACACCAAACCCACAGACCTTGCCCGGCCGGGACATGTGTTTCCCTTAAGTGCCCGGGAGGGTGGTGTGCTGGTGCGTGCCGGTCATACCGAGGCAGCGGTTGACCTGGCACGGTTGGCAGGTTTGAAGCCAGCGGGTGTGCTGTGTGAGGTTATGGCCGATGATGGCAGAATGGCGAGATTGCCAACCCTCCGCCGGCTGGCAAAGAGGTTTGGGCTGAAGATTCTCACAATAAAAGATTTAATTGAATACCGACGGAGGAACGAAATACTGATCAGGCGGGTGGTGACAACCAACCTGCCGACAAAGTTCGGCGAGTTTCGGTTGGTTGTTTATGAGGACAAAATTGATGGTTATGCCCATTTGGCACTGGTGAAGGGAGAGGTAAAAGGAAAGGAAAGGGTATTGGTGCGGGTTCACTCACAATGCTTAACCGGTGATGTCCTTCACTCCCTGCGCTGCGACTGCGGCGAGCAGTTGAGTCAGGCGATGAGGATGATTGCTGAGGAGGGTAGGGGTGTCCTTCTTTATATGCGGCAGGAGGGTAGAGGGATCGGAATTACCAACAAACTACGGGCTTATGCCCTTCAGGACAAAGGTCTGGACACGGTGGATGCGAACCTGGCACTGGGGTTTCAGCCCGATTTAAGGGACTACGGAATTGGTGCCCAGATTCTCTGCGACCTCGGACTTTCCAGTATCAGGCTCTTGACCAATAATCCCAAAAAAATCATTGGTCTGGCAGGTTTTGGGCTGAGGGTGGTGGAAAGGGTGCCGATTGTCGTTAAGCCGAACCGGCGAAATTTGAAATATTTAGTAACCAAAAGGGACCGCCTGGGACATCTCCTGGGTGATATTGAGAAAGGAGTAGAGGTATGAATCAAACCGAATATAAAGGCAAATTGGATGCCGCAGGCAAAAGGTTTGCCCTGGTAGTTTCCCGGTTTAATGAGTTTGTCAGCCGGGAGTTGGTCAGTGGTGCGGTTGACTGTTTTGAGCGGCATAATGCCGAGGAGGTAGCGGTTGTATGGGTACCCGGGGCTTTTGAGATTCCGGGGGTAGTTCGGGAACTTGCCCGCTCTAAGAAGTTTGCCGCGGTGGTGGCGCTCGGGGCAATAATTCGCGGGGACACACCCCATGCGGAGTATCTTGCTACCGAGGTGGTAAAGGGGCTCGCCGATGTTACTCTGGAGACCGGTGTCCCGGTTACCTTTGGAGTGATTACCGCCGAGACATTAGAGCAGGCGCTGGAACGGGCAGGTGCCAAGCAGGGCAACAAAGGGTTTAATGCGGCACTGGCGGCGATTGAAATGGCGAATCTGCTTTTGGCTCTCGGCCGTCAGCCGTGAGCCGTTAGTTGTGAACTGTTGGCTGTGTTATGACCCAGCGAAGGCTGGCGCGGGAATCGGCAGTGGAGGTGCTTTATCGCCTTGACCTGGTGGGTGACGAGCCGGAGGACACCATTCAGGAGATTTGTGCCCGGAAAAACCCCTCCGAGGAGGCGGAGACTTACCTGCGCCGGCTGGTGCAAACGGTAGAGAATCACCGTCGGGAGATAGACCTGACCCTGCGCCGTCATCTGAAACACTGGGATTTGGAGCGTTTGACCTTTTTAGACCGGGCGGTTCTGCGGATAGGTTGTGCCGAAATTTTATATTTTAATGATGTTCCGCCCAAGGTGGCGATTAATGAGGCGGTAGAAATTGCCAAAAAGTTTGGGGAGGACCGGTCAGGCAAATTTGTAAATGGGGTCTTAGACAGTGTGTTCCGAGCCAGCGGACGGCATTCCGAAAAAGGGGAGGCGAATGAGAAACCCTAAATCCGAAATCCTAAATTCTAAACAAATTCAAAGCACCAATGTTCTAAATCCAAAATGTTTTGATAATTGGGATTTTGGTATTAGAAATTGTTTAGGATTTAGTACTTTGGAATTAGGATTTATTTAGAAGCCGTGGTAAATGATGGTAATGGGTGTGATTAGTGATATTCACAGTAACTGGGAGGCGCTGGAGGTGGTCTTCGGGTTTTTAAAAGAGAAAGGGGTGAAGGAGATTCTATGTTGCGGCGATGTTGTCGGCTACGGTCCGGACCCGGAGAGGTGTATTGAACTTCTGGAGAGGGAGAGGATTAAAACTGTTGCCGGGAATCACGACTGGGGGGTAACAGGTAAAACCAGTGTAAGGGGATTCAACCCGGTCGCCAGTGCAGCAGTGAGATGGACCCAACCCCGATTAAACTCAGGGCAATTGGCTTTCCTGAATAACTTACCATTGTGGTTTGATATCTCTGAGAGCTCGTATGCCGGCTGTAAGGTGGTTCATGCCGGACCTGCCCAGCCAAAGGAATGGGGTTATGTGTTTACCTTGGAGGATGCCAAACAGGAGTTTGGCGCCTTTACCCAGGAGATATGCCTTATCGGGCATACCCACATTCCTTTTATTATAGAACAGACCAATCAAGGGATGATTTTGGTGCCAGGAATAAAGGTTTTGTCTTCGGTCCCTTTTCCTCTCAAGAGGGATGCCCGATATCTGATTAATGTGGGAAGTGTTGGTCAGCCCCGGGATGGCGACCCGCGAGCCTGTTGCGTGTTAATAGACCTTGAGGAGCGGTGGGTAAGTTTCCATCGCCTCAGTTACGACTTCACCGTTACCCAGCGCAAGATGCGCGCCTACGGGCTACCCGAACTCCTTGCTCAGCGCTTAGCGCTGGGTCAGTAACGAAAAACCACCGCCTTCTGGGCGTATACCCCATCCGGGGTAATTAACTGGAGAAAGTAGGTGCCCGTCGCAAATCTGGTTGCATCTATTTTGAAAGAGACAATCTCACCGAGCCTAACCTGCTTCTCTTGAGCAAAAACCAGTCTGCCTGCCAAGTTATAGGTGCGGAGTTCAACATTGCCGGACAAGGGGGCGACAAACTCTACCGTTGCTGAACGAGAGAAGGGCGAAGGGGTAATATGGAGGAGATAGGGTCGGTTTCCTGAAACGGGGATTACCGGCTCGGTAACTCCGGGCAACCTTTCGCCCATCCATTCCAAAATCCGTTTAATAAGTGTCCAGCGCTGGAGATAACGGGCGGTGGCGTGGTCAATCGCCTCAAACGCCACCGAGAAATAGACCAGGCGGTAGTTTCCGGCATAGCGGATAATCGGCGCGGTAGTGGTATCGGAGTAACCCTGGAACCGGGCGCAAGGTTCAGCACCGTTGAGCGGTCTAATCACATCACTGGAGCGGGCGTTGTTGGCACCACCACCGCCGGCAATGACTATCGTATCTCCGCGGGTAATCGGGTCACTAAGAATTCCGGGTAGATAGAATTTGCCGGCCGAGTCCTCAACGAACTGGGAATGGAGGTAGTCGGAGAGAAACTGGGTACCGTTGAGTTCATAGGCGACATTCTGACTGGAGAGAAGCAGTTTACCACCATTGTCAAGATAACTGGCAAGGTTGGATTGGTCGGTGGCGGTGAGGGTATTGGTTTTGGCATTACCGGTAAACCAGATGACCACCGGATATTGGTTTAAGACCTCGGGTGAAGGCGAACCGGAATTTTGCACCGAATGGACCGCATACAGGATGCCATTGGAGTCGCAGGCTGAGGTGTAATACCGTTCAAAGTTCTCGCCCTCATCGTCGTCCACAATTAAAACCCGTGGTTCACCACACTGGGTAACAAAAAATGTGTCGGGATAGGCAGGCTCTGGAAGGGCGTTGACCTTCAAAAAGAGGCGAATTCTGTGGGGCGGTGCGGTATCGGCAATCTGAATTACAAAAGAGTCACTGGAACAGTCGCCACTTCCGCCACCAGGGATATCCGGGAAGGTGGCGGTGTTTTTCAAAACGGTGACATCGGTGCCAATAGCGTTAAGGTATGCTGAGACCTGGGTGGCGGTGCGCCATCCCGGGGCATTGGTATAAGTAACGATTAATCCGACGGTTTCACCTGGGTCAGGTCTACCATTGCCATTACCGCCCTGGTCGTTGAACCGCCAGTCGGTTAATTTAAGGTTCGTATAATAAAGCGGGAGAATTACATTTGCCATTGAGACTCTACCGGCGCCCAATTTTCCTAAGAGATAGAGCGAGTCGGGCATTGAGTCGCAAGACTCATGCATAATCTGAATACAGGTTTGGTTGGATACGGTGGAATCAAAGGACTTTATCCAGCAGGCGACACCACTGGCAAGCGGCGCCGACATTGATGTCCCATCCATTGGTCCGTAGTTGCCACCGGGCAGGGTGGAATAGATATGCTCACCCGGCGCGGTAATGTCAACCCAGGGACCGTAGTTGGACCAGGACGCCTTGCGGTCATTCGGTCCGGAGGCGGCAACATTTTCCACACCTTCGTAACAGGCGGGGTAGCGCATCACTTCACTGTAGTCATTCCCGGCTGAACCAAAAAGCACCATCCCGGACTCCCAGGCATACCGGCAGGCATCAGCCATCGTTTGGTTGGGTGAGGGCGAGCCAAAACTCATTGAAACAGACCAGGCGCCTAACGGTACCATATAATAGAGCGCTGCAGCAGCCGCAGCGGTGTTCATTCCACCGCTACTGGTGCCGCAACGAAACGCCATTGAACGGCTGTTCCAGGTAGCCCCGGCAACACCAATCCCATTATTGGTTACCGCATTGGTAATACCCCAGCAATGGGTGCCATGGTCGTCAGCGCCTTGCGGCATAGGAATCGGGTCGCCAGTAAGAAAGTCCCAACCGACCACATCGTCGGCATAACCGTTCATATCCTGGTCAACCCCATCAATATCGCCATCCGGGTAGGGCAGGGTGTCAAACCTTCCATTACCATTGACATCCTCCGGGGTATTAATCCACAGGTTCGGTTCAATATCGGGATGGAACAGGTCAAGCCCATCATCCAGGACAGAGTTGATTACCTGGGCTTTTCCCTTAGCGATATGCCAGGCCCAGGGGGCACCGATGTTAGCAAAATACCACTGATAGTTATAAAGGGAGTCATTCGGCACATCATCAAGGCGCATCACCGTATTGGGACAGACCTCTACCACCGCGCTTAAACTTTTATAATCGGCGAGCACTGGTGTTATCCCCTGGTCCACATCAAACTGAATAAGGAATTGTAAATCACATCCATACTTCTGAGCGATCGGGTCTACTTTCGGATGGCGCCAGAGGGGCATAATCTCATCCACCCGCCACTTCCGGTTCAGACTATCAAGCGCCGCAATACCAAACAGGGCGATACCGTCTTGCTCCGAAATTTGCACCTTACCCCGCATATTCGGGGCGAGTTCAATTATCAACTGTCCGGCGATATGCTCTTCTCCGTCAGTTGAACTAACCACCGGGCGGTTAAAATCGGGCCAGGCATAAATTACCGCGCTGATCAGTAGCGTTACCGCAAAAACTTTCAATTTCATAAATTGCCTCCTTAAGCAAATTGTGCTCAATTAAACTAAACTAATATTAACCTATTCTCCTTCTCTGTCAAACTTCTTTATTAGGACAGCCTTAGGTTGAATTGCGCCTTTTTAATGCGCCAGCATCCTTTCCCGGAAAAAACTTCCAGAAATCGTGGGAGTATAATCCCAGTCCGAGACCAGACAGGGCGGCCATTCCGGACCAAAATTCCATGCCAGCCAGCCGATATTTCTGGGCTTTAAGTAACCGTCAATAAGCGGAATGCCAAAATCTTCTGGTGTTCCTCGCATAGCATCCTCAGCAGCATTGGGTTCGAATCCGGTTTCAGTAACTAGTATGGGCACATAAAAAGCCAAATTTCCAAAAGCGGTATCCCAGACCGCATGCCACTCACCAGGAAGCAATGTCCAGGGGTAGATGTGGACGGAGTAAACTACGCCGGGACGACGCA
>JBDRUH010000017.1:0-26377 GCA_039801225.1 Caldifarciminota bacterium
CGGAATCGGCGAAAAAAAAGAGGAACTTTCGGAAACCAACACCTTTAGTGTCCTGCCCCGGGTTTTTAGAAACAGCCTGATTATTACCACCAATCGCTGCCAATGGATAAATCTGTTTGATATATCCGGACGCCGGGTGATGGGACGGAATCTGATGCCAGGTAGAACAGTCTGGAATCTATCGCCATTACCTGCCGGTGTTTACCTTGTCCGCGCCTCAGGAGGAGAAGACCGGCGATTGGTAAAGGTAAAGTGAAACCTTTCTTCTGCAAAGGCGGTCTAATTAGTGAACAGGAAAATTGGAGCCAGAATTATGGGTATTGACTTTGTCCTAAAAAGAAGTAAACTATAAAGGAATATGCAAGAGAGATTTACCGAAAGAGTCCGCAAGGTGATGGGTTATGCCCGTCAGGAGGCGCTGAGACTGCATCACGACTATATCGGCACCGAGCACATTTTATTAGGAATTGTCAAAGAGGGTGAAGGGGTTGCCTCGGTCGTCCTGAACAATTTAGGGATTAATCTCCAGGATTTAAGGAGAGCGGTGGAAAATGCCGTGCCGGTGGGCTATGAGACACTGGTGCTTGGTGAGTTGCCGCTGAATCAGGAGGCGAAGTCGGCGCTCAACTATGCGGTTGATGAAGCAAGGAAGATGAACCACAGTTATGTTGGCACCGAGCATCTCCTCTTAGGACTCCTCCGCGAGGAGCGGGGTGTTGCCTGTCAGGTCCTGCAGTCATTGGGAATTGATATTGACCTGGTCCGCCAGGAGACAATCAGGCTTTTGAGTGGCGAGAAGGGCGGTGGTGCCCCAAAGGGGCGGTCAAAGACACCGGCATTAGACTATTTCTCCCGAGACCTGACCCAACTTGCCCGGGAGGATAAACTTGACCCGATCATCGGTCGGGAGAAGGAGATTGAACGAATTATTCAGATCCTTGCCCGGAGAAAGAAGAACAACCCGGTTTTGATTGGCGAGGCTGGTGTGGGCAAGACGGCAATTGTTGAAGGGCTTGCCCAAAGGATAGTTACCGGGCGGGTACCGAATGTTTTGAAGAATAAGCGGGTTCTGGCACTGGATATGGCGGCGATTGTTGCCGGGACAAAATACCGCGGGCAGTTTGAGGAGCGGCTGAAGTCAATTTTGAACGAAATTCAGCATCACGGCGACTGCATTATCTTTATTGATGAGATTCACACCATTGTTGGTGCCGGTGCCGCAGAAGGTGCCATTGACGCCTCAAGTATTCTAAAGCCGGCGCTCGCCCGGGGTGAAATTCAGGTCATCGGTGCCACGACCCTTGAGGACTACCGGAGATACATTGAAAAGCACTCGGCACTGGAACGCCGTTTTCAGAAGATAATGGTTGAGCCGCCAACCGTTGCCGAAACCGAGGAGATTTTACGCGGGTTGAGAGAAAAATACGAGTTGCATCACAATGTCACCTATGAAGACGCCGCGCTTTATGCTGCCGCCTATCTTGCCGACCGCTACATCACCGACCGATTTTTGCCCGACAAGGCGATTGATGTGATTGATGAAGCCGGCTCCCGGGTGAAGTTGATGCGCCCGGTGATAAATCCGGAACTGGATGAGATTGAGCAGAAGATTGAGAAGATAACCCGGGCTAAGGAGGAGGCGGTTCGGCGCCAGGAGTTTGAGCGGGCAGCAGAACTGCGCGATGAGCAGAAGAAATTGACCGAGTATCTGAAGCGGAAACGCAAGGAATGGGAGAAGAAAGGGACATTCCCGGTGGTTACTGAAGAGGATGTGGCTTATGTTGTTTCCTCCTGGACCTCAATTCCCCTTGCCAAGTTGGAGGAGAAGGAGTCGGCCCGACTTCTGAGAATGGAGGAGGAACTGAAAGAGTGGATTGTCGGGCAGGATGAGGCGATCAGCGCCGTGGCAAAGGCGATTCGTCGCAGTCGTGCCGGAATCAAAGACCCCAGGCGACCGATTGGCTCATTTATCTTCCTTGGTCCTACCGGCGTCGGCAAGACCGAACTCGCCCGGGTCCTGGCACGTTTTCTCTTCGGTGATGAGGATGCGCTTTTGCGGTTTGATATGTCCGAATATATGGAGAAGTTCAATGTCTCCCGGCTGGTGGGTGCACCACCGGGTTATGTTGGCTATGAGGAGGGCGGGCAGTTAACCGAAAAGGTCCGACGCAAGCAGTATTCGGTGGTCCTGTTTGATGAGATTGAAAAGGCGCATCCGGATGTCTTCAATATCCTCCTCCAGATTCTTGACGACGGTCAGATTACCGACTCATTGGGCAGAAAGGTGAACTTCAAAAACACCGTGGTGATTATGACCTCAAACATCGCCTCAACCGAGATTCGCGGTCTCTCCGGCATCGGCTTCACCCCGGGTTCGCCTGAGGTCAGTTACGAAAACATCCGTGCCAAGGTAATGGCTGAGGTGAAGCGGGTGTTCCGTCCGGAGTTTTTGAACCGGGTGGATGAGGTGCTGGTTTTCCATCCCTTGGACCGACCGCAGATGGAGGCGATAGTTGATATCCAACTCCGGGAACTGGCGAAGCGGCTGAGCGAAAAGAAGATTTCCCTTTCCCTTACCCCGGCCGCAAAGGAACTGTTGGTCCAGGAAGGGTTTGACCCGCAGTATGGCGCCCGACCGATAAAGCGCGCCCTCAGACGGCTCTTAGAAGACCCGCTGGCTGAGGAACTACTTAAAGGTGGCTTTTCCGAAAACACCGCAATTTTCGTTGATCGGGATGGCGACCGCCTGGTCTTCAAAGAGGCGGAGCGGGACCAGGTGACTTTAGACCAGCGGCCGGTGAGCGAGTGAACCGGTGCCACCGGTATCTATACTCCTTCTCCTCGCCGCACTTTTTAGCCCGCAGCCGATAGCCGATAGCCGACAGCCGATTGTCCTTCTTGATATTTCGGCGCGCACCACTTACACCGACCCGAAGTTAGTTGTCCGCACCTCCGGTCTTAGCCCGCAAACGGTATATACGCCAAGCAGTTTTCGTACCGCCCTGGCGGAGGCGATTCGTAAGGTTTATGAACTGGGACTTTTCTCCCAGGTGGTGGCGGAGACAACAATGCTCGCCGATGGGGTCAATTTAACTTTTGTTGTTCAGGAGTATCCTAAACTAAAAGCGGTTGAGTTTGAGGGCTACCGCCGGGTGAAGAAAAAGGACCTGCAGGCAAAGGTGAAATTACGGGAGGGGGAAGTCCTTTCGGAAAAAAAGGTGTTTGAGGGGCAAGAGGCGCTCAAAAAATTCTACAAAGAAAAAGGGTTTCTTTTGGTGCAAATCAATGCGGTAAAGTCGCCGCCCGACTCGCTCCATCAGGTGGTTCTTACTTATGCAATTGATGAAGGCGACCCGGTGCGGATTCGTTCTATTGAAATCTATGGCAATGAACATTTCACCGACCCCCAGATTGAGATAAAACTTGTCAACCGCCAGAAGACCTGGTATCGCAAAGGGCGACTCAAGGAGGAGGAGTTTATCAAAGACTTAGACCGGATTGTTGAGTTTTACAAACAGCGTGGGTTCATCAACGCCCGGGTCTTAGATTACGAGATGAAAAATGACCGGGGCTGGGTTGACATTACCATCACCATCTCCGAGGGGAAAAAATACTATTTCGGCAATTACGCCTTTCAAAGTGAGGCGGCGATTGATACCCTCAAATTAAGGCAACTGGTCCGCTACCGTCCGGGCAAAGAGTATAACATCAAACTTGCCCAGGCAACTCTTGCCGACCTCTACACCTTTTACTCCGAGGATGGCTACATCTACGCCCAGATTTCACCCGTGGAGGAGATAAACGCCGACACGGTCAATATCACCTATGAAATTAACCCCGGTAAACCCGCCCTGGTGCGACTGGTGCAGATTGAGGGCAACCAGCAGACCAGAGATAATGTCATCCGCCGGGAGATAAGTTCCCTGCCGGGCTATGTTTTCAGACGCTCCGAGGTTTTGCGGAGTCAGCGCGACATATTCAACCTGGGCTTTTTTGAAGATGTTTCCATTGACTACCGACCGGTAGAAGCGGTCGCGGATAGCGGTGAGGGCGATTCGGCTTTCGGTGCGATTGACCTGATCTACAAAGTGAAAGAGAAAAGTTTCTTTGGCACGATTGGTGCCGGTGTCTCCTACTCGGCTCAGGACAAGTTCACCGGCTACATTGAACTCCAGCAACCCAACCTGCTCGGACGGGGCTGGCGCAGCGCGCTCAAACTGGAAAAGGGCGCAAAAAAGACCAACTTTGAATTAAGTTTTACCGAACCCTGGCTATTTGATACACCGACATCTGCCGGATTTGATGCCAGTTATCTCACCCGGAGTTATGACTACTATGACAAACAGGAGATTGGCGGCGGACTCTCCTTCTCCCGACCTCTGGCATTGGACTACACCCGTCTTTATCTCTCCCTCCGTTTAACCGATGCTTATGTCCCACCCACCTCAATCAGTTCCGGATACAAACCCTCAAAACTATTCAATGTTTACCGCGACACCATCCACAAAACCGCCTTTGCCCCATCAATTACCTTGACCCGTGATTCACGCGATTATATTTATAACCCGATTAGCGGTTCGGCAATGACTTACACCCTTACCACCTCCTTGGGTGATATCCGCTTTCACCGCCACATCCTTGACCTCACCCAGCACTTTCCCCTTTTCTGGAAGTTCGGTTTAAAGGGACGGGCACGCTTTGGTTATATCACCGGCTTTTCCTCAAAAGACACCGTCCCTTTATACGAAAGGTTCTATCCTGGTGGCACCGGTGCTGATGGCATCCGCGGCTACGGTGAACGCACCGTCGGTCCCTATGAGGCGGGTTATCCGGTAGGAGGCAGAACACTTGCCATCTTCTCCTTAGAATACAAACTCCGTCTCACCCCCCAAATCGCCTTTCTGGCCTTTTTTGATGCCGGTAACACCTGGAATTTGCCCGAGCAGTTTAACCTTTCTGACTTAAAGCGGGGGGCTGGCGTTGGTGTGAGGCTGGAGATACCGATGCTCGGTCTCATTGGCTTTGACTTTGGCTATGGTTTTGACAAAGACCGTCCGGGCTGGGAGCCACACTTCCAACTCGGCACCGCTTTCTAAATCATGCTTGACAAAAAATATCAAGCGATTACATTTTATCTGATATAATGAAATTCATTAGTGTGCATAAGAGAATGGTTAGTGGCTTTACCCCCAGCCTGAGTTTACCAAAATATCTGCCCGTCCTTGCCCAAATTATCAGCAGCCATCCAAAAGGAGAAAAACCAGACAAGACAATCGTAGTGGCGCAGTAAAAGCGGCAGTAAGTATAAAATTTAAAAAGGAGGTCTGCATGTTTAAAAATGCCGCATTGATATGTCTGGTTGGCACTGGTCTCGCTGTCGCCGGTCCGGCTATGCGTATCGGGACAAAAGCAACCTGGCGCCCTGACTACGGGTTTAGCGGTTACTACGACACCACCGGAAAGGAAGTAGCCCGGGTAAGTTATGGCGCGCCGTTTGTTGGCGCCACTATTGAAGCCTGCTATGGACCAGTCTACTGGTTCTCCGGTCGGCTTGACCTTGCCCAGTTTCAGATTTTCACTAATGGTGTTACCGCTTTTAAACTCTTTCCGATGCTCGGTCTGGACATTCTTGTGGAACCACCGCTGAACTGGCGTTTAAAGCCCTATCTATGGGGTGGGGCGAGGATTACAAGTTACTCAGATGTATTTGTAGATAACAATCCTCCAACATTCCCGCGCGACTCAGAAATGCATTACCGGGCCGGAATTGGTATGAACTTCAAACTAACCCCTCGGCTGGAACTGTTTGGCGAGACCCAATTCTTTGCCGATGACACCTGGTGGGAAGGGGTTACCGTTTTCCCGGATGGCTTCTGGTTCGGTAGTTGGTCAGGTATTCAGGGTCTTGGTTTCTGCGGTGCGGAACTGGGGGTGCGCCTTCTGATTCCGCAATAAACCACCTACCTTTCATCTGCGTCCGTGACCGTGCCTCATTAGAGGATGCCATAAGAAAAATCGTTTGACACTCTTCCGAGCCTGCAGAAAGGGACTCCTCCGCTTGCTTACGCTCGGTCGGAATGACGGGGGGGCGAGGGGCTCGGTCGGGATGATAGGCAAGAAATAATTTGACCTAATTATCAGCCGGGATATGCTTAGGGGCTGTTTATGACGCCAATGAACTGGCTCGCCGGAACTATAGCGATTGTCCTGGGAATTTTAGTCTGTTTCCTTGGCTACAGACTTATGCGATTTACCCTAATAATAGTTGGGCTGGCTCTGGGTGCTTACCTCGGCTTTTTCATCTCTAATAAGTTGGGTGCGGTTTCCTGGGTGGTTGCCCTTGCCGCAATATCTATGGGTATCCTCGGTGCAATTCTCGCCGGATTCCTTTTTAAGGCGGCGGTGTTTTTATTGGGCGCGGCAAGCGGTGCACTAATCGTGGCGGTTTTTTCCTCTTTAACTGGCTGGCAGCATCTTTTGTTCCTTCTTATTGGCGGACTCCTCGGCGGACTCCTCGCCCTTTTTATTCAGCGACCGGTGCTTTCCTTTTTAACGGCGTTTCTTGGTGCCTGGTGGATGGTTGCCGGTATCTATAACCTTATCGGCGGTCTCTTAAAAGGGACAAAACATATCACTCGGCTTCGTTTGGGCGAAGGGGTTGCTTTACCGCTCCTTGCGCTCTCCTGGCTCGCCTTGGGTGTTATCGGCTTCTTCATCCAGATGTTAAGGACCGGAAAGAAAAAGAAACGAGAGTAATGAGTGACATTTTTGAGGAAATCGGAACAGTGGTTCAGGTGCAAGGGGACCGAGCTCAGGTGCAGGTTGTTCCTTCAGGTGGTTGTGACCGGTGTGGCGCGGCGAGTTTCTGCAACTGGACCGGGAAAAAGGAAAGGGTGGTTATAGCGGTTAACCCTATTGGTGCCAAACCAGGCGATAAGGTGGTTATCCGCCGTAAGATAAAGGAAGGAACAAATTCAGCACTTCTATTGTTTGGTTTGCCGGCGGGAATGATGCTCTTTGGAGTAATTATTGGTGGGATTATCCTCCGGCAAGATATATGGGCGGCAATTTTATGCGGAGCTGGACTTTTTATTGGAATATTAGCGCTTAAATTTATTGATAGAAAAAGGGGGAAATTGGGCTCAGGGTTGCCGGTAATTGGGCAAGTTCTAATTCAAAAATTAGAAGGGAGCGAAGATGATAAAAACCATATCGGTAGCGTTTGTGAGTCTGCTCCTTCTCAACTGCCCTAAGGAGAAGGGGGTGGGTCAATTCAGCAGTTCGGGGCAGAGGGGAAAAGGCTTCTGGCAGGAGGTGAAGTTTATACCGGACCCAAGCGACACGAGCGGGAAAAAGGGTATCTATAAGGGCTGGTTCCACCAGGATAATATAGATATAACAAAACTGAATTCCGGGCAAATCCGGGCAAAGGTGGAAGGGGAATGGCGCCAATTCCAATTGGTGGAACTGCCGGAAGATTTTCTCACCTGGAACTTCAGCCGGCGGTTAGCCCAACTCCAAAGAATTCGGAAAATAATAACCGAAAAAATTCGGGAAATGCCCGAAATTGCCGGACCGCATAATGGCATTGTCGCCAGCCATGGACTGAAGCGGAATGATGCCGACTTCTCAATCAATAATGCGGTGAAAGGGATGGGCTGGCTACCTAAATCAGAGAGGTTGGACGAGATAACTCATTTACTCCAACAGACCTGGAATGAGCCAGTGGAAAGAAAACTGAATGTCTTAGAAAGCCTCTACGAGAATGGGCGTGAGGTCTTTGATTTGACGAAACAGACCTCCTTGGAACTTTATTCCAATCCCGGGTTTGAGACTCACACCTTCTTGAACCAGATGACCGACCCGGGTGTGGCGATTGTCTTCCTTGACCTGCCAAAATCATACGAACTCCGCGCCATCGCTCAGATGCTCCATCCTGATGACCCGAATTTGACCGATTATGAAAAAAAGGTGGTTGAGTATGTAAATCTTGTTCATGACTACTTCCACGGCTCATCCCCCAAAAGGTCAATTGCGGTAATTTACCATATAATTCAGGTTTTTGACAACTCACCCGGGATAGGTCGGGGACAGCGGGTTGTGCCGCCAGTGGAAAGGTGATTTTTCTCTCTTTTTAAGCCTGAGTATATTGACAAACTCAAGCGGTTGAATATCCTTTTAAAGATGGTGGCCGGTAAAGGTCTGCAGGTAGCGGTTCCAGGGCTACCGGTTTCTGATGACGAGTTGGTGCGCCGGGCGCAAAAGGGCAATCTGGTAGCATTTGAAGAACTGGTGCGCCGTTATGAGCGCAAGGTCTATAATATCACCTATCGTCTCTTAGGTAATGAAGAGGATGCGACCGAGGCACTGCAGGACACCTTTCTCCGTGCCTATAGGTTCTTAAAGAGATTCCGTTTCCAATCCAATTTCTACACCTGGCTTTACCGAATTGCCACCAATGTCAGCCTTACCCGCCTGCGCCGGCGGAAGAGGTTGGACACGGTCTCGCTTGATGCACCGGTAAAAGAGACCGAAGAGTTAATGTTAGATATTCCCGATGACCACCATACCCCGGAGGAGATATTTCGCCAGAAGATGTTTAAGGAAAGGCTGCAGGAGGCGGTGGCGTCGCTACCGGAAGATTACCGAACGGTGGTGGTTCTGCGTGACCTGGAGGGGCTGAGTAATGAAGAGGTAAGTAAGGTTCTTAAACTTTCCATACCGGCGGTTAAGTCCCGATTGCACCGGGGAAGGCTGGCACTTCGGGAAAGGTTGGCAAAATATCTATGAGCCGACAGCAGAGAGCAGGCAGCCGACAGCCGGAAAAGTGTGAGTGTGCCGAACTAAAGGAGTGGATAGCGCTTTATATTGAAGGCGAGGCATCAGGAGAGATTAGACAGCAGTTGCTCCTGCACATTCAATCCTGCGGGATGTGCGCCAGATTTGTCCGCAGTCTTAAAAGAGTGGTTCACTACTGCCAGATTGAGCCCGGTTGGGATGTGCCGCAAAGGGCACACGAGCGACTCTGGCAGGCGATAGAGGAATTGGAGGAGTTGTAGAGGTTAGGTTGTGAGGCAATGGTGAACGGTTCACCGAACACGGGGCAGGGCTCTCGCGTTGTAGTAGCGCTCTCCGGTGGGGTTGATTCAGCGGTTGCCGCCCTTTTGTTAAAGGAACAGGGTTGGGAGGTGATTGGCATCACACTGCGGCTGTATGACGAGGAAATTGAACGGAAGGACGGAAGGGGTTGCTGTGGCTCTGAGGCGGTGGCGAGTGCCAAGCGGGTCGCAGCAGCGCTCGGCATTCCGTTGTTCGTCCGTGACCTAAGAAAGGAGTTCAATCAACTGATAATTGAGCATTTTTGCGAGGAGTATCTAAAGGGAAGAACGCCCAACCCCTGTATCCGCTGCAACCGGTTAATAAAGTTTCCTGTGCTCCAGCGACTGGCAAGACAGTTAGATGCCGCATTCATCGCCACCGGTCATTATGCCCGGATAAAAAGGGATGGTAACGGACTCTGGCATCTCTATAAAGGTGTTGATGCCGAGAAGGACCAGTCCTATTTCCTTTATACCCTTACTCAGGAAACGATGGCACACCTTATTTTACCATTGGGTGATTTAACCAAATCGGCGGTCCGGGAGATTGCCCAGCGGTTTGGGCTGCCCAACTCCATCAGGCGGGAAAGTCAGGACCTGTGCTTTATCCCTGATGGTGATTATGTCCGATTTCTCAAGGAGCACAAAGCGGTGACGCCTCGCCCTGGTTTAGTTTATGATACCGAAGGCAATGTTCTTGGTGAGCATCAGGGTATTATTGAGTTCACGATAGGGCAGAGAAAGGGGCTGAAAATCGCCTTTGGTGAAAGGCGGTATGTAACTCGGCTTGAGCCGGAAAGAAATGCGGTTATTCTTGGTAGGAAGGAGGATGTTTATCAACGGGTGATAAAGGCAAAGGATGCCTCTTGGGTTTCTGGTGCTCCAATAACAGAGAGTTTTCGGTGTTATAGCAAAGTTCGCTATCAAGGACCAGGAGGTTGGGCGGTTGTTGAACCTCTTTCTAAAGGACTTGTCCAGGTGGTTTTTGACCAGCCACAATGGGCGCCCACCCCAGGACAGGCGGTGGTTTTCTACAAAGGTGAGGAAGTTATTGGCGGAGCGACAATCAGTTCACAGCTGACAGCTGACAGCTGATAAAGGAGGTTTTATGGGTTGTTTTTTAGTGGTTATTATCGGATTAGCAGTTTCTTCAAAGGTGGATACAGTTTTTGTGTATCCCAATCAGGTGGTAGTTGTCCGCAGTGCGACCGTTGATATCAGCGGTGCTGAAGAGCTAATATTTTCTGGACTGCCAGGTGGGATTGACGACAACACCGTACGAGTGCGGGCAACTGGACTTAGAATAGGTGAGGTCCAGGTGAAGAAAGGCTACCTTGCCGAACCAACACCAGTGGTAAAGCGGCTTGAGGAAAAGGTCCGGTTGTTGGAGGATAGTTTAAAAACAATTGAGGACGAGATGCTGGTCTTAAAAGCAAAGGAGGAGTTCTTAAACTCGGTGAAGTTGGGAGCACCCGAAATAATCGCCAAGGAGTTACAACAGGGTAAAGTTGCACCCGAATCCTGGCGCGGGGCACTACATTTCATCGCCGATGAATTAGGAAGGGTTAAGATGCAGGCGCTTACCCTGAGCCGTAGACAGGAGGAAACAAAGAAGCGACTGGAGGCGGCGCGAAAGGAGTTACAGGAGGCTCGGGCGCTAATTGAAAACCGCAAAGAGATCCGGGTTGAGGTTGATGGTGAACCAGGCACATATCGGTTAGCCCTTTCCTATGCGCTTCCTCGGGCAGCTGACTGGCGTCCTTATTACGAGTTGCGGGCAAAACCCGGCTCAGAAGCGGTGGAACTTACCTATTTTGCTAAGGTCTCCCAGCGCACTGGCGAGGACTGGGAAAATGTTAAACTTATCCTTTCCACCGCCACACCTTCAAGAGAGGTGCGACCGCCTGAGCCCCGTCCGTGGTTTCTGAAACTGATAGAGGAGGTATTTCAGAGAAAGATGATGCCTGCCCCGGGTGGCGTGATGGCTGAGAGGGCGATACCAGAGGAGGTCGAAGCAGAGGCACCGATGGATGTGATGGCGGTTGAGACCGGCGTCTCACTGCAATATGTCCTTCCAGGAAAGGCGACCCTGAAATCTGGTGAACCAGAAAAAAAACTTGAACTGAAGGTAGCCACGCTACCAGCCCAATTTGAGCACTACACCTTGCCCCGGTCTCTGGAAAAGACTTTTCTCACCGGTAAACTGATGAACACCACCGACTTTATCCTCCTCCCCGGTGATGCCAACACCTATGTCGGCGATGAGTTTACCGGCGGCACTCAACTGCCAGCAGTTGCTCCCCAAGAATCATTAGGGTTGGGCTTTGGTGTTGACGAACGAGTGAAAGTCAAACGGGAATTGGTGAAAACCTTCAAGTCCGGAAGCGGCGTTCTAAGCAAAACCGAAAGGGTGCAGTTTGTTTATCGCACTACGGTAGAGAATTACCATCCCAAACAGATAAAAATCAAAATACTGGAACAGGTTCCAGTGTCCCAAGAGAAGGAGATTAAGGTAACGGTAACGAAGATTGAGCCAAAGTTCTCAGAAAGGGATCAGGAGAAAGGAATATTCACCTATTATGTGGAACTCAAACCCAAAGAGCGGTTTGAGATAAACCTTGAGTTCTTCGTTGAATATCCGGCAGGAAAGAAGGTCGGCGGACTTTACTGATAACGATAATAATCCGTGACCCGCGACCGTTTACCGTGAGAGTGAAAAGGGCAGACGGAATAATGATGCCGGTTACGGTTATTGGTGCCGGACTTGCAGGCTGCGAAGCGGCACTGCAGTGCGCCCGGCAGGGGGTGCCGGTCCGGCTTTACGAGATGCGCCCGAAGATTATGACCCCGGCGCATCAAACTGGAGAAGTTGCCGAACTGGTCTGTTCCAACTCCTTAAAATCGGAAGAGATTACCAACGCCCATGGATTATTAAAAGCGGAACTGAAAATCTACGGCTCATTCCTGCTGCAGTGTGCCGAAAGGGCAAAAATTCCCGGCGGCAAGGCGTTAGTTGTTGACCGGAGGCGCTTCTCCGAAGAGGTGACAAATGAGTTGACTCGGAGAGAAGTAGAAATTGTTCGGGAGGAGGTGAAAGAAGTTCCGGATGCAATTACAATTATCGCTACCGGACCACTAACTTCTGAGGCGATGGCTCAGGAGATGAAGAACATTTTAGGGACAAACCACCTCTTCTATTACGATGCGATTGCGCCAATTGTTGCTGCCGAATCCCTGAATATGGAAAAAATGTTTTGGGCTTCCCGCTATGGCAAAGGCAACGATTACCTCAATGCCCCTCTTACCGAAGATGAATACGACCGGCTGGTTGAAGAACTGGCTCGGGCAGAACTACATCCGGTGCACGACTTTGAAAAGATTCCTTTTTTTGAAGGTTGTCTGCCAATTGAAGAACTGGCGAAAAGAGACCGCCTCGCCTTGGCTTATGGACCGTTAAAACCAGTAGGACTGGTTGACTCCCAAGGCAGAAAGAAAACATTTGCCGTTGTCCAGTTGCGAAAAGAAAATGCCGCCGGCACGATGTTTAACCTGGTTGGGTTTCAGACCCGGCTGCGTCGCGCCGAACAGGAGCGGGTCTTCCGAATGATTCCTGGGCTGGAACAGGCGGTGTTTCTCCGCTACGGTAGCATCCATCGCAACACCTTCCTCAATGCGCCCGCTGTGCTCCTGCCCACCCTTCAGACCAAATTCCATAACAACCTCTTTGTGGCTGGACAACTAACCGGTGTCGAAGGTTATGTTGAAGCAATCGCTACCGGGCTTATTGCCGGGATAAATGCGGCGAAAATCGCCCGGGGAGAAATGCCTGTTACCATTTCAGAAGAAACTATTCTCGGCGCCCTGTTGAATTACATCACCACCCCCCATCCCAATTTTCAGCCGATGAATGCCAACTTCGGTCTCCTGCCGCCATTATCCCAGCCTGCCCAGGGTCTTAAGAAAAAACTCCTTTTTGCTGCCAGGTCCCTCTCCGCTGTTAGTGAGTGTTATAAAAATCTCTTTTCTTCTTGACAGATAATTTAAATTAATATATATTAGATATATTGCGAAAGTCAAAATGCCACTTTCAAAGAGGAAGATTTCCTTTCTTCCTCCCTTGTTCACTTTTGGCTTTTGGACTTGAAGGATTTAATATAAAAAGGAGGTCTAATGATAGTTGCGCTAGTTAGTGCGCTATTTTTTGCGCTCAGTCCTAATGGACTACCTCAAACCACACCACCGTCTTGGGGTGGCGGTGGCCCAGACTCTTTTGGGTATATCTACCTTGACTCGGACACGGTTTGCCCTGGTGCCCCGACTTACGAATGGATAGATATTAAGAATATCGGAACGAAGGTTACCGGTCTGGCAGATGATAATGTGGTAGGTCCTTTTGATATCGGTTTCGCTTTCCCCTATTACTGGTATAAGGTCACTCAGGTGTATGTCGGCTCAAACGGCTGTATCGCCTTCCATGACAAACGGCTGAACGCCCACGAATTTCCACCCATTCCGAGTCCTCGTGGTAGTAATAATACTCTGGCGGCACTGATGTCAGACCTTGACCCATCAGCAGGAGGAACGGTCTGGGTCTGGACCAGTTCGGATAACGATACATTCATCGTTCAATACGACAGCGTTCCCTTCTGGTCAACCGGAGGCAGGAATACATTTCAGATAATCCTTTCCTTGCCCGACTCCTCAATCACCTTCCAGTATAAGGAGCAGAGCGGAACTCCTTATGGTGGCTGGACACCCGAATCCAACCAGTGCGGAATTGAGAACGTTTCCGGGAAAATCGGGCTGAACTACCTTTCCGGCAATATACCGCCGGGCAATATGTATCATGCGGACCTGGCGGTAAAGTTCATTCCACCCGAATCAACCACCTACGAGGTGCACGACGCTTGTGTCCGGAATGCTATGAATGAGAATTCCGGTGGCATTTTTGTTTTAAGAAATACGCCCATCACCTTCTGGGGGATTTACCAGAATACCGGCAACAAACCTGAAGGTTCATTCACCGCGGTTGCAAGAGTTCGCAACCTTTCTGGCGCGGTTATGTTCATTGACTCAACAACAGTTCAGCCGCTTGACCCTGGTGCGACTGACTCGGTTGTATTTCCAAACACCTGGACCCCCACTACGAATGGCACCTTTGTAATTCAGGTGATTGCCAAACTGCCAAATGATGCGGTGCCGATAAATGATACCGCCAACATAGAGTTAAGGGTTGTCACCCTGCCAGCAACACTCACCTACGACCGGGGGACGCCAAGCACCTTCTACTCCTGGAATGGACCGGGTGGATATGGCGCCCGGTTTGTGCCACCGGTTTATCCCTGCACCATTACTACTGCCCGGGTTTATATGCAGGCGGCAACATCCACCCCCTGTGCGATTGGTATATTTGATGACAATGGTATCGGCGGTAGCCCAGGAGATACACTATTTATCGCTACGGTGGATGTTAGCACCCAAGACTGGTATGCGGTTCATCCCAACCCGCCGGTAGTGATTGAGGATGGTGCATTCTTCGTCGGGGCAATTTCGGCTGTTCCCAGCGCGCCTGGTTTCGGTATGGACTCTGTGCCACCAATCTCCTTCCAGTCCTGGGAGTTCACCACCGGCTGGTCACCTTCGCGCAATGCCGATGTCCACGATGTGATGGCGAACGCAATAATTCATGAGCAGGTGGGGATAACAGAACTTCTTCCCGAGAAGATTCATCGCCCACCGCGGCTTGAAGTTTCCGCCAATCCGGTATCCCAGAGCGTTCGGTTTATGCTCGGTGTTCCAATCTCGGCGCGGGTTGAAGTTTTTGACGCCACCGGCAGAACGGTCCAAGAGGTAATGCTTCAGGATGGTGTCGGTATTCTTGACACCCGCGAAATGGCACCGGGTATCTACTTCGCCCGTGTGGCAAATAATGGCTCGTCAGTCGCGAAGTTGATTATCGCCAAGTAAGAATAATAGACCGCAAACGAATCTGGCGTCCGTCATCGGACGCCAGATTTTTTCTACTAAACTTTAATCACGGGCAAACAAGGTTAAAGCCTGCCCTGAACAAAGGGATTCCTCGGCAAGCTCGGAATGACGGAGCCGAGGGGCTTGCCCTATACAAAATCTAATTAGGTTTTATTCAACGGCGTTTGATTTCCAGATGAAATTGGGCATAGTCGGTGATGAGTTTTAAGAGAACCTGGGAAATTTCTTGGTCAAGGAGTTGACCGCCCGCGGTGTGAAGAAGGACTTTGAGAATTTGAATTTCTTCCAAGGAAAGCGCAATTTTTGTGGGGGTGGAACAGATTGAGCAGACAACACCGCCTTTGGGGATGTCAAAGCCAATGCTGGTGTTTTCCCGTAGGGGTAATTCACGAATTCCCTCTACATCAAGAGGATTGTGGCATATTACGCAGGACTGGAGTTGCGGTCTGAAGCCTAAAAATGAAGCGGCTTTGAGGAGAAATGAGCCCTTTAACGCAGAGTAGTCGGTTGGGGTTTTAGAGGCGTGAGCGAGGGCACTAAGGGTGTTTTTTAGTAGTTGAAATATGCGCTGCTCCGGGTTACGATGGACAAGGACAGAGAGGAGGAAGTTGACAATCTCTCCGGCGGTGCGGTAGCGGGAGTAGTCCAAAGCGATGCCGGTGTGGGCGTCAATGAGTTCCGCTTCACCAATGGTGCAAAGGTCACGATTCTCTCTGAGATAGAGAAGGAGTTGGGAGTGGGCAAATAGGTCAAGCGCTGACGCATAGGGATTTTTCGGACGACGCGCACCCCGGGCAATTCCTTTAATAAGTCCGAACCCGGGTGTCAGTAGAGTGACAATTTTGGAGGTTTCCCGCCAGTTACGCGACCGCAGGCAGATGGCTTCAGTTTTGAGGATATGGGGCATTTAGTCTTCCGAGCGAATCTCGCCGATTAGTTCTTCAATCAGGTCTTCAAGGGTGACAATCCCGGTGATTTTCCCGATTGAGTTTTCTACCACCACCAGATGTTCACCCCGGCGCTGCATCTTTCGGAGAACCTGTATTGCCCGGGTGTTTTCGTTAACCCTCTCTACAGGTCGCACTCTACCCTTTAAATCCGAGAGTCCACCTTCAACAAAAAGGAGATCCTTAGCAATAATGAGACCGATGATATTATCTTTCTGCCCTTCATACACTGGAATCCGGCTATAGCCAAACTCTTTGAGTAGCGAAAGGATTTGGCTTTTGTCGGCACCAATCGGCACAGATTTAACCTGTTTAATAGGCATAGCCACATCCTTTACCGGCATTGCTGAAAAGTTAAAGAGACGGGCGACCATATTGGCAGTTTGTGGTTTTCTCTCGCGTTGAGCTATCGCAAAAAGAAAGTCCTGGCGCGAGATGCTGAGGCGTGAGGTCTTGGGGAAGATAAGTCCGAGCAGATAGGTGAGTGGGGCAAATAAAAAACGGCTGAAGTTTAATATAAACGCCATAGAACGAAGCCAGAAGGAGGGAATCACCTGAGCTATAGCCTTGGGCAGGTAGTCGCCTTGAACGAGGAGAAGAAGGGTGGTTAGCAGAATCGCCCCGGGGGTTATAGCCGCTCCAAACTCCCGGATAAAGTAGTGCTCAATGAGTATGGTAGCAAATACTGAACAGAGGTTGGTTCCTACCAAAGTAGTTATGAGAGTTATCTCTCTTTTCCTTAAGGCAGCAAGTGCCTGATGGGCACCAGAAATGTGCTTTTTCAGCCAGGTGGTAAGCCTAATCCAGTTGACATTGTAAAGGGCGGTTTCTGACCCCGCATATATACCCGTGAGAATAACCAAGAGGATACCGGCAAGGAGTTCCATAATAGAATGTCAAAAGCCAAAAGCCAAAAGCCAAATTTGAGATTTGACTTTAGCCATTAGTTGTTGCCTTTTGTCTTAATTAGGACCTTTTTCAGTTTATGTCCGGACATCGCCTGAATTAGAATCTCCATATCGCGAAATTCCAGCCGGTCGCCGGCAACGGGTAGCCTGCCCAGCCGGTCATGGATAAAGGCGGAAAGGCGCTCAAACTGGACTCCGGCGAAGGCATTATTAAAAAGGCGATTAAGGGTGGCGAGGTCAATTTCGCCGTCAACAAGGAACTTGCCCTCGGCTAATTTTTCATAGGGAAGTTCTTCGGCGTGGTCAAACTCGTCGGCAATCTCGCCCAATATTGCCTCAAGGAGGTCTTCAAGTGTTACCAGCCCAGCGGTCTGACCGAACTCATCAACAACAATGGCAATGTGGGAATTCTTCCGGCGTAACTCATTAAGGAGGGGTAAGAGGCGTTTGACCTCAGGGACAAAATAAGGCAAACGGGCAATGGTAATAGCCTTTGCTTCAGGGTTTTCGGCGGTGAGAAGTTCTTTGGCATAAACAACGCCGACGATATTATCAACCGCCCCCTCGTAGAGGGGCACACGGGAAAAACCCGTCTCCCGGCATAATGAAAGTGCCTCGGTAATAGTGGCAGAACTTGACAGTGCCACAATGTCACTGCGCGGCGTCATAATCTCCGAAACGGTTCGTTTATCAAAGTCAATCAGATTGCGGAGTATCTCCTCTTCGCCACCGGGGAATATCCCCGCACCTTTTCCGACTTCTATCATCGTATAGAGTTCTTCGTCACTTAATTGTTGAGGCTCTTTGGGCAGGAAGGTGAGAAGACGGGAAAGTTTATTTAATAGAAATGTGAAGGGAAAAAAGATTGTCTGAAAGAAATTAACCGGTAGGGCAACAAAATGGCTAAATTTCTCCGGGCGTTTACTGGCAAATAACTTTGGCGAAATTTCACCGGCGAAAAGAAGGAAAATTGTCATAACCAGCCCACCGAGGGACAAAAGCCGGGACGGGGGAATTTTGAGATTTTGGGCGATATTGACGAGAAACAGGGTGAACAAAGCGGTGGCGGTGGTATTAACTATTAGATTGCCAATGAGGAGTGTCCCTAAAAGCCTCTGGGGATGGGATATTAATTTTTTGACTAAAGGATGGGCGCTTCTCTGCCACGAGGTTAGAGAGAAAAAAGCTGCCTCAGAGCCAGAAAAAAAAGCCGAGAGAATAATAGAGAGAAAGATAGCACCAAGAAGCCAGAACATCGGCGGATATAGATTAATCGAGCCGGTCCATCTCTTGATGGGAAAGACCGGCGAGGTGCAAAATACCGTGCTTTGTTAATAAAAGCAACTCCTGGCGGAGTGTTGTGCCGAGAGTCCGGGATTGAATCCGTGCCTGATCTCGGGAGATATAAACCTCACCGATGAGAAGTATTTTTTTACCACCCTTTCTTTTAGGCAGAATGACGGTATTCAGTGGAAATGATATGACATCGGTCGGCCCTTTGCGTCCTAAAAACCGGCGGTTGAGTTGGGCGATATATTTATTATTGACAAAAATTATGTTTATCCGGCATTCCGTGTGTCGGGTTCCGTATTGGGTGAATACCGGGGCAATTTGTCGGGCGAGGGCACCAATCGCTCTAATAAGGGGCTTGTCCCTCGTTCCAAAGACCTCAACCCGTATTCCTTGACCCGGCTTCCCCATTCCGCCCTCCGTCCTCGGTCTTCTCCTCATAGGCATGGATTATCCTGGAAACAAGTGGCGGTCGGACCACATCATTTTTATTGAAATAGATTATACTTATCCCTTCAATCCCTTTTAGTAAACTCTGGGCTTCAACCAGACCGGAGGTATGTTGATGAGAGAGGTCTATTTGGGTGATGTCGCCAGTTACAATTGATTTGGAGTTCCAGCCCAGCCGGGTGAGAAACATCTTCATCTGGGATGAGGTGGTATTCTGGGCTTCATCAAGAATAATAAAGGCGTCGGAAAGTGTCCGACCGCGCATAAAGGCAAGCGGGGCAATCTCAATCACCTCCTGCTCAATTAACCGCTGGGTGCGCTCCAATGGCATCATATCAAACAGTGCATCATAAAGCGGACGGAGATAGGGGTCAATTTTCTCCTTAAATGTTCCGGGCAGGTAGCCTAAAGATTCCCCCGCCTCAACCGCTGGTCGGGTGAGGATAATTCGGCTACATTTCCCGGAAATAAGGGCATTAACCGCCACCGCCACCGCGAGATAGGTCTTGCCAGTTCCTGCCGGACCAATAGCAAACACAATATCGTTGTGGGCAATCTCTTCCAGATACCGGCGCTGATTTTCACTCTTGGGAACGATAGTTTTCCGCGGGGTGTGAATCACCGCCACACCTGCGGGCACAGTTTCCTCATCTTGGGCGGGTTGTTCACCTTCCTGGCTCTCTTTCCCTTTTTCGCTCCGCAATCTTCTAACTTCTGCCTCTATTAGTTCCGGGGTAATGCGCTCTCCCCGGCGACAGCGGGCGATGAGCCGGGCAAACAACTCCTCCAGTTCTTTCTGCTCGGAACGCGGACCGGAAAGTCGCAAAAGACCATCCCGAAAGACCACATAACTCCGGTAAAACCGAGCGATTGTGGCAAGGTTTATATCCGCTGGACCGAGGAGTTCTACCTGGTCAACATCCTCGGCAGAAATAATATATCGCAACTTACAATAATTCTAAACCTCAAATTGCCAAAGGGCAAGGTTTTAAGTTCGTCATTCCGAGCCCGTCAGCCCGATTCGGGTTGAGATTGATTCGCTGGGCCTGCCGCGAGCGAACATAAAAGGATTCCTCGGCAAGCTCGGAATGACGGAGCCGAGGGGCTCGCAATGACTTGAGGCTCGATTCGGGCAAGGATATTACGCCTACTCTCTGACTTCGCCGATAACCACAAACTCCACCCGGCGATTAAGGGCACGCCCTTCTGGCGTATCGTTGGATGCCTTCGGACGACTTTCACCGTATCCCTTGGCGAACAACCGGGATGATTCCACACCCATCTCTTGAACCAGATAGTTTACTACCGCCTGGGCACGCTTCTCGGAAAGTCTCTGGTTGTATTCATCCGAACCGACATTGTCGGTATGACCTTGAATCTCAACTCTGATGGTCGGGTTTTCTTTCAAGATTCGGTAAGCCGCCTGCAACGCCTCCTCGGATTCAGGAAGTTTTAGGGTTGCTTTGTTAAAGTCAAAATAGACGCCTTTCAAAGTTATGGTCGTACCAATTTTCACCAAGGCAAAGTCCTGTTTTGCCGATTTGCCTTTATCTACCACCAGAGCGGTTGTCTGGTCAATGAACCCCTCAGAAGATGCGGTTACCGCATAAGTCCCCACCGGTATCTCGGTCATATAGACACCGGTTGTCGGATTGGTGTTCACTTCGGCAATAAGGTCATTGGTGGCGGCATCGCGGAAGGTTACCTTTGCTGAAAGCGGTTTGTTTGAACCACGGTCAGTTACTGTTCCGGCAACAACAACTTTGACCGTAACCGGGTTCAGGGCAAACTGCTGAGTGGCGATGCGGTTCTCCTCAATCTGGACTGTTGCCGCGGAGGAAAAATAACCTTCAGCGCTCACGGTGATGGTATAAGTTCCCACCGGGATATTATCCTTTCGGAATGCACCGGTGCTTGGGTCAGAGGTAACGCTACCGATTGTCGGGTCAGGAAAGGTAATTGTTGCCGATATTGGCTTATTGGTCAATGCGTCGGTAACCGTTCCGGCAATAGTTCCATAAGTCATTAATGGGTAAAGTTCAAACTGTGCCGGACCTATTCCCTTTGCCTCCACACTAACAAATGTCTCTAAGGTGCGATAGCCTTCGGCACTTACCTTTACTTTAATTACACCCAGCGGAAGTTTTTTCATTATAAAAAGCCCCGCGGTGTCGGTGGTAACTGGCTTCAATTTTGGATTCTCAGGAAACTCAACCCTGGCGATAACCGGCTGTTTGGTTGAGGCATTAATAACTCTGCCGGAAAGTTCACCAAAAACCACCGCCGGTTTGCGGAAGAATGGGCTGGCGATGTTTAAACCGGCAATTACCTCGTTACCGGCGCTATTTCTCAAACCAAAGGTGTAGGCAAGAGAAAAAGCAAAACCGTGCGGATTTCCGAATATTACTCCTGGTGTCAACCGAAGTATCCCGTGTTCGGTGTCAAATGGACCGGTTGAGTTTTCTGGCTGTTGCGAGGTCAACTCAGCATAAAATGCCGCCTTTTCACTCGCCAGTTCTATCCCGGCGCGGTAATTTGTCCATCTATCAGACTTGCCATAATTAACGAGGATATTGGGTAACGAAGGGAAAATGTCCTGAAAACGCAGGGTTAAGAGTCCTGCCCATGTCAAGGTATCAAGGGGCACTACGCTTTGGTCAATCAATGTAGCGTCCTGCCGAAATAAAAATGTCCGTGAAGCCATTCCACCCAACTTCAAGACCGGCAGATAAGGAAGGGAAATTTTACCACCCACCTTGAGGTCATGTCCACTGAGTAGTTTCACTGTCGGTAAAGAAATCCCGGTTGCGGTGTCTGCCGATTTTGTGCCTGTCTGAAAGATTCCACCCGATGTGGCAAAAAACTCCATCCCAACATACCTAATGGAAAGGGGCGTAAAATGCAGTGTTGGAGCAAGGAGGGTTCCGTAATACCTTCGGTTTGCCGTATCCATAGAGGATTTTGTTAAGAAATGGAGGGCAACATTCAACCCTTGTTCTTCAGTTCGGGCATCCTGGGTCCGAAATAGCCCTTTACCACCGCCAAAGCCGGTATAGCCAAAAACTGTCGCTGAAACAATGGTTAAAGTTAATAGAATTGATAAAAAAAGCCGCATTCACCCCCCTCTTTTAAAAATACTGAATAATCTTTACCCTTGCGACCTCTATAAATTACTGACCGATTCGGCTTTCGTCGTCCCAGAACTCACCGACACTCACCAAGACTTCCGTCTCGGCGCTAATGTCCTGTCCGGTTACCTCGTCAACTCCCTGCAGAGTAACCTTGGCTTTAAGAAGGGCAATCGGTTCCAGGTCAATAGGTTCAGCCGCAGTGCTGCCAAAAACTTCCCCTTTCCAATAAGCCGGAAGTAGCGTAATGTAGCTCTTTACCGTTTTCTTGCCGGATGGGTCACTGGGCACCAAGATATTGACTCGGGTCTCCACTGACGGCAGTTCATCGGGAAAATCACCCATCACTCCAGTAAATGTTACCCTCACTTTATTAATATGGGCGACATAAGGACGCCAGGTAGGAAGACCGAGTCCAATCTCTCGGTAGCACAACTCAATGGGGATAACATCCTCCTGGATTGCCGTGAAGAACATCGGCTCCGCCTCAGGGTCGGTGGGGTCCCGGTATAGTCCAAAATCGGTCAGGTCAGAAAAAATTGCCTTACCATCATTCACCGAGACAATCTGCAAGGTGTTCTCCCGGCTGCAGGAAAGGGATAAAAGTATCCCGAGACTAACAAACAAGGCTAAAAAACTTCTACGCAATGCAAGCCTCCTTTTTAATTTATTCCATTTTATAAATTTTAAATTCCTTGTCAAGCATTAACAAGCACCTAATATTCCTCAGGTAGTTTGAGTAATTCGCTATAGGGAAAGACCGGACCGTCTTTGCATACATACTTTGGTCCAATATTGCAATGTCCACACTTACCGATGCCACATTTCATTCGGTTCTCTAAGGATAAAAACACCTGTTCCGGCTCAAACCCCAGTTCTTTTAATACCGGATGGGTAAAACGAATCATTATCGGCGGTCCGCAAACCAGTGCTATGGCATTTTCTGCATTCGGTGCAACCTCTCTTAAAACATTCGGCACCAACCCCTCGGTCTTGGGCCAAAGAGCGCCATTGAGTTTATCAACGCAGGTTACCAGATTTATATCCGAACGGCTCTCCCATTCCTTCAGTTCATCCTTATAAAGCAGTTCTCCGGGTGAACGGGCACCATAGATAACGGTAAGCGTTTTAAAATCCTTCCGGTTTTCCGGAGAAAGGATATGATGGATGGTGGCGCGCAGGGTGGTAAAGGAGAATCCACCGGAAACGATTACCACATCCTTCCCTTTCATCAGATGAAACGGATAGGAGTTGCCGTAAGGACCGCGCAGACCGATAACCTCACCAGGCGCGCATTCGTGAAGTGCGGTGGTAAATGTGCCTACCCGCTTAACGGTAAACTTTAAGAGCGGTTCATAAGGAGCCGAGGCAATGCCGAAAGGCGCTTCACCAACTCCGGGAATGGAGAGGAAGGCAAACTGCCCGGGAGTAAAAGCAAAGCCCGCCCGCTCCTCTTCCTGGACAAAGGCAAGGTCAAAAGATAAAAGGTCACGGGCATCATTTTCCACCGTAACCTTTTCAATGCGGACCGGAATCGGACGATAAGGGTTACTCATATCCTTAGCAATCATCGCCGATTACTCCTTGTCCACACCCAAAAGGCACGCTACCGTTTCTCTAATATCAATACCCGCCGGACAGACGGCAATGCATCGTCCACAGCCCACACAGGAGATTTCACCCACCATCTCTACGGTATATTTAAACTTGTCCATTATCCGGTTGCGATAGCGGGCACTGGGGTTTAACCGCGGATTGTGACCCGAGGCATGCCGGGAGTAAAGGGCAAACTGACAGGAATCCCAGATGCGGATCCGTAATGCTTGCGCGCCACTGGTCTCGTCGGTAACATCAAAACAGTGGCAGGTGGGGCAGAGAAATGTGCAGGCACCGCAGTTGATGCAGGGAAAGGAGAGTTTCTCCCAGACGGGGTGGTCAAAACCGTTATCAAGTTTCTTCTTTAACTCCTGGGTATCAATCCGGGTTTTAATCTCTTCGCTGACCCTTGCTATAATTTTTTCTTTCTCGGCAAGGTCTGTTTCGTTCGCCTGAGGAAACTCCGCCACCAGTTCCTCACCCCGGGCTGTTAAAGGTTCAGCAAGGAACTTACCATCAAGTTTAGTCAATAACAAATCAAGCCCCTGGGTTTGAGCCGGACCACCCCCCACCGCGACACAGAAACAGGTTGGTGCAACTTTATTACAGGCAAGACCGATAAAAACCGACTTTCCTGCCCGGCGTTGAACATAACTGTCAATTTTGCCTTCTTCGGTGAAAAACTTTCTTAGAAACGCGATAGCCCGGGCATCGCAGGGACGCAAACCGAAAACTACCTGCTCCTCTGGTTCTCTCGGTTCCTTTACCCCTGTTGGTTGAAACTCAAACATAAGTTCACCCCGCGGAAAAACTAAAATCTTTGCCGGCTCCCGGGTATTGACCTCATCAAGATAAATCTCGGCACTATTTTTAATCGGGCGCCAGACACCACCCTCTTTATCCTTCACCGGTGCGTAAACCACCTTATCTTGTGCCAGCCGGTCAATTAGTTGATTCAGTTCTTCTTGAGTAATGATATGGCTACTCATTTAATAAACTCCTGGGGGTCCTCCGGCTGATATTGGGTCAGGGCGGGTGGCTGATTCAAATCCACGCCGGCAACAGCACCAAACCTTTCCTTAACAATTCGCGCCACCTTCCGGTTAAAACGCATCAGGTCAATTCCCATCGGGCAGGCGCGGTGGCAGGCACCACACTCAACACATCTACCTGCCATATGCAGTGCCCGACCGATATGAAAAACCATATTATCGGAGAGGCTATGAGTTTTGCCTAATAATTGGGGCATTGAGGCATCAACAAAGCAAACCGGGCAGTAGCAGTTCGGGCACACCTGCCGGCAGGCATAACAGCGGATACAGCGGGAAATTTCTTCGCTTAAGATTTGCCAACGCTCATCAAAAGAAAGGTTGTCAAACTCATCCTCAACGAGTTCTGGACTTGGTTCAACCTTCTCGCCGACCATCTCATCATAAATTACCGGATTGGGATATAGACAACTCCGGCAGGAGGGAGACTTTTCGCCGTTCTCAATAACCCCTTCGCAACCAACGCCAAGGATGTATAGACTTTCCCGCTCAACCTGTTTCTCCTGTAAAAGGATAACAATAGAACGGGAGTCACACCCACGGGCAACAACACCGATTTTACCCCTCGGCTCACGGCTGTCGCCTCGGATGTAGGGCAAACCTTCAGGTTTGCTTTCCTCAACCTTTAATTTTAACAGATAGTTTGTTAGGTTCTGACTGCAACTAAAATCAAATATCAACTGCTCGGCATCCTCGGGCCTGGTGATAAATATCGGCGAGGAAAGCCCGGGTTGGCTGGAACGCTTATAACCAAGGAATACCTTAACCGCCTTTGACTCTAAAAGTTCCCTTGCCCTTTTCCGGAGTTCGTCAACCTTGTTCATTGCCGGTCCTCACCCTTAGTCATTCCGACTCCCTCGTCCCGTCATTCCGAGCGGAGCCGAGGAATCCCTTTCTGCAGGCTCGGGACAGTCTCCCTCCCTCGGCTCGGAGAGGGCTTTCTTACTCAACTTCCGGTTCGGTCCCAACTGCTTCACCTTCTCGGTAACCTCCCTCACCACCTGGGCAAATCTTTCACCTTCTGAGGCGGAGACCCAGGCAAAGGTAACCCTACCCGGTTCAATCCCGCAGAACTCTAACAGGTCATTCAGCACCGCAAAACGGCGCCGGGCAAAAAAATTGCCGGTTAAATAGTGGCAGTCACCGGGATGGCAACCGGAAACCAGAACCCCGTCCGCCCCTCTTTGCAGAGCTGAGAGAATAAAGAACGGGTCAACCCTACCGGAACAGGGGACTCTGATTATTCTTATTGATGAAGGGTATTGAATTCGGGATATGCCAGCGAGGTCGGCGCCGGCATAGGAACACCAGTTGCACAAAAAGGCAACAATCTTAGGCTCAAATCCATTTGATTCCGGCATTGCGAAATTGAATTATAACCAGAGAAAAAACTCCTGTCCAGTTTGGCACGATACGTTATCCTCAAAAACATATACCATTCACTGTTTATTGTTTTTGGCTCTTCGGGGTTTGTGACTATATAATACTTGACAGAAGTATTGTTTATCATAAGATATTCTGCTGCTCAAGTTTAGCCAACTCGGGCAGATAAGTCCGATAAGTTTTAAAGCAGCCCGAATCGGGCAAAAGGAGGCTATATGAAGCGCAGTGTTTTAATGCTGTTGCTCGCTGCCATGAGCTGGCTCCTCTGGGCAGCAAACGATGCGGCTGTTTTACCATCTCAGGGTGTTACCGCAGCACCCGCAAAAGACAATCTCTTCACAGCAACTGACGCAGTTACCATTCCGCAGATGCTCTCCTATCAGGGAAAACTTACCGACTCTTTAGGTAATTCGGTTCCGGATGGTGACTATCAGTTGACCTTCCGGCTATACACTCAGGAGACCGGTGGAATCCCATTCTGGACCGAAGAGCAAACGGTTGCCGTAAAAAACGGGCTCTTTTCTGCCCTTCTTGGTTCGT
>JBDRUH010000018.1:0-24272 GCA_039801225.1 Caldifarciminota bacterium
GTCTATCTACGCTGGGAGAGTGAGACATTAGAATACCTACCGGCACTTGACCACAAGTGTAATGCTGGACTTAATATGGTTAGCATTTCTCCGCACGGGGAAGTTTACCCGTGTGTTGCCCTGAAGATTCCGGCAGGGAATTTAAAAAAAGAAAAATTTGAACAAATTTGGCAACTCGCTCCGATTTTGGTAAAATTAAGGAGTATGAAATTTACTGATTTCAAAAAATGCCCGGAATGTCCCCTCTTGGATATATGTTCAAGGTGTCCGGGATTTTCCCTTCCCGAAGAAGGGGATTTCTTAATACCTTCTAAGGAGGAATGCCGAATAGCAAGATTAAGAAAGGAGGTCAGAAATGAAAAGGGCACAATATCAAAAGCCAGAACTTACCAAGCATAAGTCTTTGCGGAAATTGACTATGGCTGCGTATAAGCAGGATTCTAATCCCGATTGTCAGTCAAGTTGTGCCTATTGTGCTGGTGGTGGCGGTAACCCAGCAATGAACTGTGTATAATGAAATAGTCTGTTTATTTATAAGGAGGTCGGAGAAGTATTTATAATTAGGTTTAAACTCGGTGGCAACTTAATAGAATTTTCAACCAATAATTTTAAATTATTTGAATATTTAATTTCTTCTTTAGGATTAACAGAAACTGACACGACAAATAATAATTTTTCCATTAAAGAGAGGATAATAAAAATTAGATGGCGGGCAATCAAAGAAAAGTCTTTAATAAAACTCCCGCTCAGTACCGAACTTATCTATATCGGACCGCGATGGCGATTTTATCGCCATAATAGGTTGTGGTTCTGTCAATACAAAAAAGGCATTTTCTTCAAAGTCAACTTAAACCAAGAGACGATAACCGGGGATGTTAAGGTTCGATATCTACCAGAACCGGAGTTCTTTCTTGAAGTCCTTTTTCCTTTATTTGAAATTTTGCGCCGGCGGGGATTGTATGCGGTTCACTGTGGAGCGGTTGGGTTTAAAGAAAAGAAACCGAAAACTGGTGACCGGAGACAGAGTATTAAAGGAATAATTTTCCCTGGCAAGGCAGGAGCAGGAAAGAGCAGTTTAGTCCTCCATCTGGTTGCCCAGGGGGCGAAGTTTTTAAGTGACGACCGTTGCTTGCTGAGTAAGGATATGTTAGGTTTTCAGGTTTTCGGGCTTAGGGAAAAGGTGCGGATTTGTCCGGAAAATTTCGCAGGGATTACGAAGTTGGCGGTTTTTGCCTCAGGCAACCCCGGATTTAAAAAAAGTTTTAACATTACTGATGTCTATCCAGATAGTATAATTGAGAAGGCAAAAGTTAAACTGATTGTTTTCCCATCTTGGCAACCACAAGAGAAAAGCCGGTTAACACCGATATCAGCCAGTGAGGCGCTGAAAGAAATTCTGCCACTTTCCCTTGAGGCGTTCTTTCCGGATTCGGCTAAAGCCAATTTTGAATTCCTCTCTGACCTGGTTACAAGTCTTCCCTGTTATAGATTTTATCTCGGCAAGGACAGGGAAAACTGGTATAATATAATCAAGAGGCTGGTCTGTTAAATAAGGAACTTCCAGAAATTAAACCTGAAGACTTGCAGGAGTTTCTTAAGGATTTTGTCATTATGGAGAAGGTTCCCTTAGACAGCGAAAAGAGGCAGGCACTTAAACGGGTGATTGCGGCCAGAAACATCTTTTTGTTAAATGAACTGCGTCAGATACTTGATGCTTTTCATCGTTCTAAAATTGAAGTAATTATTCTAAAAGGGGCAGCCTTAACCGAAAGCCTCTATCCCCATATCGGCATCAGGGGATTTGTTGACATTGACCTTTTGGTTCATCCTGAAGATATGTCGAGGGTAGCAGAAATTATCCGGAGTTTTAATTATCAGCCTGAAATCCCTGGGGCTGATTTGGGTCAACCGTGGACTGAGAAATTCGGCTGCATAGTTGATGTAACTTATATCAAGCAGAATGAACTGACCGTAATGGTGGATGTGCATTGGGGTTTAGGTCGTCCAGGAACCTATTTTGACCGGGTGGATATTAAAAGTTTGTGGCATAGGGCAAAGAAGGAAAAGGTTGCAGGTATTGATGCTTTGATCTTATGTCCGGAGGATTTGCTCATTTTCCTCTGTCTTCATATGTTCAAACATTGTCCTAATTTCAATTTCAACTCTCTCTGCGATATTGGCCAATTAATAAAGTTTAGTGGCAGTGATATTGACTGGCAGGACTTTGTGAATAGAGTTTTTCAGTTTAGAATATGTCTGCCGGTGAGATTCGCTATTCAGCAAACCTGCAGGGTATTTCAATCTCCGGTGCCTGTTTGGGTGCTTAAAAAATTTGATAGTTATAATCCGGGCTTTTTAGAAAGAGTGTCTTTTCGAATAGGGAGAGCACCGGGACAAAGATACAGTACTGGTAGATATACATTGTCGTGTATACTCATTGTTCAGGGTTTGGGCAGAAAAATCGGCTATCTTCGGCGGATATTTTTCCCCGACAGGAAATTTATTCTCTGGCGTTATGGCAACAGGTTCAACTCTCTGCCCCAATACTATATTATGCATCTATTTAGAGTAATAATTGAATTCGGCGCGGCGATTTCCCTCAAAAGAAGTTCCCCTAATGAGTGAACCAATAACAATCGTTGATCTCACTAAACGTTTCCCCCAAAAAAGAGGAATGCGCGATTTGTTGCTTAAAAATAAAAATTACCTCTTTGCTCTTAATGGGGTGACTATCAAAGTAAAAAAAGGTGAGGTTTTTGGTTTGATGGGTCCGAACGGAGGGGGTAAAACAACGCTTCTGCGGATTTTGGCGACCCTGCTTCTGCCAGATGGTGGCAAAGCGTCTGTTAATGGTTATGATGTCATTACTCAGCCTGGAGAGGTGAAAATGAGCATCGGCTACTGTTATGAGGGCGAAAGAAGTTTCTACTTCCGGTTGACCGGCAGGCAGAATTTGGAATTCTTTGCTGCACTTCAGAACTTAAGTGGACGCCGGCTCAGGGAGGAGGTTGCCCGTGTCCTTGACCTATTAGAACTATCCGCTTTTGCTGATCGCCTCTTTATGGAATACTCAACCGGGATGCGTCAGCGGCTCAATCTTGCCCGTGCCCTGTTAAATGACCCGCCAGTTTTACTTTTAGACGAGCCGACAAAAAGCCTTGACCCAATTGCCGCGCAGCACTTCCGGAAGTTTCTTAAGGAAAAAGTAGTTAAGGAAGGGAATAAGACCGTTTTGATCGCTACCCACAGTCTTGAAGAGGCGCAATATCTCTGCGACCGAATTGCCATTATTGAACAGGGGCGGGTTGTTGCCGAAGGCAATTATCAGAGAATAAGTGCTTACTTACAGAACAAAGGTGAGACTAAATAAACTTATTGCCTTTATAAAAAAGGATTTCGTAATTGCCCGGAACTACCGTTTTGCCTTTATTTTGGAAATCCTGGGGATTTTCTTTTCCACCGCTTCGCTTTATTTCCTCTCGCGGATTTTCGGGAGTAGCATTTCACCTTATCTTGAACCATATGGTAACAACTACTTTGCCTTTGTCCTCATCGGTATTGCCCTTTCCTCCTATCTCAGTTTCTCGCTTTACAGTTATTCCTCCCAGTTACGGGAATCTCAAGTCCAAGGTACCTTGGAGGCGCTACTGGTTACGCCAACTTCGCTTAGCACAATTGTTCTTTTTTCATCCATTTATCCATTCCTTTATACTTCGCTCTCGGTAATCATCTATCTAATCCTCGGCATTCTGGTATTTGGTTTCTCTCTGGACAATGCAAACTTCTTGGCTGCCTTTGTCATTCTTATCCTATCAATTACCTCCTTTTCCGGACTCGGCATCCTTTCGGCTGCCTTTATTATGGTATTTAAAAGGGGGAGTCCAATCCAATGGCTTGTCGGCAGCCTTTCCTATCTCCTTTCTGGTACATTATATCCGGTTTCAGTCTTGCCCGCCTGGTTGCAAAAATTTTCCTACCTTTTGCCATTGACCTATTCCTTGCAGGGGATGAGAGGCGCTCTGTTACAGAACCTACCGCTGAGAAACCTTGCTCCTAATATTATTGCCCTTTTACTGTTCAGTGTCGCCTTATTACCTTTAGGTCTTGGTGCATTTTATTACGCAACCAGAAGGGCCAAGATAGATGGCAGTCTGACTCATTACTGAAGTTTTCATTGCAGAAATACGCAGCGATAAGTCATTGTTTTTTCAGCGGCTTGTAATTTAATAAAATAAACTCCTTGAGCAAGGTTTTCTGGCTGCCAAAATAGTTCGTAACTGCCTGCAGGCTGGGTCTGATTGATTAGGGTTATAACTTTTCTGCCGGTGATGTCAAAGGCAGTAACCGATACCTGACTGGCAAAAGGAAGTGAATAATGGATTTTTGCTTTTTTGTTAAAGGGGTTAGGCGAGACCGAGAGGGTAGGACTGCCGTTTCTAAGTTCTGTATTCATCTCTTCAATTATTCCGACATTAGTATTGAACCAATTCTGAGATGCAGAACAGGAGGCGATGTAGGAGATGGAGTCGGATGCGGCGATGAAGGCAAATGCCACCCTTTGTTTGCCATTGGGTAGGAGGTCAAAAGGACCTGTTGCTACCGCGATTGACCAGTTGTAAGGACGGTCAGACCGTTGAGCACCAAGAGTTCCATTTAAGATGCGGAACTTCATCTCCTCGGTCAGCGCTGAATCTGGATAGACATAGCGACTGTGGTCAATGCAGGTAAGGTTTACCGGGTTTTGGGGATAAAGTAGTTTGACACCAAGGTAACGGTCAGGGAACTGGATATTCGACATCACCGCGGTGTTTAGCCCCGGCAGAGTAAAGGCGATATCGTGGAAACGGTCGTTTATTTTTACATCAAAGTCGGCAAGAATTCCAGCATAAAGCCCTAACAGCGGCTGAGTAGCAGTATTTTTGATGTCATAAATTAAAACCACGAAATTATCTGCCCCGGGTTTGTTCAAACCTAACGCCTTTTGTTCAACAAGCAGACCCTTGGGTTGAGGGTGACCTTCGTCGGTAAACCCCCCATAAATAAATTCATCCGAGTTCCAGAGTGGCAGCCGCACTCGGAGGCTTTCGTGAAGTCGCCAATCTTGGTCAAAGCCATATTTACTCTGGTTGTAAAACCGGTCAACAAGATAATCTGCTGAGTTACCTACTGAGAAACTGGCGATGTTTAACCCGGTGGTGTCCGATTTGGGATAACGAAACCCCTTTCCCTGACGCGAGGAGGAGATGTCAAAACCGATTGTTCCACGGGCGGTTACGGTTAAGGCACAGATACCGGTGTCAATCTCAACCCAGGTTCTGCCCGGATACCCCAGGTCAAGAGAAAACCAGAATCCAAATTCACCCTGGTCGGAGTGAACCAAGGCGAAAAGTTCTGGACTTGAGCCGGGCAAGGCAGAAGACCGGGCAGAGACGACGAGGCTGGTTGCTTGAACAGGATTATCAGGAAAAATGGTGTCAATAAAGGTGGTTGAGTCGAGAATAGAGATATCCGGGTTAACTGTTGATAAGGTGAGATTGATGTTGGTTGCTGGAGAGAGACCTATGTTGAGAAAAGTCAGTTTTAGACCAGCGGTCTCGCCGGGCTCAAGGATGCGGTTTGGGTTGGATTGGGTGCTGTCATCAATTTCGTAGTTTTGGTAGATGATAACCGGTTCTGGGATGCCCTGTTTGATAATAATGGTTTTCTCTCCAGACAGGCTGTTATGCCGGGTGGCGGTAATTTTTAGTTCACCCGGGGTTAGTGGATGAATGGTTAGATTCGCTTCTCCATTAATATTAGTGTTAGCCCGGGCAAAAACATCGTTATTTTTATAAGCGGTTACCACAGCTCCAGGAGCGGGACTGCCATTTTCGTAGACGGTAACCTTCAATGTCTGGGGGCCGGTAAGAATGGTGTCAGGAGCGTTAAGAGTGAGGTCAAAAGGAGGCTCAGTCCAGATGTCAATCGTTGGGTCGCCGAGAAGGTTAAATTCGGTGAAGCACCAGCGCCAGATTTTATCCCATTGAGCATAGATAACATATTGCTCGCGCGACCGGTTGTGGCAGGAACCGATAACCGATTGCTGGCAGTTGAATAAAAAGTCATAAAAACGAATGCAGAGTAGTTCTGAAGGACCAATATAAGGGGGTGTCCCCCAGCCATAGCGGGAGTTCATCATTACACCAATTGCACCACCATTTGGGCAGTTCAATGCTGCTTCAGCTAGGCAGTCCTCAGCCTCAAAGTTGCCGGGGTTGCAGGCGAGCGAGGTGATAATAGTAAATCTTTGGTCGTTGTGCTGATTACCGGCAAGACCGGAGGTATAAATTGGTGTGCCATCTTCGTCATATACCCCGTATTCATTGCCATGTCCTGCCGGGTCAAAAATGGCAAAACCGTTATCAAAAGAGTCGGCAACTAATTGGGAGTTGGGCGAGTTCTCCATCTTTCGGTCAATCCAGTCTGAAGGGGTAATGTTGGCGATGGAATCATTGACAAACTTGCCATGATAACCGATTGACCGCCAGAGCCAGCCCGAGGGTAAGAGGGCGCGTTTGATGTAGTCGGTTGCCGGGTTGTTCTCATAGGTTTTGACCTTGTTAATAAAGTTATAAACCTGAATTGAGTCCTCAACTGAGACACGACCGACAATAACATCGGCATAGAAGTCAACCGAATCCGCCATTTCCCCAAAGAGGTTATTATTGTTTGAGTCCCAGGAGTAGTCCAAATCGCCAAAATAGAGGTCGGTAGGAATATCCCAAGGTTCGGGAATTTCTAACCGGATGCGCCTTGAGGGAACCTGTTGAACATCGCCGGCGAGGAGTACATAGCAGAGCCCGCGATTCTGGAAGTAGTTGATAATTAGGTTACGAATCTTTTCCTGAATGTCCCGTCCAGAAAAGTTGTGCTCAACCCACTCAACGGTTCTTATTTCGGACTTAAGCCCCCTAGAATTTTTATATTCAATATAGGAGGTAAAAAGCGGAGCAAGTTTCTGAGTGGTTATTATCAGATAGTTAATCTGAGGCTGAGTGAGTTTTTTAACCGGTGGGGCAAAGGTTGAAAGATTTTCCGGGTTGGTTATTAGTGGGCCGAGGCTTTTAAGAGTGATTTCCTTTTGGAGAGGTGTGAGGGTGATTGGCAATATGGCGCTCTTTTGATAATAAATAGCAATTTCTACCTGGGTGTGCAAGAAAAGTTCACCAGAACGGGGATGGTATTCAAAAGGGCAAAGGGTAATTGAGACAAGCCGGAAACCGGTGGCGTTGCCGGTGGAGTAACGGATAAGCGGTTGGTTCGGAAATGGTTCATCTGAGGAGTAGGTTGCAGAGTCGGGTGGAACGAAAGTGCTAATTTCTCTTTGGGAAAGGGGCGTTGGTAACTGAGCGGGAAAAATGTTAAATTTGCCGGGGATGTTTTCAGTGATTAGTGGTTTGACGAGCACATCACTGAGATGGGCATCGGCAGGGATGACAAAGGTTAGAGTGACAAGGGGGAGAGCAGGTTTGCCCGGGTCAGACAGGGTAAAACTCTTGGGAAGTTCTACCACATCATAGCCCTGATAATTACGGAAGTTTAACGTCTTATCAGAAAAATTCACCGTTTTCCTCAGAACACTGGAGAAAAGGTGAAGAGAAGCCAGTAAAAGTAAAAGAATAATCCTTTTCAATTGTCCTCCTGGGTAAAATAAAACTAATATAAGCTTATTTTAAAGAAAAATAAACCAAAGGCAAGAAGAAAATTATAAATTCTACTTTTCTTCTCCTTGTACCTCTTTACTCTCCTTTTCTTCTTCAGTTTTACCTTCTATTTCCATTTTAAGCGAACTTTTGACTTTCTCCCGGCTAAATCCGCCAAACAGAACATTAAGGCTGAAAAAAGGATTGGCATTAGCCATTTTGGGACTATCCCGTAGAACCGAGTTGTCGTCAAGTTCCCATCCGGAAGCGAAAGGACCAAATGTGTAACCACCCCTTAACTCAACACCAACGAAGGAGATAGGTATTATCAATGCAATATGCGGTGTCAATATAAATCCGGAATAAGAGATTCTGGTTGAGCGTCCGGGATGGAGAAGGAGAGAATCAAAGTGGGGTGGGGATTGATTGTAGGGTTGAAGGTGCATAGTGTAACCGCCACCACCGATGCCTAATGTTGGCGCGACCAAAAGATGTTTTAAATCTAAAACCACATAACCGGCACGAAACTCACCACCGCCGTAACTCAGCCGGCAGGTTACCGATTCTGAGGTCACGGTCTGGGTTCCACCCCAGCCAGCACCACCGATGAGTACCCGGTTGGCAATCGCATAGCCGCCACCGCCAAACATCCAGTGCGGAGATGAGAGTTTTTTAATTCCGGCGCGCTCAAAAGCAGCATTCACTTCTTTGAAATTAATTAGACCGAGGGTTGGTCCAAATGTCCCCATACCACCGGTTGTTCCTTGAGCGAACAGGGTAACGGTGATAAGGAATGCCATCAGTATAATAAAAACTCGCTTCATCTTTCCTCCTTTATTAGTTATCATTTTTCAGTCTTGTGTTCTTAGTTTTTAGTTTAGAGTCACGAAATATGAACTAAGAACCATTTGATTATACAAATGTTAACATCGTCATCGGTTAGTGTCAATATCTACTATCAGCAGAAGGTTAGTTATTCTAAACCCTGTCTGATATTTGACTCTTATGATATAGTGTTTAATATAGACTGAGCGTGGTGAAAGTTGATGAGAGTGTGGTCACAGCAGAGGCTCGAAGCAAGGCTGAAGAATTGTTCTACTATCACTGTGCAATGTAGGGCAGACCTTCAGGTTTGTGTCCCGAAAAGGAAAGCAAGGCTAAAGCCTTGCCCTACGGTTTACCTCCGTAAGAGAGGTGAGAATGAGTATTTCTCTGTTGAATTGGATTGAGCGGAATTACCGCCTTTTGTTAATGATTTCCCTTTTTTCCCTTTTATTAGCAGGGGGGTTCTATAGCATCCACTTAGGAAACAATTTACGATTTCAGGATGAACGGGATTTTTATGCCATTGCCAAAAACCTGGCTGAAGGGAAAGGTTATTCCATTGACGGCATTAACCCAACCGCCTACCGAGCACCGGGCTATCCGTTGTTTCTGGCGATTTTCGCAAAATTAGGTGCTGGTGTTTTTTTCTGCCGAATGCTGAACTTTCTCTTCCTTGCCGGCACAATGGTATTAATTTTTATCATTGGAAATAGAGAATCAGGGCGGTTAGCTGGTGTTATATCTTCTCTCTTGATTCTATTATATCCAGTGCTTTTTTTTACCGCCAGCACGTTATACGCTCAGACGCTGGGTACTTTCCTCCTTATCAGCACAATCCTTTTACTTAACTACACTGATGTGAAAACTAAATCTAAAGCAGTGCTGCTCGGCGCTATTAGCGGGTTTCTTCAAGGTTGGCTGATGCTTACCATTCCCGGATTTATCCCGACATTTTTTGTTATCAGCGTCTGGTTCTTAATTGCCCGAAGAGAACTTTTTCTCAGCCGGCGAATCATTACTTTATTAGTGATGTTCATCATTGCCTTTCTTTTGTTCTTTTTGTGGACAGTCAGGAATTACCGAACTTTTCACAAATTTATTCTTTTAACGACCAATGAGGGTATTACATTGCTTCATGGCAATTCAGAATTTGCTACACCCAACTCTGGTGCAAGTACCGATATCGGTCAATACCTTCCCGGTGCCGAAGGACTGAGCGAGGTGGAACAGAACGATTACTTTCGGTCTCAGGCGATTCAATGGATATTAAATAATAAAGGGAGGGCGGTGAAACTATATTTTTTGAAAGTTCTCAACTGGTTTAATTACCGAAACCAACTGGCGCAAAAATCCGAAGCATCCCGTTTTCGGGACTTTGTTATGTTGATAACCTATTTGCCTTTACTTTTATTGTTTTTAATTCGGCTTTTCTTGGCGCGGCGATTTAGACTAGTACAAGTAGAGTGGTTGTTATTGATATTATATGTAATTAACGCCTTTACCTATGCGGTATTTCACACTCGGATTCGTTATCGTCTGCCATTTGATGTGGGGATGATAGCCGTAGTGGCAGTTTTTATCAGCAACTTAATCCAACTATTTAAGGAAAGATTCGGAAACCGGTTGAAAGTTGGTGGTATATGAGAAAGTTATTTTTAGTTATTCTTCTTTTTGAGGTAATTTTTGCTCAGCCGGTGCGAGTAGGAGTTGCTCTTTCTGGTGGTGCGGCGTTAGGGTTGGCACATATCGGAGTTCTTAAGGTGTTAGAACGGGAGGGTATAGTGCCGGTGGGAATTTCCGGTAACAGTATGGGCGCGCTGGTGGGTGGGGTTTATGCGGCAGGTTACCGATCAGCACAGATTGAAAGTATTGCTTTGACAGCGGACTGGAACCGACTTTTTTCCTCCCGCCCCAGTTTTGGTTCCCAGTATCTACCAGAGAGACAACAGGTTCAGCGCTACTTTCTCCAACTGCGGCATAAAAACTTCATTCCCTATCTACCCAGCGGTTTGGTGCCGCTCCAGAATGTTGAGGTTTTACTCAACCGGCTTTTGGGCGAAATAGAGTTCTATACCGGGTTTGATTTTGACAGCCTGCCGATTCCCTATCGGGCGGTGGCGGTTGATATCAATGGGGAGAGGCGGGTAGTTTTGAAAAAGGGCAGGCTGGAACAGGCAATACGAGCAAGTATCGCCATACCGGGGGTTTTCGCCCCGGAGGTTATAGAAGGTGTTGAACTGGTTGATGGTGGGGTGATGGAGTATCTGCCAGTTGAGCCCCTTTTGGAATTTAAACCCGATTTTATTATTGCGGTCCTGACGATGCGTCGGCGGCAGGGTGATGGCAGGACACTTATTGATATTGCATCCCGCAGTCTGGATTTGATGGGTTTTTCCGGAATTGAAAAATCCAAGATGCTAGCCGATGTGGTTATTGAGCCCGACCTATCAGGTTTTCTCCATTCCGATTTTGCCCGAGCAAAGGAACTGATTGCTGCCGGAGAGTCTGCGGCGATACGGGCGTTGCCTTTAATTAAGGAAAAGTTGAAAGGAAAGACGCCAGTAATAAATCGGCATATCGTGAAAAGGAAATTCTTACCAACCGTCCAAAAGATAAGGTTTGAAGGCGCAAGGCGAACCGGCGAGGGTTTTTTGCGACGCTATGTTCATCTGAAAGAGAAGAGCACTTTATCATTTGCCACGCTTTTTGATGACATTGAAAGGCTTTTTAATACTGGTCTTTTTGAAGAGGTGAACTATCGTTTGGAGAAAAAAGAAACTGATAGCATAATAGATGTCGTTTTTGAACTGGCAGAACGTCCTTATGGTTTTTATTCAGTTGGCTTGCGTTATGACAATTATGACAACATTGTGTTAGGTTTTGAGGGTGGTGAGGAAAATATCTTAGGTTCCGGTGCTGCGGTGAGAGTGGCTTTTACCTTGGGAAATCCCAATGAGTTCCGGTTTGGGCTAACCGGAACAAGAATTTTTTGGCTACCGCTTGGTTATCGGCTTGACGGCTTTTTCGGTTCAATTAACCGAAGCGTTTGGCAGAACGGTTCCTTTGCTTCCAACTACCTCATTCGGTATAGTGGTGGGTTGGCGGAAGCCGGATATATATTGGGGAAAAACGGCTTTTTCAATATCGGTATTCAGGGAAAGAGAAACTATTACGAGGGAGAGATGGTTGACACATTAAAGCCAGAATGGGTTATTGGTCCAGTTTTCAACCTGGAGTTTAACAACCAAGAGGATATTTATCTCGCCAGGCGTGGTCTTGCTTACCGATTAAATCTTTTTTACGCCACGAAGCGATTAAAGAGTTCAGCGGATTTTTTCCGATTTGATTGGCGAAGCGAGCAGATTCTACCAATTTTTTCTTTTGTTGGTCTCCGTTTCTGGTCGCAATTGGGATTCTCACTTGGCGAACTGCCATTGAGCGATTGTTTTAAGAGTGGGGGAGAGGGGCTTATCGGTTTTGCCCAGGATGAGTTCCAGACCAATCAAAGGCTAATATTGGGCATGGGGCTCAGGTTCCGGCTTCTTCACTTGTTTGGTCAGGAGAACTATCCTTTGTTCTTAGAGTTACTTGCCAATGGTGCAACATTCAGCCGTTTTGATTTATTGGTCAGGAGCAAAAAGGTATTAAACCAGCTCCAATGGGGCACGGGTTGCGCAGTGGAGACGAACACGCCAATAGGTCCTTTGCGATTCTCCTGCGGTATCGGTGATTTTAGGAAAGAATCGCCCCATCCTGGTGGTATCAGGTTCGGTTTCTCTGTCGGTAGGGAGTTCCGTTATACTAAGTAACACCTTTACCACGGCAGACCCGAACACAGATACCGCAGATGAACTGGTTCACATAGCGCAGACGCTGAAACTCCTTTAGTTTTTCAAAGCAGGCGCGAAAGTCAAAATCTTTTGCTGACTCCTTTATTGCCTTTGCCGGACAGGCCGGTATGCACCCCCGGCAGGTGCCACAATTACCGGAAAGTGGTGCGCCGGGTTCAAGAGGAAAATCGGTAAGGACAGTAACCAGTCTCACCTGAGCGCCAAATTCCGGGGTAACTAATAAATTGTTTCTCCCCAACCAGCCTAAGCCACTGGCTATTGCAATCCGTTTATGGGAGAGGTGTCCGCGTTGATTCTGCCAGTCAACAATCTGCGAGGCGGGGACGGGCAGTGCCCGATAGCCACTTTGTTGGAGTCGGTTTGCCACCTCAAGGGCGACCCGGTCTAAGGCGAAGTTAACCTGACGGTAGTGGTGTTCGTAGAGTTGATTGGGATGGTCGGTTATCGTGATCAGGACTTCATAGGAGAGTCGCATCACCAGACTGATGGCAAAAGGCATGCGGTTAAGGGTTTCTTTTGGCAGAAGAAAGTCTTCAATTTTTATGCTTTTAAGTTCTGCAACACCGAAGGCGACTACCCCCCGTGAGCGACAGAATGTTTCCAAGTCACTCCGCAATTGAATCAAACTCATCTCTTTCCCTCCAAAAATACTGTTAAAGCGAATATGGCTGATGGGGTTATACCGGGGATACGTCTTGCCTGTCCCAATGAAAGCGGCTTAATTCGGGCAAGTTTTTCCTTTGCCTCGGTAGAAAGCCCAGGAACTTTAAAGTAGTCTAAATTCTCGGGAATTCGGACCGATTCCAATTTCTCAAAATCCACTACCTGTCGTTTGGTGCGAGCGATATAACCTTCATATTTCACCTCCACTTCAATTAACTCTTCAACGGTAGGGGAAATTTCTTCTGCATCGGGAATGAGCCGGATGATGTCCTTGTAGGAGATTTCTGGTCGGCGCAAAAGTTCCAGCACCGGGGTAGTTTCGGTCAAAGGAGATGTCCCTAATCGCTTCAAAAATCTATTGATTTCAGCAGTCGGTCGGACTTGAGTAGTCTTCAGCCATTCCATCGTTCTATTAAAAGTCTCCTGTTTTTGGCGGATATTTTTATATCGTTCTTCATCTATCAGTCCCAAGGCGTAACCCTTAGGTCCTAAACGCAAGTCGGCATTGTCCTCCCTTAAAATAAGGCGATACTCCACCCGGGCGGTAAACATCCGGTAAGGCTCATCAGTGCCCTGAGTTATCAGGTCGTCAATCATTACGCCAATATAACCATCAGCCCGACTGAGAATAAAGGGCTCTTTCTTTTTGACCTTGAGACTGGCGTTGATTCCGGCGACAAGCCCTTGGGCAGCCGCCTCTTCATAGCCGGTTGTGCCATTAATCTGTCCGGCAAAATAAAGGTTCTTGATAAGCCGGGTTTCTAAGGTAGGAAATAACTGGGTGGGGTCGCAATAGTCGTGTTCAATTGCATACCCTGGTCTTAAAATCCGGCATTCTTCAAGCCCAGGGATTGAGCGGACCATTTTCTCCTGAATGGAAATCGGCAGGCTGGTAGAAATGCCGTTGGGATAGCACTCAATCGTATCCAGTCCTTCTGGTTCAATAAAGATATGATGTTGCTCCCGGAAAGGGAATTTCACCACTTTATCCTCTATTGAAGGGCAGTAGCGAACACCTCTACCTTTAATGATACCGGTATACAACGGCGACTCCTTCAAACCTTCTTTAACAATCCGATGGGTATTAGGTGTAGTATAGGTAATGTAGCAGGACGCCTGATTACACAAATCGGTTTGAGTCCAATATGAGAAAGGGCGCGGGTTTTTATCCCCATCCTGTTTCTCCATTCTTTCCAACCGGACGGTGCGAATGTCAAGCCGAGGGGGCGTGCCGGTTTTAAACCTGCCTAACCTAAAGCCCAACTCCCGCAGGTTTTCACTCAAAAGGTTGGCAGGCATTTCACCAAGTCTACCGGCAGGAAAGTTGACCAACCCAATATGAACAAGACCGGAAAGAAATGTTCCAGGAGCAAGTATTACGGTGTTAGAGTAAAACCTTTCCTTAGTTTCGGTCTCAACTCCGATAGCGGCTTTTTTTTGCACCAGGACTCGGGCAACCGACCCCTGGCGGAGATAGAGATTTGCAGTCTTTTCTAAGACCAGACGCATCAACTTCTTATACAACTGCCGGTCAACTTGAACCCGGGAGGAACGAACCGCCCTACCTTTACTGGTATTTAACTGCCGGAAATGGATTCCGGCTTGGTCAGTTATCTGTGCCATCTGACCACCCAGTGCATCAATCTCCTTTACCAACTGTCCCTTACCAATTCCACCAACTGCTGGATTGCAGGACATCAAGGCGATTGTGTCTAAGTTTTGCGTTAAAAGGAGTGTGGTGCACCCCATCCGGGCGCAGGCAAGTGCCGCCTCACACCCAGCATGACCAGCACCAACAACTATAACATCATAACGCTCTGAAACCATCTTTATTAAATATATTTTAAACGGAGGGGTATATAAGTCAAAGACAAAGTGCAATAGGTTTTACCGTCATTCCGAGCAAGACCGGAGACCGATGACCGGTGACCGTCTTCTGTCCTCCGTCTTCGGTCTCCCACTATTGAGAAACCAAAACTTTGTCCCGAGCGAAGCCGAGGGGTATGAACTTCAAACCACGAACTAATTAGGGTTCGGGACAGTGGTTTGCTTTGCGTTTAGGTTTTTCGGGAAATTTGCTCCTACAGAAGGGACGGAGTTCACCAAAATCGGGCAAAAGAGATATTAATAATTCTACCTATAGGTAGAACGGGAATAAAAGGGGTTTATTAGTCTATCTTTCGGAAAATCACAATGTTATAAGAAATATTTAAAATTTTAGACCCCAGCCCCCTGGCAGCCCCCGATGTTATTAAGTAAGTTTTCATCCGGCTAAACTCACAGGTGGTTTCCTTCGTAAGTCTCAAATTTATTTCTTTTGTGAGTTGAGTAGTGAACACCAAAACTGGTTAGCGTTTAATTCCTCTAATAATTGTAATTGGTCAATTAGTCTCCAAAGGAATCTTTTGGGTCCATATCAGAATTACCGCCCCCTTAAATCTTCCAATTATCTTTGCTATCATCTGCGTGATTACTTTTTAGGGTTCTGAACTAAAGACCGAGAGCCAGTATTACCTATTGGGTTTTGAGCGCATAGCCTAAAGCGCCAACGAAGTCAATCGCCTTAACCGGGCAGACCAGGGCGCATTGACCGCAGCCAATACATTTTTCTGGTAAAACTCTGTGCTGGTGGTTTGGCTCGCCTTCAATCGCCTTGAACTGGCAGACTTTGACGCAGGCACCACAACCAGTGCAGCGCGGATTGATTGATGCCTTTGGTCTGCCCGGTGCTCGGTCAACAAATGATTTGCTCGGGCATTTGTGAACGCAGATGGCGCAGTCAATGCATTTTTCAAAGTCCATTACCGGCAGATTGCCTTCCATCTTCAAAGCGCCAACCGGGCAAACTTTCACGCACAGTCCACAACCGATGCAACCAACCTGGCATACATCCTTGACCGCCTTGCCCCGGTCCTGGGAAACACAGGCGAGGTAAACCAGTTTAGAGCGAGGTATTAAACGCAGTGTCCCTTTCGGGCATTCCCGAATACATTTACCACAGCCGATACAGACTTTTTCGTCAATAACCGGTAGGCGGTTTTCGTCCATTTTAATCGCCTGAACCGGACACACTTTGACGCAGTGTCCCATTCCGATACAGCCGTAGATGCAGGCTTTTGGTCCGCCCAGGAGAAGGGTCGCCTCACGACAGCTCTCAGTGCCGTAGTATTCAAATCGCTCGGTTGCTTCTCTTTTACCTCCCCGACAGATTAATACTGCAACCGGGGGTTCGGCAGCGGTAACCTCCTGTCCCATAATCTTCCCTATTTTTTCTGCCACCGCTGGTCCACCAACGGTGCAGGCGTTGAGAGGCGCTTTGCCAGTAACGATTGCGTTAGCATAGCCATCACAGCCCGGATAGCCGCAGGCACCACAGTTGGCACCGGGTAGAACTGAGCGGATTTCTGCCTCCCTTTCGTCAATTTTAACAGTGAATTTTATCTGGGCGATAAGAAGAATAATAGAAAGGAGTAGTCCAAGTCCACCGAGGGCGATGAGTGATTTAATAATTAATAGCCAGCCCATAATCAAATCCAAAAGGCGGAAGTTGGAGTGCGGAATGCGGTCCTCGGTCTCTCATTAGGAAATTCCAAAAAGGGCGGTGAAGCCCATAAACGCCAGCGATACCAAAGCGGCACTGACAAAGGCGATGGGAAACCCCTTGAATGCCGGGGATATCGGTGCGGATTCCAGTCTTTCCCGGAGAGCGGCGAATAGAATGATGACCAGGGCAAAACCTAGCGCGGTGCCCAGGGCAAAAATGGTCGCCTGGAAAAGATTGAATTTGTAGTCAATATTTAAAAAGGTAACCGCCAGGATGGCACAATTGGTGGTGATTAATGGCAGGTAAATGCCCATTGCCGAATAGAGATGGCGGACATACCGTTTTAAGAACATCTCAACAAACTGCACTAACGCTGCAATCACCAAAATAAAGACCGCGGTGCGCAGAAATACCAATCCAAGGGGTAAAAGCAACGCGTGGTATAAAATCCAGGATACCCAGGCGGCTAAAAGCATTACAAAAAGGACCGCGGCACTCATTCCGATTGAGGTGTTGAGGGATGTGGAAACGCCGAAAAATGGGCAGAGACCAATAAAGCGCATCAGAATGATATTGTTAACTAAAAAGGCAGCGAGAAATATTTTTGCTGGGTTCATTTCTACCTCCTTGCTAATCCGAGTTTATTTACCAGCGCCTTGAGGAGTCCGATGAGGAAAAATGCCCCCGGGGGGAATATAGCAAAGAGCATTGGTGCTGAGCGGTAAGCGGCGGGTAGAACCGGTTTAGAGAAGAGAGTGCCAGCACCAAAGATCTCTCTTAAACTTCCCATTATGAAGAGAACCAGGGTAAACCCTAACGATTTACCAATAGCATCAAGGAGAGAGTCAAAAATTCCGTGGTGGTAGGCGAATGCCTCGGCACGACCCAGGATGATACAGTTGACGACAATCAAAGGAATAAACACGCCCAGCGCTCGATAAAGGGCGGGTTGATAGGCTTGAATTAGGTAGTCTATCAGGGTAACAAATGTGGAGATTATGATAATAAAGATGGGAATGCGCACCGATTCCGGGACCAGTTTCCGCACCGCAGAAATGACGATGTTGGAACAGATGAGGACAAAAGATGCGGCAACACCCATTCCTAAGGCGTCGCGGGCAGAGACGGTAGTTGCCAGGGTGGGACAGAGACCAATCATCAGAATAAGTGTGGGGTTTTCTTTGATTATGCCAGATAAGAGGTAATCAAATTTAGCCGTTCGCTGTCTGCTGTTGGCTGTCGGCCGGTTGGTTTGGGTTTTCATTGTGGTTTGAGAATTTCCTGGTATTTTTCCATTCCTTCGCGCAGTGCCTCAGTTATCGCCCGAGAGGTTATTGTGGCACCAGTAATCGCCTGGATTGTGCCACCATCCTTCGTAAGTTGAAGTTGAGTAGCGGTTTTGCCGCTAAACTGTTTGCGGAAATCTTCTTCGGTTGCCTTAAGCCCCAGTCCCGGAGTCTCTTTCAAACCTTCGGACGGACTGGCGACCTTAATCGCCACAATTTTGCCGTCCAGGTCAATACCGGCGGTTACCGGTACCAAACCGCCATAACCCTGTTTTGCCACTTTGATGATGCTGCCGATGCGTTCCCCTTTAACAAAAGCAAGCCAGACTAAAGAATCAGGTGTTGCCGGTTCAAAACGCTCGGCATTAGGGAAGACCTGAGCGAAAGCCTCCTGGAATGCCAGCACATTCCTCTGGAAGTCAATTCTTGATTTTGTCAGACTGTATACCTGCGAGAGGGCAAATCCCGCGATTAGGCAGGTGATGAATAAAGAGAAAACTGTCCAGAGGGGTGATGTCCTTTTCATTTTTGTTTCCCAAAGAGTCGGGGTGGTGTAAGACGGTCAATTAAAGGGGTGGCAACATTCATTAATAGTATGGAGTAGCACACCCCTTCGGAGTAGCCACCCCAGAGCCTGATAAGAGTGGTAAAAACACCACAACCGATGCCGAAAATTATTCTACCCTTATGGGTAAGAGGGGAGGTAACATAGTCGGTCGCCATATAAAATGCACCTAAGATTAAACCGCCGCTTAAAAGGTGGAAGAGGATGTAGTTCAATAAATTAGATTTGTGTCCGGGAAGAACTGTTATCAATATCAAAACGGTTAAAAGGTAACTGAGAGGTATCCGCCAGTCAATTACCTTGGTGAGGAGCAAGAATATGCCGCCGATAAGGAGAAGGAGTGCTGAAGTCTCACCTAAACACCCGCCGGTATTGCCGAGAAAGAGGTTTTTAATAACTGACCAAGATTGGAGGTCCTGGTAAAGTTTCTGTGGGACAAAATTCGGCGGGAGTAGTTTTCCACCCTGTTTAAGAAGGCTTAATGGAGTTGCAGAACTTACCGCATCAGGATATAGTTTCAGTATTTCGGGTAGAAGCCCGGGGGTGGTGCCACCGCGGGGTGCGAGCCAGGTGGTCGTCATCTGAGTTGGCCAGGAGGCGACAAGGAATGCCCGAGCACCGAGCGCCGGGTTAATAAAGTTGTGCCCCAGACCACCAAAAAACTGTTTGACAACAATCATCGCAAATGCGGCACCAACTACCGGCAGCCACCAGGGAACATTGGGTGGAAGGTTAAAGGCAAGGAGTATTCCGGTAATAACGGCGCTGCCGTCGCTCGTGGTTACCTTCCGACCGAACATCAACTGACCCAAGGCGTCAAAGAGAACCGCTGAGGTAATGGAAATCAATGTTATTATCAGCGCCTTTACTCCGAAGAAATAAATTGCCCCACCGAGAATCGGAAGGAGGGCAAACACCACCGCCCACATCAATTTTGCTACAGTTACACCCGATCGGATATGGGGTGAGACGGTTACCCGAAGTGGAGAGGTTTTTTCGCTCATTGCCGGCGTGCCAGTTCTGACTTAGCGAACTTAAAACTGTGAACTAAACGGATTTTTGCCGGGCAGACATAGGCGCAAGAGCCACATTCAATACAGTCAAGGATATGCCCGGCTTTCGCTTTGGTTAACCGCCCCATTTTGATATGATAATTTAGTTGCGTGGGCGAAAGACCCATCGGGCAGACTTCAATACAGCGACCGCAACGGATGCAATCACCCTCATCAGGTTCTTTCTCAGGGGGAAATACGATGATTCCCGATGTTCCTTTCAAGACCGGGACTTCATCACCGGCTAATGCGACTCCCATCATCGGGCCACCCATAATAATTTTCCCCGGGGTGTTGTTATAACCGCCACAGAATTCAATGAGATGTTTAACTAATGTGCCGATACGAACCAATAGATTTTTCGGCTCTTTTACTCCCGGACCGGTTACCGTTATCACCCTTTGATAAAGCGGGCGATTAAATCTGACCGCCTCTCGGACGGCAACGGCGGTGCCAACATTCTGAACGATACAGCCAACATCGGCTGGTAGCCCCCCAGAGGGAACTTCGCGGTTCAAACAGGCTTTGATTAATTGCTTTTCCGCACCTTGAGGGTATTTGGTTTTCAGGCGCCGAATAGTAATCCCTTTTCCCTCTGTCATACGCGTCATAATATCAATCGCATCCGGTTTATTGTCCTCAATAGCAATTAATATATTCTCCACCCCTAAGGCTTTAGCAATAAACTCTACCCCTTCAACAATTTCTTTTGGTTTTTCTAACATTAGACGATGGTCACAAGTAAGGAAGGGTTCACACTCACACCCGTTGATAATGAGGGTGTCAACCGGCTTTTTTAAAGAGAGTTTAAAGAAGGTGGGAAAGGCAGCACCGCCCAATCCCACAACCCCTGCCCGTCGCACCGATTCAATAATATCAGCGGAAGTTAAGTTACTCAAATCTTTTTCGCCAATTTCTTCTGAAAGGGTGTCATTGCCATCGGAATCTATTATTACGGTGGGAATTAACTTACCGGTCAAAGGGTGGGGTAGGTTTATAACATCGGCAACGGTGCCTGAGACCGAGGCGTGGGTTGGGGCAGAAATTGTTCCTCCTTGTTCACCAATTACACTGCCGGTCTTAACCGGGTCACCCTTTTTTACTACCGGCTTTGAAGGTGCCCCGGTGTGTTGAGAAAGAGGGATATACACCCGTGAAGGCAAAGGAGCAATCTCAATCGGTTTATGTTCGGTTGCTCCCTTATACTCACGGGGGTGAACTCCGCCATGAAAACTACCCATTAATGCTGGCAATTTTAACTTTGATTGACCAACTGTCAAATTATTCGGCTTTTTCCTTTTGATAGTGGTTAATGAAAGCAACTTTTTCCAGAGGTAACCGGGGAGGACGACTCTTCTCCCACTCAATCTGTTTTTCTGAAAGTAACGGGCTAATCTCGTCAGAATGTTTGCCTACTATTATGAGAGTAATAATGGTAAACTCATCGGGTATCCCAAGTACCTCCCGCACTTTCTCAGAATTATACCCGGCAATCGGATGGGCAACAAGACCGAGTTCAGTTGCCCGTAGTATTAGAAAGGCGGTTGTCATTCCCGTGTCAAAGAGGTAGTATTCCCGTTCCTTTATTATGCAGTCCATTTCTTTCTTGGTGAAGACTACTATGACCATTGAGCCGGTAAAGCACCATTCGTTGCCCTTAGAAAAGGCGGGTTTGAGCCGGTTTAGTTGTTCTTTGTCGTAAACAAATACAAACCTTGCTGGCTGGTTGTTGAAACAGGATGGTGCCAGTTGGGCATGGCGTGCTAAGTCGCGAACAAGGTCTTCATTGATACTTACTGGCTCAAGCGAGCGATACGCCCGCCGGCTTTGGATTGCTACACTGACATTCATATCGCTCCTATTTTTAATTAACTAAAACAACTTTTACAATTTCACTCCGTTTCTCCAGCAATTTTAGAAAATAGATTCCCGGGGTAAAGGCACGGGTGTCCCATTTAATGACGGGTTCAAAGTGGCTTCTTTTCAACCGGCAAACCTCTCTACCCAAAAGGTCGTATACTGCAATTGTTGCCTTTACTGGCACAGAGGGGCTAAGCCGAAGTTCAGTAACACCTTTTATTGGATTGGTGCAGAAAATAGACCGAGGATAAAGAGGTTTAGAGGGAATATCGGCTAAGCCGGTAGGCGCAATAGTAGTGAACTTTATCGCCCTGCCCGGAGCAATTGGTGCGGCGCCTGAGGTATAAGAACCGTTATAGAGAACCTGAATCCCAATTGTTTGAGTATGGTCCTGAATCCCGACAGTGGAACTGGTATAACCGTTAGCGGTCATATATTGGAAAACAATCACGTTGTCGTTAGTGGGTGTGGTGAGCGTGGAGTCATAAATTAACACTTCAAACTTATCCCGGAGCGAGCGGGGGCTGTAGTAGCAGACACTGTCATACTCAATTACCAACCGATGATTGGTGGTGTCGTAATAATAATATACAAACCCGGTGTTATTGTAATTGGGATACAAATCGTCCCAGTTAACACATAAGATGCTGGCTGGCGCCTGGGTATTGGGTAAAGGCAGATTCTGGTACTGAGGTTGGGTGTAGGAGCCGGGACAAATCCAGCCGTCTGCCGATATAGAAAGTGAATGGAACTCTTCGCCATAAAAGTGCAGAGGTCCGAATCCGGAAGGCAATTCAATAACGACCACGCTGTCGTTGTGAGAAAATGAGACCTTAGTGCCGATGTTGTTAATTTCCACCCAATCATACTGGGGATGTGCTTCATAGCTAGTGTCAATGTCATCATAAGCCCAGTAGCGCGGTGGCTGGTTGTTATCGGGAATCGGGTCGGTGATGAGATAGCGTCCGATCTGTAAACTGATGTTAGTAGAGAAGGTGGTTTCGCTGGCGGTGATGGTTAAGTCAAAAGACACTTTGTGCTCACGCGGAGTTTTGGAGGAGGCAATCATTGTGTAAGGCAGGAGATTTACTGCGGTATCGCCACCGGCAATGTTACCAAACCAGGCACTGTCCTCCTTTACTGTTATAAATGTATCGTTTGTTATTAGAGTTGCGTTGACATTGTGAGCATAAACTGTGCCAAAGTTTTTCAGCGTCAGGTAGACACTGACGCTCTCACCGGCATCCCAGAAACCGTCTGCGTTGCCCGCGGCATCGTCAATTTTAATATGACTTAAACCGAGCAAGGGAATGTTGGCAGGGAGGGGCTGACCAAGGGTGGCAATTCCGGCAACAGCCGCTTTTGTTACCTCGGTGCAGAACTCATTGTCATTATAGCCAGCACCGATTGAGTCACCCGGGGTGTGATAATAGGGGTTAGCCGGCCAGAAATCTTCAATCCCACAAAATGCCAAATAACCGTTGTTCCAGAAAGGTCCATGGTCAGAGTTTTGGTTGTTGTTTACCATTCGTTTGAAGGTGAAAAGGTCGGTGTAGGTGTCACACACGGCGATGAACCAGTCAACGAAAGGCTCACAGGGTGGATTGGCAATCTTACCCATAAGGTCAAGGCTTTCCGGTGAAGCATCCACATAACCAATCATATCAAAGTTTAAGACGCCGAGGATTGAGTCACCTTGATTTCTTGCCATTCCGGCATAATAATCACTGCCATAAAGCCCGAACTCTTCGCCGGAAAAGGCAATGAACCGTAAGTCGTGAGTGAAATTAAAATTTTGTGTTACCCGGCAGGCTTCTATCACCGCCGCGGTTCCTGAGGCATTATCATCGGCACCAGGCGCATTATTCGGGGCATAGGAGTCAAAATGGCCACAAATAATTGCATAGATGTCACGGCGGCCGGTGGTGCCATATCTCACTCCAACTACATTGGGTGCATGACCCGATGTGTGGTTTTGCATTATTACCGTGTCACAGCCATAGGCAAGAAACTTTGCCTTTATCCATTCTGCGGCCGCTTTACAGGAGTCTGAGGTTGAGTAGCGGGTGCCATATTTTTGGAGTCGCCAGACATAGGAAAGAACCGATTCCGGCGAGACCAGTGCTACCATCGCCTCTATCAACGGGTTGGTGGTGACCGACGGTAATTTGACCTCTCTCGGTCGGAAGACCCAGCCTTGTAGGCTCACCCGGCTGAGCATTCCACCTAAGGATAAGAGATGCGCCACATCCTCCGGTTTCACCGCTATTAGGTAGTTCTCACCATCAAAGTCAAGTATCCGGGCAATTTGCGTAAGGTCTTTTTGGCGACTCCAGTCAAAAAGATGAACCTGGTAATAGCGGTTTTCTGTTATATTGGCATCAAGAATTCTGCCATTCAGCGCCGAGAGGAGTGCTATATCATTATCGTTACCGATAATTAATACACCATTGTTCGTCTGGTCTACAACTTTGAACTTCACTGCGAGTTCTTCTGGATTGATACCCGGGACAATGGCTAAGAACTCACCACCAAAAAGGATGGTGAATAGCACGAAAGAGAAAACCAAGCATTTTTTCATAAATTGACTCCTTTTTAGAATCAATATTACAGTTTTTATAAAAAAGGGCAAACAAAGCCTTTGTTGTATTAATTGACAGTTGCTAACTAAGTAGATATATATTTACATTGAGCGAACAAGAACAGAAGCGGTGGTATATCATTCTCCTAATAGTTCTCTTTGGACTTTTTCTTCGGATAGGCATTACCGCATTTTTTAAGAACCGCTCTTCCCCTGGTGAGGTGGTAAAGAACCCGGCTTCTGAGGTGGAGTATCTCCGGCAGGCTTATATGGAGTTGGGTGACTCGCAACAGTATCAGTTATTGGCCAATAATTTACGGACCCAAGGTCGTTTTACTTGGAATGAGACACCGGTGACATTTC
>JBDRUH010000019.1:0-281 GCA_039801225.1 Caldifarciminota bacterium
TTGCATCGGTTATGTTGAGCCAATCAAACCCCTTTATCTGGCAACCCGGGATATGGCGATAAGTGCTGCGACAGAAGACCCGCGCTTTCCACCGGTAACAATAGAGGAACTGCCAATGATTGACATTGAAATTACCGTCCTCTCCCCTTTAGAGCGGATTACCGACCCAAGACTGATAGAAGTTGGCAAACACGGTTTGGTGATCAGAAAAGGCTTTCATTCCGGACTATTACTGCCTCAGGTGCCAATAGAACAGGGTTGGACTCGGGAGGAGTTCTTAA
>JBDRUH010000019.1:291-24130 GCA_039801225.1 Caldifarciminota bacterium
TTAACCGGTGTTTGCTGGAAGGCCGGTCTACCACCTGATGCCTGGAAAGAACCGGATGCTGAACTTTATGTTTTTACCGGTCAGGTCTTTGGCGAGAAGAAAAAATAAAAAGGAGAACAAATGAAAAGGATAATTTTTCTGTTAATAACCGGTCTGGTCGCTGGAGGATTTGGTGAATGGTGGCAAATTACCACCCCAAACCCCACCCCGCCAGCCCTAACAATAAAACCTGAAGGCAATAATGCCACGACAATTGAGGTCAAGATTTCTGGATTGGAAATGACCACCGAAGTCCGGGAAAATCAAACCTGGACCATTTTGCGGCTTATAAACGAACCCGCGGTAACTGGCGAAGTTGGCTTACCGCAACTACCGGTCCTCATCAAAAACCTCGCCCTGCCCGACAACGCCCCGGTAACGATTGAAGTAACTGATGCCGAGTTCCAAACCATTCCTGATATTTTAGTCTATCCCGCTCAGAAGCCGCTAACCGACCGCGCCCAACCTGAATGGCAGATTAACCAACAGTTCTACACCACCGACCAGGTCTATCCACAAGAGATTGCCCAAATAAAACTAAAAACCACCTGGCGGGGCTTACCATTTACCACACTAATAATCAACCCGGTCCGTTACAACCCGGCAAAAAGGGAACTTCTGGTCGCCACCCGGCTGAAGGTTAAGGTTCATCATCCCGGCATTTTTCAAAGACACCATATTGAGCCCTGGGCGCTGCCGGTCTTAAAGACCTTGATTGATAACCCGGAAAGGTTCAACCTTACCGTTGACTGGCTTACCGACCCAGGAATTCGCTATCTAATTATCGCCCATTCCAACTATACCGGTTCCTGGCTTGACAGTTTAACTAACTGGCACCAGAGGCGGGGAATACCAGTTAGGGTAATTGCCAAATCATCCTGGACCGCCCAGGAGGTTAAAGACTCCATTCTCGCCGAATATAACCGTAATACCCCAAAGACTTTACGCTGGGTTTTACTTGTTGGTGAATACAATGAGGTCCCGGGTTACACCGGCTATCCGGGTGTGAGTTTCTCTGATATGTGGTATGCAGATTTAGAACCAACTGGCGGCGATAACTATTTTGAACTGGGTATCGGCAGGTTCAGCCCCTCAAGCGTTACCGACCTTGAGAATCAGATTAAAAAGACGCTAATATTTGAGCAGAATCCACCCGGCGGCAACTGGGCAGAAAAGGCTGCCCTTGCCGCCCATAGGGAAAATTACCCGGATAAATACTCGGCCTGCACCCGTGGAATTTATCACTTCCCTTATGCTTTATACCGTTATACCTTTGATACGATTATGGGCGGAACCACCGGCAATAATGGAATGGTCTCTAACGCCATCAACGAAGGTCGGGTGGTAATCAACTACCGGGGACATGGCTCAGAGTTTGACTGGTCTGGCTGGGACGCTTATGGCGAGAGCTGGACAATTGACCACATTCAAGCGCTTAACAACGACTCCTTCACCCCGGTAGTTATAAACTGCTGCTGTCTCAACCATGTCATATCCTACTCCACCTGTTTAGGTGAGGCGTGGCTGAGAAAATATCCGGGTGGTGCGGTCGCCTCACTCGGTGCTACTGAGCCTTCCTTTACCATTCCCAATCACGCCTGGGACTCAATCATCTTCCGTTCCTTAGGCGACACATTTACGATTAAGGTCCCCGGAGTCCGCAACTACACCTGCCCAACCTATGACCTGGGCTGGATACTCTGCAACGCCAACGCCTATGTGGAAAAATTCTATGCCTACCAAGGTGGCACAGAAAACGCTCAGATGTATCTCTGGCTCGGTGACCCAGCCCTAACCGTCTGGACCGGTCCATTAGTAAACGCCAGTGTCAACCATCCGTCAGTTGTCCCGCTCGGACCGTATCAACTCCAGGTTACCGTAAATAAACAGGGAAATCCGGTAAAGGATGCCTTAGTTTGTGCCTCTAAACAGGGTGATTTCTATGAGTTTGGCTACACCAATAATAATGGTCAAGTTAGCCTGTCAATTAACGCAACAACACCTGGCGAGTTTTCATTGGTGGTAAGCGGTCAGGGCTTTAAACCCTATCAAGGAACCATCCTTGCCCTCTCGCCCAATACCCCCTATGTGGTTTACCACCGTTCAATTATTGACGATGCGCCACCCGGTGGTAATGGCGATGCTAATATCAATCCTAATGAGGCGATTAACCTGCCGGTCTGGGTTAAGAATTTCGGCGACTCCACCGGCAGGTCGGTTATCGGCAAGTTAAGCACCCCGGACCCGTTCATCACTCTTACCGACTCTGTCAAAGATTTTGGCGATGTTTTGGGACATGACTCCGCCTGGACCGGCAATAATGGGTTCAAATTCAATGTGGCACCCGCCTGCACCAATGGACATAAAATATCTTTCACCCTTTCCTGCCGGGATAGTAAAGACTCATTATGGCTGTCTTATTTCTCCCTCCGGGTTGGTGCGCCCGAACTTGAGTATGCCGGTATTGTGGTCCTTGACACCGCCCAGGGTGGCAACCGAAACTTTAAACTTGACCCGGGCGAGAGTGCGGACCTCCTTATTGCGTTGCGCAACACTGGCTTTGGCAATGCCAATAATGTTAATGCCCTACTCCGTTCCGGCGACTCCCGCCTGATTGTCAATGACTCAACCGGCTTATATGAAGAGATAATGCCCGAAAGCACCAAGACAAACGCACTAGACCGCTACCGGGTAACTACCCTAAAAATGCCAATGGAAACCTCTATCCCTTGTACCCTTTATCTCACCGCTCAGGGTGGCTATACCAAACTGCTCCCCTTCACAATTCTTGTCGGTGAAATACGCATCTGTGACCCGATACCTGACACCGGTGGAACAACGACAAACCTCTGGGCTTATGACGATATTGACACCTTTTATCAGAAACATCCGGAATTTGAATGGGTGGAAATCAGAGACTTAGGCACAAAACTTAACCTAAGCGATGACCAGACGGTGCAAATAACCCTCCCCGCTTCGTTTGGACCTTTTATCTTCTACGGTCAGAGTTATGACAAAATTTCCATCTGTTCCAACGGCTGGATTACACCCGGTCAAACTACGGTCAACTATTGGACAAACGACTCCTTCCCCAACCCAAAAATCCCCCGCCTTTTAGCGGTAAACTGGGACGATTGGAACCCCCAGAAAGGTGGTGGCGTCTGGTATTATTATGACAGCCTCAACCATCGCTTCATTGTTGAGTGGGATTCAATATGTTATGTCAATAGTTCTGAATGGGACAAATTCCAGATTATCCTCTATGATACGACAACGACCGATGGCGATTGTGAGTTCAAATTCCAGTATCTCACCGCCAACCGCACTTACTCATCAACAATCGGTGAACAGGACCATACCGCCACCCGCTACATTCAGGTGGTTTACAATGACAACTATCACCGTGGCGCCGCACCAATTACTCCTCAGAGGGCGATTCTCTTCTCTCCGGTGAGCCCAATAGCGGTAAAAGAGCCAAAAGCCTTTCAACTACCGCAACGACTTCTCTTTAGCCTGGCACCCAATCCGGTTTTTCAGAAAGGTACCATCAATTATCAAATACCCGTGCCTGGCAAGGTAAAACTGACGCTCTACGACCCGGCGGGTAGACTAATTCGCACTCTTGTCCAATCCCAACTCCCTGCCGGAAGTTATTCAGTGGTGTGGGATGGCAAAGATGACAATAAAAGAGAAGTTGCCAATGGCATCTATATCCTCCGCCTTGAAGCACCAAACGGCGCTGCGACAATTAAAACGGTCTTAATTCGTTAGTGTAAATGTGCACACTTATACACACATTAGATTGGAGGTTAAACTGATTTAAGTTATTGTTATATATGATGTTAGTGAATTAAGATTAAGACAGCACCCCGAGCCCGGGGCATACCCCACCGCCGACTTGGTAGTTGCTTTCTATACTTTGGGAGATGGAAGTCAAATGTCAAAGATCAAAAGTCAAAAGCCAAATTTCAAATCTCTTAGATTCTTCGTTTTGACCCCTTGGCTCGGTCATTCCGACCGAGCCCCCTCGCCCCCCCGTCATTGCGACCCGAATCGGGGAAGCAATCTCCTCGCATTGGGCTCGGGGCAGGCTCTGGCAATTTGCATTTTGAATTGCTAATGGCATTTATTTATTGCGCCGGCTGGGGCAAACGGGTTACAGCCGGATTAACTGGCGACGGATTGACACTACTGCAACCAGAGTGAGAAAAAGGAAAATACCACTGACCGACAGAGCAAATGGCACCCCTTTCATCTGTGCCAGGGCGCCAGCAATAAGACTGCCCAAGGGAAACATACCGTTAAAGAAAAGGTTGAACACGCTCATTACCCGACCCCGGATATAATCCGGTGATAAGGTTTGAATCAGAGTGTTAGTGAGTGATGCGATGCTTGTCTGGCAGAAGCCGATAAGTAAAAGCAAAATAAAGCCCAGAATGGGGTTGCGGACAAATGAGAAGATAATGACTAAAATACCTAACATACCGGTGCCGGCAAAAAGGATTTTCCCCCGATGACGGGTGCGGCTTATGGTCGCCAAGGTCAACCCGCCGGTAACCGCACCAGCACCAAGCGCAGTCATCATCAGTCCATAGCCTTGGACGCCGATATGGAGCATATTCCGGGCAATAACCGGCATAAGCGGAATGTAGCAGATGCCAAACGAGGAGAAAACCCCGATCATTACCATTAACAGCCTGATGTCAGGATGGTTTTTTACAAACAGGAGTCCGGAGATGAGGCGCTGCCTAAAAGGTTCGTCGGCTCTCGGTGGCGGTGGGGTATTTAGCCGGATAAAGTAAAGAGCGACGATGATGGCGAGAAAACTGAGGGAGTTAATTCCAAAGCAGGTGGCAGGACTGGTAAATGTTAAAAGTGAACCGGCGATTGCCGGTCCAATCATCCTTGCGATGTTAAACATTGCCGAGTTTAGAGCAATGGCGTTAAGAATGTCCTCTCTGCCAACCAGTTCCGGCACCAGAGTCTGAGCAACCGGCGCATTCAGGGCAACGAACACCCCGGCAAAAGCCGATATAAAAAGTATGTGATAAATGGTGACGACCTTTGTCCAAACAAAGATGGCGAGCAAAAGCGCAAAGAAGGCAAGCGCCGACTGGGTTAATATCATCAGGTTGCGTTTGTTAAACCGGTCGGCAAGAACACCGGCAGGCAAAGACACAATCCAAACCGGCAACCAGCTGAGCGCCGAATCCAGTCCGACAAAGAAGGCGGAGTTGGTTAAAGAGAGAACGAACCACCCCTTGGCAACATTCTGCATCCAGGTTCCGATAAACGAAAAGAGCTGCCCGAACCAGTAAAGCCGAAAGTTCCGGTATTGGAATGCGGTAAGTGTTAAAGGCAATCTGATGAAAACCGCTCTTCCGGATAACTCTGATGAATTCTTACCTTCAAGGTTACTCAAATTGAGTATTTTATTAAAACGATGCTAATATGTAAATAGATAACAACCCATAACCCAAATATTCTCTCTCGGTCAAGCCTCATTTCCTTGACCGTTATAAATTAAAGCCTTATAATCGGATAGCAATGGAAAAGAAGCGTATTCTCACCGGCGACCGCCCCACCGGACCGCTCCATTTAGGACATTATGTCGGTTCGGTCGCCCAGCGGGTAAAATTTCAAGACACTTATGACACATTTATCATCATTGCCGACATTCAAGCGTTGACCACCAACTTTGACCGACCCGAACGCCTGCGGGAGGATGTGCTGAATGTAACTCTGGATAATTTGGCTTGTGGTGTTGACCCGAAAAAGGCAACTATATTTATCCAATCAATGGTTCCCGCGATTGCCGAACTTACCTCAATTTATTCCAACCTGGTAACCGTCCAGCAACTTTCCCATAACCCGACGATTAAGACCGAAGCCGCGCAGTATCACTATGAAGAGTCAATGCCCTATGGATTTTTGGGTTATCCGGTGAGTCAAGCGGCAGATATCACCTTCTGCCGGGCACACCTCGTGCCGGTCGGCGACGACCAGGCACCCCATATTGAATTAACCCGTAAGATTGTGAGGAAGTTTAATGCGATTTACGCACCAGTTTTCCCGGAACCGGAGGGGATTTTTACCCCCAGGTTGATCGGGCTTGATGGCAACACCAAGATGTCTAAAAGTCTGGGGAATGCGATATATCTCTCTGACCCGCCTGACGAGGTAAAGAAGAAGGTCAGTAGCGCGGTTACTGACCCGGCAAGAATTCATCCCACCGACTTAGGACATCCTGAGGTATGTGTGGTGTTTGCCTACCATAAGACTTTCAACCAGTCAGAAGTGGCAGATATTGAATTGCGATGCCGTCAAGGGAAATTGGGCTGCGTTCCCTGCAAAAAACTCCTCTCCGATGTCCTGAACCGTTTCCTTGAGCCAATTCGCACCCGACGGCTGGAACTCTCAAAAGACCTTTCTTTAGTCTGGGACATCCTTAAGAAAGGAACAGAGCGGGCGCGCAAGGAGGGTGAGAAGACGATGGCTTTGGTGCGCCAGGCGATGAAAATTGGCTATTTCCCCGGGTGATTGTTAGAGTAGGTATGGGGAGAAACGAAAGGGCAGAATGTAACTATGGCATTGTTCTGGCTGCGGGAAGGGGAAGGCGATTTGGTGGATTGAAACAGTTTGTGCCGGTGCGCGGTAAGCCACTCTTCTTTTATAGCCTTAAGGCGTTTGAGAACTGCCCGGTGGTAACCGGTTTTGTCATTGTTACTAACCGGTCCCGGGTGAATCAGGTTAAAAGATGGGTGAAACGATGGCGATTTAAAAAGGTTATCGCAGTTGTTGCTGGTGGTGCGGAAAGAATGGATTCGGTGGAAAACGGGATTTTCGCCCTGCCGGAAAATGGGTATGTAGCAATTCACGACGGCGTAAGACCGTTCATTAAACCGGAGATGCTCACGATAGGGTTTCGGATGTGCCAAAAATTTCCCGCGGTGGCGTTCGGCGTTCCGGTGACCGACACACTTAAAGAGGTGGTTGCCAATCGCATTACCCAGACCATTGACCGCTCCGGATTGGTAGCAATTCATACCCCCCAGTTTTTCGCTCTAAATCTGATTCGCCGTGCCTATGCCCAAGCCCGTAACCAGAAAATTACCGCCTCGGACGACTGCGAACTGGTCCAGCGATTAGGCATCTCGCCCCGTTTCCTCCTCGGTTCTTCACTAAATATTAAAGTAACGACTAGGGATGACCTGAATCTGTGCCAGGCGCTTTTGTCTTGGACCTCCTTGAGAAGAAAACCTTAGTCTTAATTAAATAAAGAACTTATGGGACAAACCCGGGTAGCGATTTTCGGCTCAACCGGTTCAATAGGGCGCTCGGCGCTTGAGGTTATCACCCATCTTTCCCACCGGCTGAAACTGGTGGCAATTGCCGCCCATCGCTCAGTTGAACAAATCTGTGCCCAGGCACATCGGTATCAACCCAGCCAGGTGGTCCTCACCGACCCGGTCGCCGCCCAAACTGCCCGCAAGATGTTAGGAACTAAATTTCAATTACTAACTGGCACCCAAGGTCTTAAGGAAGTAGTAGAGACCTCCAACATTGACATTCTAATTATGGCAATGACCGGAACGGTTGGTTTGATTCCGGTTATGAAGGCGCTTACCCTGGGGAAGCGGGTTGCCTTAGCCACCAAGGAGATTCTTGTTGCCTATGGCGATATCGTAATGAAAACCGCCCGTCGTTACGAGGGAGAACTCCTGCCCGTGGATTCAGAACTGACTGCCCTTTATCAGTGCCTTGATGGTAAAGAGATTAAGACCGTCCGGCGAATGATTCTTACCGCCTCAGGTGGTCCATTCTGGCAGCGGGGTCAACCCGACGATGTAAAAGTAAGTGCGGTTCTGAATCACCCTACCTGGAAAATGGGGAAAAAAATTACCGTTGACTCAGCCACAATGATGAACAAAGGTTTGGAGATAATCAGTGCCGTCCGCCTATTCGGCGTTCCTTTCCAAAAGGTAGCAACGATTATCCATCCAGAATCTATTGTCCACTCGTTGATTGAATTCCAGGACTCTTCTATTTTTGCCCAGTTGTCAACCCCGGATATGCGTTTACCGATTCACTACTGTCTCACCTATCCGGAACGCCTTCCCTCCCTGGTGAAGCCATTGCGCCTTGAGGCAATTTCCTCTTTAAGATTTTACCCTATTCCCCGCCGACAATTTCCCTGTCTTGCCTTAGCCGAGAGAGCGCTGAGAACTGGTCCACTGGCTACCTGTGTCCTAAACGCCGCCAATGAAGTTGCTGTTCAGGCATTTTTGCAAAATGAGATTGCCTTCAAATCAATACCTTCAATAATTAGAGCCACCCTGAACGCCTTTAATGCTCAACACCCAAAACTCAATACCCAGTGCCCGTCGCTCAATGCCTTAAGAAAAGTTGAAATATGGGCGCTTGACTTTGCCCGCTCTCAGGTCAATAGGCATAAACGGCATAATAAAAATAAGGAGTAGAAAAGTGGCAACCTCAATAATTCTCGTAGCATTATTTATCGGTGTTTTAATAACCTTCCATGAGTTCGGTCATCTTATCGCAGCAAAACTTTCCCGTATTCCGGTGGAATCTTTTTCCATCGGATTCGGTCCGGTTCTTATTAAAAAGAAAATCGGCGAAACTGAGTACCGGCTTTCCCTGGTCCCGCTTGGTGGATATATCAAAATGGTGGGCGAAGAAAAACCCGAAGATGACGGTTTTTCCGCTAAGCCGCTGGGCACAAGAATTGCGGTTGTTGCTGCCGGACCGGCGAGCAACCTCGTTCTTGGCTTTCTGATTCTCGTAATAATGTTTCTCATATTCGGGGTAAAATTCCTGGCTCCGGTTGTCGCGCCGTTACCCGATTCCAACGCGCAAATTGCTGGATTACTTCCCCGGGACATAATCGTTAAAGCCGCAGGTGAAACCATCCCTGATTTTGCCACCTTTACCAGAATCGCTCAGGTAAATATCGGCAAGGAAATTCCTCTAATTGTCCTTCGGGAGGGGAAACTTGTTACCCTTAACTACCAGGTGCCCACCGAATCGCTGGATATAAAACCCCTCCTTCTGCCAATTATTGACCGGGTCCGCTCCAATAGTCCGGCAGCAAAACTGGGTCTCAAACCCGGTGATAAAATTGTTACCGTTGCCGGAGTTGAAGTGAAAGAGTGGGAAGATTTTGTTAATGTGGTAATGGAGAACGGCGGGGTCAAAATTCCCATTACCTATCAACGGGGCGAAACGCTTTTTTACGATTCGATCACGCCCTCACTCCAACAGGATGCGATTTCCAATGAGCGATTTGGTCAGATTGGCGTCTGGCTTCGATTACCAAGACGCTCATTAAATCTTTACCAAGCCATTTTTGAAGCGACCCGGCGCACCGTTTATATCACCGGGCAAACATTTGTCATCATTTATAAAGTGATCACCCGAAAGATTTCCACCCGGGCTATTGGCGGCCCGATAATGGTCGCCAAGATCGCTTACGAAGGTGCCAGTTGGGGAGCAGAATATTTCCTTGCCTTATGGGCTCTTCTCTCCATAAACCTCTTCGTGGTGAATATGCTACCCATCCCGGTGCTGGATGGTGGACGCATCTTACTTGACCTCGTTGGTGGGGTTAGGCGCCGCCGTCTCTCAGAGAAGGAGTATGCCTGGGCGTCTAATATCGGCTGGGTGCTAATCGGTATCCTTATTATTTTCACAATTCTCAATGACATAATCCGCCTGATTCAGAAGTAGGAGCCACTTCAACTAAATATGAAAATTTTGGCGGTTGCTTTGGCTGAGGAGGAGCAAAGATTTGTAAAAGGTTACCCACCCAAAGGCGCCTGGCTATTCTTAACACCCAATTTAGAAATCTCACGCCTCGCAGCACTTTGCACCGAAGATGAGTTCATCTACCTTGATGAACGGATTGCCGAAATTAAACCGGGGGGCGAATTTGACCTCGCCGTTATTCTTGTCAACTTTGGGCAGGGTATCTCTGCCCGTCTTGTTGCTGAAAAGTTAGCCCAGATTAACCCCCAAGTGGTGCTTTTCGGACCGCAGGTCACCGCTTGGGGAACCAATTTACCGGAATGGGTCTCCCATGCGGTCATAGGAGACATTACCAATGTCTGGGATGAAATCCGGGCCGATTCAGCAAAGAGATCCCTTAAACCGCTTTACAAATCCCCTCCCCAACCCCGATACATCCCATTAAAAACCGGACTGGGAAACCCATATCTGATGAACACCAAATATCAGGCGATGCAATTCATCCGGGGATGTGCCTGCCCCTTCCAATTTCGCCACCTCTGTCCGCAATATCTTTATTATGGCAATAGTATGTTACATAGAAAAAAAGAGGAGATTCTCGGCGAACTCCTTTCTCTTCCAGGAAAGCATATTCAGCTTCTTGATGAAGACATCGCCCGCTTTCCGGATTACTACTATGAAATCTTTTCCCTTCTCTGGAATTACCCCCGCTACTGGACGGTGCAGGCAGGTGAGGAAATCTTCAACCACCCCCGTCTCATCTGGCTACTCGCCAAAGCCGGAACAAAAATAATTTTCTTAAACGATACCTTCCTTACTCCTTACCTAAAACCTGCCCTTGAGGACGCCAAAGTGGTAAAATGGCTCTACCGCCGGGTAAAGTCGCTTCAGACGCAAAGAATGCTGGTGGGTGCAAAACTCAATCTCTCAATTTTTAACCAAGACTTTGCTCTTATTGCCGACATCCTCTGCCGCATTGACCTTGATTTATTAGAAATTAGATTCACTCAGCCCGGACCAGATGGCAGGGAGACAATAGTTCCCTTAACCTATCGCCCCAATCTCCAACCCGACAGCCCCCTCTGGATAAAAAGCCGTTTTTATGCCATAGATACACTTTTGGACCGGTTCATTCGCCGACCCCGCCGAGTAGGCTTCCATTCAACCATTTGGTTCTTAATTCCTTATAGCCTCGCCTACCGCCAGAACTTCCTTGAAGGGGTCGCCTATCCTTAAATTAGTTTATAGTTTTGGGTTGTAAGTTGGTAGTTAATAACCAAGAACCATGAACTAAAAACTATGAACTAACTCCACCCGGGTAACCTCAGGCACCTCCTCTTTAAGCCGCTGTTCAACTCCATAGGCGAGCGTAAACCGGGAAAATTCACAATGGGCACAGGCACCCTTCAACCGCACCTTCACTACACCCTCATCCCCTACCTCAACCAGTTCAATCTCGCCGCCATCCATCACAATTCCCGGACGGATCTTTTCCTCAATCACTCGCCTTATTTTCTCTTTAATCTCTTCGGTCATTTTTGTTCCTTTCCATTATTTTTATTCTTTTTATACTTATCTGCCCTGCCTCCTTTATCTTTCCCACCTACAATCCTCCATTCGGCTAAATCTTCGTCCTTAATTGCTTTGCAAGAAAAGACCTTCTCGCCACTCAATATCTTTACCGCCTTTCCTTTGGGATTATCACAATAACGGGCACACATCCGGGCGGCGAGTTCCATATCCTTTTTTGTCACCTTCTTTGTCTTGAGAACCGCTACCGGTCCCTGAATCTCTACTGGTTTAAATAACAAACCATTATTACGCGCCAAATCCTCTAAGACCTTATTTTCCTTCTCATTTCTCCCAATGATGACTCTTGCGCCACTTTTCAACCGGAAGTGCCGTCCGTATTTAAGCCACTCAATTTCACCCCATGTCAACTCCTGATGGGTAACCGCGTCCCGGCATCGGGCAGCAAAATTGCTATCGGTTAAGAGGCAACCAGCACCGGGAATTGGGTAATCCACAATTCCTAACTCCCGGGCAAGCCTCATCTGCTGGTGTCGACTTCCACCATGAAAATCGAGCAACCGCTCCCGCCGAATGAGACCACTCAATTCCGGAAGAGTCGGTTCAAGTATCTTGGCGGAAAGGGGGCGCACCAACCTACTTCCGAGCCCGCTAATCCTTTCCAACAGTTTCAGCGAACGCTTGTTCTGAGAAAATGGTTGCTGCCCCAAAACCTCGCCGGTGAATACAAAATCCGCCTTGATTTCCTTCATCAACTCCCTTGCCTTCCTCAGCATCCAGCCCATACAGTCAATGCAAGGAGCCATCTCCCGAATATAACCAAACTCTGGATTCCGGATCAGTTCAAGATAACTCTCATCGGCTTGAATTGAGAGTAAACTTGCCCCAATCAAATCGGCCATGGTCTGCAAATATTCATCACTGGGAACCCGCCCTGGCACGGGAAACGGCAGTTTAAAATTCAGTGCGACAATAGCAACTCCCTGCTCCGCGAGCAATTTCGCGGCCAGGATGCTATCCAGGCTTCCGGAAAAGAGTCCTATCGCTTTTGATTTACGGCTGTGAATCACAAAGCACTCCCTTGAAAACGGGATAAAACTTTACTAACGAACTCAATTTAAAACCCTCAACCATTCGTTTAATTCTACTATTATAGTTTACCAAGTCAAGCAACCGCAATAAGAGGTTGTCAAACACTCAAAATAAGAGTGGTCGCCGGTTAATCTTATGCTTAGGTCACTCAAATTCTCACCCGACGAAGGCGCAGCGAGTTTGTTACCACATTGATTGAAGAGAGTGCCATTGCGGTCTCGGCGATAATCGGATGAAGCAGCCCGAGCATCGCCAAAGGGATAGCGAGGAGATTATAGAAGAGCGCCCAGAACAAGTTTTCTTTTATTTTTCTGAAAGTGGCACGGGCAAGTCTAACGCTAGAAACCACGCCTGAAAGTTCACCGCGGACGAGTGTAATATCGCTGGCAGCAATTGCCACATCGGTGCCGGTGCCGATCGCAATGCCCACATCAGCAGACTTTAGTGCTGGGGCATCATTGATGCCGTCGCCCACCATCGCTACTCTACCAAACTCCTTTTTCAAACTTTCTATTGTCGCCAGTTTTTCCTCCGGCAGGAGTCCGGCAACAAACCTTTCAATTCCCACTTCGCGGGCGATGGCTTGGGCAGTCTTGGGGTTATCACCGGTAAGCATTATCGGGACGATGCCGAGTTTTTTTAATTCTCCTATCGCCTTTGCCGAGTCCGGTTTCGGTGTATCAGCAACGCCCAGAATTCCGAGAGGCTTTCCTCCCAGTGCCAGATAAAGCACCGTCTTAGTCTCCTCCTGGAGTTGAAGCGCAAGAAGGGTAAGTGGTTCGGGTGATATCCCGTTTTCGGCCAAAAGTTCCGCCTTCCCTAAAACCGCTTTTTCGCCCTCAACTTTTCCGACTACGCCCTTTCCTAAAATGGCGGTTATTTCGGTTGCCGGAAACGGTGTTATGCCCCAGGCGGTTGCGCCTTCTAATATCGCCCGGGCGAGCGGATGCTCTGAGCCCTGCTCAAGGCTGGCGGCGACGGCAAGCAACTTTTGGCGGTCAACTCCCGGGAGGGGAATCACATCAGTAAGTGCTGGTTTGCCTCTGGTTATGGTGCCAGTCTTGTCAAACACAATCGCCCGCACCGCCTCCAGGGTTTGCAGCGCCTCACCCGAGCGGAATAAGAGTCCGCTCTCCGCTCCTTTACCCGTAGCAACCATCAACGCCGTCGGTGTAGCAAGACCAAGCGCGCAGGGGCAGGCGATAACCAAGACCGCGACACCGGCAAAAAGGGCGAGCGAAAAGGGAAGAAGTTCCGGGTTTACCCACGGGAGATACTGATGCGCCCAGAAAAGGAAAGGTCGCAGATTAGCAGCGAAGAAAAACCAGCCAAGAGCGGTAATAAGCGCCAACCCGAGGACCACGGGCACAAACCAAGCGGTAACTCGGTCGGCAAATGCTTGAATCGGAATCTTTCTGCCCTGCGCCTCCTCCACCAAGCGAATAACCTGAGCGAGAAATGTCTCCTTGCCCACTCGGGTAACCTGAACTTTGATAAAACCGGTCTGGTTAATGGTCGCACCGATAACCTCATCACCAGGTTTTCGCTCCACTGGCAGTGATTCACCGGTAGCGATTGATTCGTCAATCGTGGTTTCGCCCTCAATTATTCTGCCGTCAGTGGGGATTTTTTCACCGGGGCGGATAAGCATCACATCACCCACCTTTAACCGGTTCACCGGTATCTCGGTTTCTCTGCCGTCAACGAGGATTCGGGCGGTTCGGGCGCCCAGACTGAGTAGCCTCCTTATCGCCTGTGCTGACCTGCCTTTTGCCCTTGCCTCAAGATACCTGCCAGTTAAATAAATTGCCATAAGCATACCCGCCACCCGTCCGAGATTTTCCACCTCAAGACCGAAGAGAACTAAAATCCCGGAAAAAAGCGCGGCAGTTATGCCGAGGGTGATTAATACATCCATTGTTGCTGAACGCGCCTTAATTGACCCGAATGCGCCTTTGAGCGTCTGCCAGCCTGGACCAAAAAGAACTGCCGCACCTAAAACAATTTCAATTGTGGTCATTACTCTCATCGGCAGATGAAAAATCTCTAAAAGATGCAGTGCCATAAATAACATTCCCGGTGCGGTAAGAATCCAAGCCCAGACCATCCGCAATTTCACCTGTTGCATTTCCTGGCTAACCGCCTCCGTTTCTTCAACCTTTCCTTTACGAACTTCATACCCGAGAGCAGTGATTGTCTTTGCCAGTTCGGTAAACGGAGTTACCTCGGGGTCAAACTCAACTACCGCCTCTTCCGCAGCAAAGTTTACCTGGGCGACTTTCACTCCGGGTAGGCGATTGAGCGCCTTTTCAATCGTCACCGCACAGCCGGCGCAGGACATACCGCCAATACCGGCTACCACCGTTTCGGTCTTTCTCAAAGTGGGCTTTCTCGCTGCGATTCTTTCAGACTGAAGATATTTCCCTGGCTCTTTTTGAAACCGGCGCAGGCAATTCTCATTGCAGAAATAGTAAATTCTGCCCTTGTATTCCCATTTTCCTTTCTCTTTACCCTCTATCACCTCCATCCCACAAACCGGGTCAATGTGAATTAAAGGATTGGGGGGCATAACTATTAGACAAACATTTCCTCAAACCGGGTGCGGTTCAGAAGGATTTAGTTTTTAATACGGCACTTTGGAGGTAGCCCCAAAATCATCGCTAGCGCCTTTTCTACCCGCCGGCGCCTGGTTTCGGGCTTCTTTGCCTCAACAATATATTCAATATACTCCTGTTGATGAGCGGGAGGCAAACTGAAAAATTTCTTCTCAGCCGACCGGTTTTTCTTAAACGCAGCCACCAGTTCTGCCGGAATATTTATTTCGCCCTTCAATTTATATTCAGCAAAAATTAAAACGGAGAGGGTGGGATTCGAACCCACGGTACCAAAAAGGTACACATGCTCTCCAGGCATGCCCGTTCGTCCACTCCGGCACCTCTCCGTTATTTTCAGTGCCAGAAGTTCAAAAGTATAAACCTTTAGTTCAACCGGTCAAATGGAACGGAAAAGACAAAAGGAAAAGTAGAGTTCATAGACCAGTCGTTTAATCAATTTTGTTGGCAGCGGCAATTCCCGCTGGAGTGAAAAATTTGCCCTTTTAGTTTTGCCCTTTGACTTTGGCACTGCATTCTGTTGCACTCACCTCTTCAATTCTGTTAGAACCATCTGCCGGAATTTCAGGGCGAGGTCATCGTCAGATTTAATTTTCAAGACCTCTTCGGCACATTTCAGCGCCTCATCATATCTTTTTAGGCAGTATAAGGCAAACCCTTTGTCATGCCATGCTGGAGCAAACTTCGGGTCGATCTCTAATGCCTTATCATAACACTCCAGCGCCTGCTCATGATGCCCGAGCCTTCCCAATACCGCACCTTTGCTCCGCCAGGTTTCGGCATCATTTGGATTTAGCCGCAGCGCCTCATCATAACAAAAGACCGCATCTTGATATCGCCCAAGGGTCCTTAAGGCAATACCCTTTTCCCGCCAGGCATCGGCAAGTTTTGGATTCAGCCGCAATGCCTCCTCATAACAGGAAACCGCATCGCGATGGCGACCGAACTCAACCAGAAGATTTCCTTTATTGTAAAAGCATTCAGCATAGTTTGGATTTAGCCGCAACGCCTTTTCATAACAATTAAGTGCCTCCTGATGCCGGGCAAGTTTATAGAGAATTACCCCCTTTTTATTCCAGGCATCAGCAATGTTCGGATTTAACCGCAAAGCCTTATTAAAAAAAGAGAGCGCCTCTTCATAACGACCAAGTTTATATAAGGAATCCCCTTTGCTGACAAGTTCACGAACCTTCCGCCCCGGGTCTCTTTTCGTCAATTTCGTCTTATTCTTCTTCTTACGAAACAACTTGAACAAACCCATTATCCCCCCTCTTATCTCCTTTTCTTGAAGTATTATGCACGCACTTCTCTCCTACTTGAAAACCTAAATCTCTGCCCATCGTCTAAATATGCCTAAATCTGATATTAAAGTCAAGCCCATTGGGTATAAGTCAAATCCATTTGCGACATTTTGGTTTTTTTCAAGAAGTATTTTATTGGGCTTTTAGGGCACTCTGCTAAAGCAGAAGTTTTTCCACCTGGTTGTCCTGGTGTTGGGTTTCACTTTTAAGAAAATCTTCATCCTGAATCTTTTCTACTTTACCTTATCTTTCTTTCCCTATGCCTGTCAAAGATACCCCTACTTTTAGACCCCAACCCCTTAGAAAATTAACGGCTGAGTTTACAAGACTCGGATTATCAAATATTTAGAAGAAATAGGCTTCCCGTTCCCCCTACCGCTCCCTCTCCTGCCTCCTTTTTAACCTTATTTGTTACTTTTTTAATTCAATCCCTTTTCGTTTTTTACCCTCTTTTTCTTTTAACCACGATTAAAAAGGCGGTTTTTCGCCCGCATTGAAAATTGTCAATAACCTTTAGTCGGACTTTTGTTTTGATTATTAGTTTTAATAATCCTCTTGGTTTTGCCGTTGATTTTCTCCTAAGAGGTGTTGCGGGAATCGGTTTTATAAACTTTCCCGACGCTGTCTTTGGTTTTTTATTGGACCTGTTGAGTAGTTGTCTTTCAACCGATTTTGTCAATTGTGATATTAAGTATTGTCTTGACTTTTCCCATTATGTTTTTAATCTTATAAAAATTTAAGGAGTTTAACTATGACACCAGAGATACTTTGGAAAACCGACCCGGAAGTTTTTGATGCGATAGTAAAGGAGACCGAGCGGCAACACAATAATTTGGAGTTGATCGCCTCGGAAAATTTCTGCTCGGAGGCGGTGCTATCCGCCCTTGGTTCAGTATTGACCAATAAGTATGCCGAAGGGTATCCGAAGAAGCGCTATTACGGCGGCTGTCGCTATGTGGACATTGCCGAGGAACTGGCGATTCAGCGCGCCAAGCAACTTTTTGGCTGTGACCATGCCAATGTTCAACCTCACTCCGGCACTCAGGCGAACATCGCCGCCTATCTGACCCTTGCCAAGCCCGGCGACACAATTATGGGACTTTCCCTCACCCATGGCGGTCACCTTTCCCATGGTCATCCGATTAACTTTTCTGGCCGGTATTTTAAGGTGGTGCATTACACCGTTGACCCTAACACCGAAATGCTTGACTACACCGCAATCCGGCAACTGGCACTGGAGCATAAACCAAGAGTGATTGTTAGTGGCGCCTCGGCGTATCCACGCGTTATCCATTTTGATAAGTTTCAGGAGATTTGTGACGAGGTGGGTGCGGCTCAGATTGCCGATATCGCCCATATCGCCGGGTTGATTGTCGCCGGTCTTCACCCTTCACCGGTGCCTTATGCCGACATCGTCACCACCACGACCCATAAGACTTTGCGCGGTCCAAGAGGGGCAATCATAATGTGTAAGGCAAAGTATGCCGAGGAACTGGATAAGGTGGTGTTTCCTGGAACTCAGGGTGGTCCATTAGAGCACTGCATCGCCGCCAAGGCGGTCGCCTTTAAGGAGGCACTGAGCCCGGAGTTCAAGGAGTATCAGCGTCAGATTGTCGCAAATGCCCGCGCCCTTGCCGAAGGTTTAGAGCGCCGCGGTTTTCGGCTCTGTTCGGGCGGAACCGACAATCATCTAATGCTGGTGGATTTAAGGTCAAAGAAAATTACCGGTCGGGATGCGGAAAGGCTCTTGGGTAAAGTGCAAATTACCGTAAATCGCAATACCATACCTTTTGACCCGGAAAAGCCGTTCATCGCCTCAGGAATCAGGCTGGGCACGCCGGCGCTGACCACCCGGGGAATGAAGGAGGCAGAGATGGAGAAGATTGCCGATTTGATTGACCGAACCCTGGCTAGCGGTGATGACGAGGCCGCCTTAGAGAAAATCAAGTCCGAAGTGCGGGAACTGGTAAACGCATTTCCGCTGTATTCTATGCGCCGGGCCGAGTACGAAAAAGCCCGGATTTCCCAAGGTTGAGGAAGTTATGGCAAGACCAACCATTGCCCGAATTGTTGCCCGAGAGATTCTTGACTCCCGCGGGACCCCTACCCTTGAGGTGGACTGCATCCTTTCCAACGGTGTTATGGGACGGGCATCGGTTCCTTCGGGCGCCTCGGTCGGCTCTTTTGAGGCGTTAGAGTTAAGGGATAAGGATAAGAAAAGGTATTTTGGGAAAGGGGTGCTCAAGGCGATTGCCAACATTTCCGAAATAATCGCCCCCCGTTTAGTCGGAATGGATGCCACCGATCAGTTTAATATTGACCGAATACTAATTGAACTTGACGGTAGCAAAAATAAGTCCCGACTGGGTGCCAATGCGGTCTTAGGGGTTTCTTTGGCGGTCTGCCGGGCAGCGGCGGTTTGTGCCGGTTTGCCCATCTATCGGTTGCTCGGTGGTGCCGGAACCAGATTCACCCCAACCCCATTTTTGAATATCATTAACGGCGGACTGCATGCGCCTAATAACCTTGACATTCAGGAGTATATGATTGTTCCAGCCGGATTCGCCACATTTGCTGATGCGATTCGCGCCAGCGCCGAAATCTATCACACCTTGAAGGAAATCCTGGAAAAGAGAAACCTGCCCACCACGGTAGGCGACGAAGGTGGTATGGCACCAGACTTCGCCAGTAATGAAGCGCCCATAAAGGTGATTATTCAGGCGATTGAAGAGAGTGGTTACCAGCCCGGTGAAGAGGTTTATCTTGCCTTGGACATTGCCGCCACCAGCCTTTATGAAAATGGCACCTACATCTTTACCAATCCGGAAAAAAGGGCGCTGAGCGCCAACGACCTGATTGACCTTTACACCCAATGGGTGGAGAAATATCCGATTATATCCATTGAGGACGGACTGGCTGAGGAGGACTGGTCGGGCTGGCAGGAACTTACCAGCCGATTGGGGAAAAGAATCCAACTGGTGGGCGACGACATCTTTGTTACCAATATTGAAAGGCTGAAAAGGGGCATCCACGAAGGTGCGGCAAATGCCGTCCTGGTGAAACCAACCCAGATTGGCACGGTCAGTGAGACGATTGACTGTATAAAGGTGGCGATGGAAAATGGTTATCGGGCGATAGTGTCCCATCGCTCCGGCGAGACTGATGACCATTTTATCGCTGACCTGGCGGTGGCGGTGAACTGCGGTCAGATTAAAACCGGCGCACCCTGCCGGGGGGAACGCACCGCCAAATATAACCGGCTGATAAGGATTGAAGAGGAGGACCGGCTACCATATACCGGTAAAGCCATTCTGCCTTTTGAGCATTTTAAAGACCGCCAACCACTCAACACCTGACCGCAATGCGCCGGCGAAAGGCTCTTTTCTTCATTTTCCCGTTTCTGGCGCTTGCCCTAATATTTCTGCCCGGACCAAATGGCTTAATCAGCGCCCTTTGGAAATCTTACCGCATCCGGCAGAACCAATTAAAGACTCTGCACTGGGAGGCAAAAGCCGATACACTAAAGGAAAAGATAAAACTCTGGCAGGACCCGGACTTTGCCACCAAGGCGGCACGGCGCATCTTTGAAAAGTAACTCCGGCTACTCAGAAGGTAAAATAATCTGCGGACGACCACCGGTTAAAGGATGAGAAAAGACGAAAGGCTCAACCCCGTAAGCCTGGCGAATTAAATCGGTGGTGATAACCTTTTCCGGTCGGTCGCAGGCTAAACACCTTCCCCCGGAAAGTAAAAGAATCCGGGAACAGAACGCTGCGGCATCATTCAATTCGTGGGAAACAAAGACAATCGTCCGCCCCTTTTTGTTCAGACCCTTGAGAATTGTTAGGATTTTCAACCGGTGGTGGATATCAAGATGGGATGTTGCCTCATCAAGAAGTAAAATCTCCGGCTCCTGAGCCAAAGCCCGGGCAAGGACAGCCCTTTGTTTTTCACCACTAGATATGGAGTTGATATTTCGGTCTTTGAAATCTATCACCTCGGTGAGCCGCATCGCCTCCTCAACTTTGGCAATATCGGTTTGCCTCGGACGGTCAAAAAGCCCTAAAAACGGGTTGCGTCCCATCATCACCACCTCGGTAACCTTCCACTCAAAGGCAAAGAAACTCTCCTGCGGCACCAGCCCAACCATTTGGGCAATTTTCCGCCGGGAAAGGGTTCTTATCTCCTGACCGAGCAGTTCTACCGCACCCTTTTCCGGCAAAAGAATGCCGGCAAAGAGCCGTAAAAGGGTTGACTTGCCCGAACCGTTTGGTCCGATGATGCCGAAAAACTCACCCACCTCAATGTTGAGAGAAAATTGGTCAAAAAGCGGCTTATTTGAGTAGCCAAACCTCAAACCCTGAACCGCTATCGCCTTCATAATCTCGTCCGCAAAAGGTAAATAAAGAAAGGGACGCCAATAAGTGCGGTAATCACCGAAAGTGGCAGACCGCCCGGGACAATATTTCTCGCCCCAGCATCGGCAAAGAGGAGTAATCCGGCACCCAAGAGAAATGAACCAGGTAAAACCCGGCTATGCCTTGGACCAAACATCATCCGCACCAGATGAGGCACAACCAACCCGATAAAACTTATCGCCCCGGTCCAGGCAACAACCAAACCTACAGTAAAAGAGCCAATGAGAAAGACCATTCTGGTGAGAAACTGGACATTAACCCCGAGGCTCAATGCCGCCTCTTCACTTAAAGAGATTATGTCCAGTTCCCGGGCGTGGAGTAAGAGCCAGAGACAACCTGCCAATGCCAAAAGTCCGGAAACGATAAATAAAGGCAATGAGCGACTGGTGAACACAACCCCAAGATGACCCATCATTAAATAAACCGCCTCGCCTAAACTCCGTCTGCCTGAGACCATCAGGAGTAGAACAAGGCTGGAAAAGAAAAAACTGACAATTATTCCAGCAAGAACCAACCGGGTGACGGTCAACCCGCTTTTTCCCCGGGCAAGGGAATAAACAATGCCAATCGCCAAAACCGCACCAAGGAATGCCAGAATGGGTAAAAAGATGGTTGAATTCAACTTTAAAATCACCGCCAGGCTGGCACCCAATGCCGCACCACTTGCCACACCCAAAGTCCAGGGGTCAACCAAAGGGTTGCGCAAAAGCGCCTGCAGGGCACCACCAATCACCCCCAAAACACCACCGGCAACAATTCCGATAAAAACCCTGGGCAAGCGGAAGGCAAAGAAACTGTTAAAGGAAAGTCCACCCGGACCGGTAACAATTGCCACCACTATGGCAACGATAAAAATGGCGACCAACCCTAACCAGCCCAATAACGGGTTCTTAGTTTTTAGTCCCGAGTCCATAGTTCAGTAAACAGCTAAGGCTCTTCTTTTATACCTTGATGAATTATCCGGGCAAGGAGAAAAATTCCCTCAATTATCCTGGGTCCGGGACGAAAGAAAAGGTCCTCATCTAAGCCGGTGAAAACTTTTGACTGACGGACCGCGGAAATCCTTGACCAGCCAACCCTTTCTTTCACCTCACTCGCTGTCGCCCCAGGATGTAAAATCAAAATCACATCCGGGTTTGCCTTGACAACCATCTCCGGGTCAACTGTTAAGTAGGGCACCGGAATTGATTCAAAAACATTTTTCCCACCAGCACGCCGGATGAGGTCGTTAATAAATCCGCCTCTGCCTACACTCATCAATGGCGCATAGGAAATCTCCACATAAACCCGTGGCGTATCAGTAAATTTTGGCAGTGAGTCAAGCTGACGCCGCATCCCGGTTACTAACTTTTTTGCCTGTTCCCTTTTCTCCAAGAGAACCCCAACCGACTCAATCTCAGCAAAAACACCCTCAATGTCTTCAGGCGCCGAGACATATACCGCTATCTTTAACTCCGACAACTTCTCAATAATCTGCCGGTGAATTGGCAGGGTGGCAAATACCAGAGTTGGTTTCAAGGCAGTAATCCGTTCCATATCCGGCATCTGAAAATCGCCAACTTTGTAAACCCTTTTTGCCTCTTCCGGATAGTCGCACTGGTTGGTATTTCCAACCAAGTTCTTTTCCGCGCCCAGGCAATAAACAATCTCAGTAATGCTGGGAACAAGGGAAACGACTCTCAGCCCGGGCGATTCTGCCCTGTCTTTTCCAACGGGTGGTGAACATAAACAGAAGACAGAAAGAGATAAGAGAGCAAGAAACAGAAAGCCAGCAAAACGCCTTCCCCTTTCTGTCTTACTCATCCTCTTGATTTGTCTTATGGGCGAATACCAAATAAGCGGTATGTGCCACCATCCGGTCAACCGGTCTTATCCCGGTCTCACGAAGGAAAAAACCCCGTTCTAAAATCTCCTTTGCCCGGATTCGGACAAAACCCTCGGCACCTAATGAGGAAACCAGCCGGCGTAACTGCTCAACCGTTGGCACCAGTCCACAAATTGCCGCGCCCCCTTTCAGCGCCCTCTTTGCCGCGGAAATTAACAACCAGGGCTCGGGAACATCCAGGAAGACCGCATCAACATCGGTCTGTAAGAACCCATCTTCTGCTGGATTTGAGACAAAAAACTCACAATAACCCTCAAGACCGTAACGGGTAACATTCTCCCGGGCATTGGCACTAAACTCCGGTCTTTGTTCATAGGAGTAAACTTTGCCAAGAGGACGGACAAAATTTGCTAAAACCACCGTTAAAGCCCCGGAGCCTGAACCAACCTCAATCACTTTTGCCCCGGGAAAAATCAGGGTGTGTAAGAGCATAAACCCGGTGTCCTTGGGGTAAACAATGGTGGTGGTACGCTTTACCTTGGTTGCCAGGTCAGCCAGTGTCGGTTTTAAGATATAAAACCTTACCCCTAATTGCGTCTCAACCCAATCACCAAAATTCTTATTTACAATCTGGGCAAAATCAATATTGCCGCGGTGGGTAGAAAAACTTCCTGCGTTCTGCACCGCCACCAGAAACTTCATCCGGTCCGAATGGTAAAGCAAAACAAAATCACCCGGTTTAACCATCAGCCTCATTCTAATTGACAAAAGCCAAAAGTCAAAAAACCTACGAGTAAAGGTTGGGGCTGAGGTTAAAGTTGTAGGGCAAACCTCAACCTAAACCTTTGCCTCTTATTACAATGCCGGATTTTGCTGTTTCCGTTATTGACGCCTGCAAAATTCAAGGTATTATTCCCGATTGTTGATTTCACCAAAATTAGTTTCTGACCATCCGAGATAAATGAAAGGCGGTAACCGGTGATAATGAGTATCAGCCTGCTCCTTATTCTCTTTAATCCAAACCAGCAGACCAACGGCGAATTTCACCGGGATTACACTTTAATTTATGCCACCGGCTACGACCTAATGAACTCAGCGGTAAACCTGAACACCGCCGGTAAAATGGTTTATGATGCCTGGTTTCGCGGTATTGCACCGAAAATCACCAACAATACTATCAGGAATAGTGTCGGAACCGGCTGGATGATTCTCACTCGCTGGGCTTTGCTGCTATTTCCCCACGAACTGGGTCACTGG
>JBDRUH010000020.1:0-24097 GCA_039801225.1 Caldifarciminota bacterium
AGGACCGAAGAGCGGTCGGAATGACAAAAGGGAGTGGTGGAATGGTATTTGACACTTGTTGTTGCCATAATATCATAATAATCAGTGAAGCCAGTTAGATGGTCAAAGCATGCCAGAGAAGAGGCAGAGCGTCGGGGAATTCCTGTTGGTCTGGTGGAAAATGTGCTTGCCAGTCCCGAACAGGTTGCTTCGGGATATGGGAATACGCAGGTCTGCCAATCACGCAAAGAAATGGGCAATAAGATATATTTAATCCGTGTAATTGTTGTAGAATCAAAAGAGGAAAGAATAATTGTTACTGTTTATCGGACAACAAAAGTAAGTAAATACTGGAGGTGAAAATGAAGGTAACATATGACCCGGAGGTTGATGTTCTGAGAGTCATTCTCAGTAACGCACCGGTTGAGGAGAGTGACGAGGACAAGCCCGGGGTTATTATTGATTATGACAAGGATGGTAACATCGTCGGGTTTGAGATTCTTGATGCCTCCAAACGGGTAGAAAACCCCCGGTCGTTGGAGTATGCGATAGCGTGATAGGCGAGGGAATTAGTTCTTAATTTATAGTTTTTGGTTCTCAACTGTAGGGCCCGAATCGAGCAAACCTAAAGGTTTGCCCTACAAAAGGAGAACTAAAAACCAGTAACTAACCTGAGGGATTCCTCCACTCGCCCTCGCCAAAGGCTCGGGCTCGGTCGGAATGACCACCCTATCAGTCATTCCGAGCGGAGCCGAGGAATCTATTATAAGGGATTTCTCGGCAGGCTCGAAATGACGGATAGTCAGTGTATGCTAATTTAAGGTGCGGCGAGTATCTGCTGCAGCTGTTTGATAAGGGTTGGCAGTTTATTCTGAATGACATCCCAGATAATATCGGTATCTATGCCGAAGTAGTCGTGGATTAAAATATCTCGCAATCCAGCAATTTTCTTCCACTCAACTTCAGGATATTTGTCTTTGATTTCATCCGACACCTTCTTTACCGCTTCACCGATGACCTCAAGGTTTCTTACGACCGCATCGCGCGTTTTTCGGTCCTGGGCAAATTGTTCTTTGGTCATCCCGGCGACGAACTGACGCGCTACGGTTGCTGCCTCAACGATGTCCTCAAGAAAAGCCTTATAGTCCCGGGGCATAAACCGCCTCAGCGAGAATCGCGTTGCGCAGCCGGGGTTTGACCGCATCTTTCAAGACAAGGTCAACAGGAACGCCGAACAACTCTTCAAGGAAAAATTTCAGTTCCATATAGTTGTCAAAGGTCTTGTGCTCAAATTCAACAAGAAAGTCCAGGTCACTTGTCTCAACTGCCTGGTTGCGCGCGGCTGAGCCGAATAATGCCAGACTCTTAACCCCGAAAGACTTTATTTTGTCGCGGTGCCGGGCAAGAAGTTGGACTATTTGTTCGCGGGTTTGAACCATAAATGTAGTATATACTTTGGCACAAATATGTCAACTGCTGCCTAAAAAATATGAGCCTATCCGATTTGCTCGGAATGATGCCCCACTCCAAGTCATTGCGAGGAGAGTCGAGGAATCTGAATAAGGGATTCCTCCACTCGCTTACGCTCGGTCGGAATGACGGGGCGAGGGGGCTCGGTCGGAATGACGGGGCGAGGGGGTTCGCAATGACGGAGGCGAGGGGCGGGTAATGAGGTGAGTATCAGGTAAGGTGATTGCCAGGCGGAAAAATGGGAGAGAAAAATTGGCTATTGAGGAAGCGTTTTTTAAATGAAGATTACACTAGTTGATTTAAAGCAGGAATAGATTTTCGTCTTTCAAGTGGTTTCTATCCAGATTCCGGGGTATATATGCCATCTTTGTATAATTTTCTTCGCAATTTTTCCTCAAGTTCTAAAATTTTTTCTTTGGGACGGGGTCTAAGTGGTCTTGCGGGTGAACCGACATAAATTGTCCAGGGTTCTACATTTTGGGTAACAAATGAATTTGCCCCAATTGCTGCTCCTTCTCCTATTTCTATACCTTCTACATCGGGGAGGATGACAGAATTGGCACCAATGAGGGCGTGTTTTCTTAAGGTTACGAAAGAACGGATTGGGTTTCGGTAGGGTTCGGGGACGGTTGGACCGGTTAGTGAACCTCCCAGATAGTCGTCGTTGCCTGTATAAAGTTTCACGCCACTGGAAATACCGACAAAATCTTCTATGAGCAGGTCACCTCCGCCACTGATTAATACATAGGGGGCGATATGGACGAAACTACCGATTGTTGTGGATTTACCGGCGATGAGGAGAACAAAGTCATCTATTATTACTCTGTCACCTAAAGATATCAGTTCGGGATGGACTATTTTTGCCGTTGGGCGGATGATAACATCTTTTCCGATTTTGGCAAATTTTAACCGGTTAGCCTGATTTAATTCACTGTTAGCCATTTTACCGATAGTTATAAAAGAAAGTTAATTTGATTTTCTTCAATTTTAGGGGCACAAAATACGAATAACTCATCTGATTTCCCTGATTAACTGAAAGCATTCTGCGGCTTTGAGACCAATAGTTAAACCTCGTTCCTGGGCAATGAGTTTAAGCCCTTCTAAGGACCTGGGATGCGGAAACTCCTTTAACTCGGTTTTATAGCACTTCATCGCTTCAAGTTTTTTATCAAGAAAATCAGAAATATCAATATAAACATTGGGGACAAATGCGGTATTGCCAAAACGGACGGTAGGTCCTATTTCGTAACATAAAAGACGGCGAACCGGGCTTTTTGGTAAGGGTCTGGTGGCAACAAGGGTGGCATCAAATACCAGGCGATGGTCCTGATTGATAGCACAGGCGGAGGAGGTGTAAACAATCTCGGGTTTAACTTCATCTACAACTCGTTGCAAGGCGCTTGTTAACTCCATATTGGGCACAGTGTTTAACCTCACCGTGGGGAAACCAAGAAAGAAAACCTGTTTGATACCGTAAATTTTTCGGACTTCTTCAACCTGTTTCTTCTGGATTTCCGCGATAGTTTCTGACCAGGGCGGCAAATTGGCCAGGGTAACTATGCAAAGAAACACCTCATCGCCTTCTGCTATTGAACGGGCGATGGTTCCACCCGCACCAATAGTTTCATCGTCAGGATGTGGTGCTATTACCAGTATGCGCATTTATTCTCCATTTTTAAAATTACTCTCAATTAGGTTATAACTTTTTCTCCATCTTGCTATCCGAGCGGACAAGATATTCTGCTGCGTTCTTCCTCTTAAGAACAATAATAAGTGTATGGAAGAGAATTTTAAAATCAAGTCCAAGCGACCAGCGTTCCACATATTCGGAGTGGAATTTTCTTCTTTGTTCGGGTGTAAGGGCGTATCTACCTTTGATTGCCCCGAGCCCGGTTACTCCCGGACGCATCCTGAGCGCAACTCGTTCATACTCAGTGTAATTATTAACCTGAACCGGCAGGGGTGCCCGTGGTCCAATGATGCTCATATCACCTTTGATTATGTTGATAAGTTGCGGCAGTTCGTCAAGCCCGTATTCGCGCAGGAATCTGCCCACTTTGGTAATTCTTGCCTCCTCCTCTTCAGTCCATTCGGAGAGATTTGGTTTTGGTGAGCCGGTCATAGTTCTAAACTTTAACATCTTGAAAATCCTGCCGTTCTTTCCGACCCGCTCCTGAACAAAGAAGACCGGTCCGGGCGAGGTTAGTTTGATGATAAGGGCGATGAGAGCCAAAAAGGGTAAAAGCAGAATCAGCATTACTGTGCAGACGAGGATGTCAAAGAACCGCTTTACTGCAAGTTTGACTGACAGTTGACGGCTGACGGCTGACGGCTGTTTAGAAGACATCGGAGTCGCTCATCATCAGATGCCAGTTGCGATAGGAGTAAAACGGGCTATCAGGCGAAGAGGAGTTAAGCACCTTGCCGCCAAAATAGACAACCGGCGCGCCGGGCTTGAAGCCGAGGCGTTCAAGTTCAATATGCAAAGGGTTTGCCGGGTTCAGCCACATACTGACCGATTCCAGACTTTCCTCTTGCGCAATATCAATGGCACGAGTAACCAGTGCTAACCCGATGTCAGTTTGAGGAACGGTGAGTAAATCCACTATCTGCAGTTCCTGATTATATTGTTTCAAAACCGCATAGCCGAGTAAATCACTTTGGTGAGAATAACTTAAAATGCGGTATTGGGCAATGGGGTTAAGGACAAATCGCCAGTTCAAATATCTGCTGTCCCGTTTCACAATCACCCGGTATTCTTTACCGGCATTGAACCACAGCCGGTCAAACCTTTCATCAAACTTCTTAAGTTCCTCAATATATTTATCACTTCTGTCTGCCGTTCTCTGTCTCCGGTTCCTGAAATTTAAACTAAACTTCGGCACCTCATAGATATCAATGAACCCGAGTTTGTCTACTATTAATGGATGGGATGCCGAGTTCGGGAAGGCATAAAATAAAATCAGCCCTTCGGAAATCATCCGTGCAACTGCCCGTTTGTATAGAGTGGTAAAAAGTCCCTGCCCGCGGTAATCAGGATGGGTCATTGCTGTTCCACCAAGCCCGGCACGGAGTTCTTTGCCATCACAGACAATATTTACCAAGGTTACTCCGTGATGAGCGCAGAGTTTGTTGCCATCCCAAACCAAATCACAGATACCCGGTCCGGCGGGATTGTCAAGAAAACGCCAGCGGTAGAAATCAGTTGCTATAGATATTCCAAAAGTAGTGTGCAGCAAATTAACAATCGTCTCTTCATTTCCAGGTATGAAGGGCTTTATCTCAAGGTTTTTGGTGAATTTATTCTTATTCATTATTGTTAACCTTTTTAATAATGTCTATACTTTTTTCTTCACCATCAGCAGTTCTGCGTATAGTTTTTCAATACCCTGCCAGATTTGTTCGGGCTGAAACTCAGCAATAACTCTTTTTCTGCCTGCTTCACCCATCTGTCTTGCCAGATCGGGGTTTTCCAGTAAACGGGCAATCGCATCTGCGAGCGCCTTGGCATTCCCTTTAGGTACAATATAGCCGGTAACACCATTTATCACCGAATCAATAGCGCCGGTGGCATCGGTCGTTACAACCGGCTTACCGGCAGCATTCGCTTCAATACTCACATTGCCAAATCCTTCACGATGGGTTGGAAATGCGAGAATATCCATAAGGTAATAATAGGGAACGGGGTCATCAACAAATCCGACAGTAATTATCTCCGGTGTCTCCTTTATTAACTGGCGGGTTTCTATGTCAATCGGGTCGCCTTCCTCAAATTCTCCAACAAGAAGGAGCCGTAGAGATGGAAAGCGGTTTTTGAGAAGGAAATAGGCTTGAATCAGTTCTTTAATGCCTTTGTCCCGGACAAGCCGACCGACAAAACCAACAACTGGAGGCAAGGGAGAAGTGGAGGCGAGTCCGAGTTTCTGTCTGAGATACTCAACCTGGGCTTGGCGTTCGGGAGTAAATGCAAATTGCTCTATAGATACACCGCGAGAACTCCCGGAGCCAATGACAACAAACTTATCAGGAGGTCCTAATTGCAATTCAATAGCTTTCTGCCTGAGGCTGGGGCTTATACAGATAACTTTGTGCGCACAGGCACAGATAATTCTATCAAGCCCCCGAAGAATTCGGTTTAGAATACCGCCGATTGTCTCAAAGCGAAGACCGCGCATAGTGTAAACACGACAAGGAACCCGACACAAAAAGGCAGATAAGATGAACAGCAGCCCGGCTTTTCCGGCGCCGACATCAACAATATCAGGTTTTAGTCGGCGGACCAAGAGATATGCCCTAACAAATGATGGTATATCATAGAAAATTGATATTTCCCGTCTCATTGGTAAGGGGTGAATCGTAATGCCTTCTTCTTTGTGTCTGTCTTCAAGTTCTTTGCCGGGCGAGGAAGCAAGATGGACATCAAATCCTTTGTTTTTGAAATAAGTCAATCTCCCTTTAAATAATAAGGTGCTTATGGACGCAGTCGTTGCATATAACAGTTTCGTTTTCTTTAATCTGGCGGTGGACAATTAATCTATTACTCCAGTTGTTATTATTTATTAATTTTTTTCTCGTTTCTCGGTGTTACCATCTCAACCTTTTTAGATTTATCCATTGCGCCGAGATATATAGCGACCAACAAGACAAAGGCTGGAATTATCTGGGTTCGGTGTCGCACCATCGTTCCCAGGTTGGCGGTATAGTTTAAAAACATCAACGCCCATAATGCGATCCATACTAATAAAAATCTGATAATCGCAACAGAACGGTGGAGAATAAATGAGGATTTGCGTTTATATCGGAACATTTTTGCCAGAAACCAGATAAAAAATGCCACAAATATGGCTGTTTCCAGGGCGGAAAGGAATGCCGCCAGGTTGTGGGCTTCAAAGATAAATGGTCTAAAAAATAGCACCGCAAAGGATTCGGGTAACTTGCGAATAAAATCTGTAAGAGATTCATATCCCTGCAGTCCAGTTCCTGAGCCCCCGGAATATTCCGGATTAGATTCACGAAATTCGCCCGCCCTTTCCACCACCTCTTCCAGTTCAAACCTTTCCAGTCCTATCTTTCTCATTCCGATATTCATAAGCGCAGGCCAGACGAGAATGCCGGCAATAATCCCAAGGATGACAAAGAGCCGGAAGGCTGGTTTAGGAATCCACCGGCGTTGCGCCGGGTTTTGTTTCTGAAAGAATATGAACAACATTCCTGCGAGCAATGCCGGGGTTTGAATAAGTACTAAATGAGGACGGAATAGAGCGCACAAGTATACCCCCGCGGCCATCATAATAAATCTGCTTGCTATTTTCCCTTCGGTGCAGATAGAGATGACTCCATATACACCAAGGGCAATTCCCAGGGAGACAAAGGGGTCCTTGCCCATCAGTGTTGTCCAGAAGATAAACGAAGGATAAAATAACAATGCATAGCGAATCCATTTAATTTGAGGAGCAAGTAACCGTGCCGATTTAAAATACAACCAGCTTGCCAGTAGTCCCATAAATCCTTGAAGGATCCAAATGCCCACCATAGAACGACCGATTAAGGCATAGATATATCCTACAAACACCGAGACATTCTCGCCGCCGCCGCCAAATGTAAAGAGGGGTAATTCCCGAGCGGTGGTAATCTGGAGAGCGTAATTGGCGCCTTCCCGGTCGTATTTTACCCAGTCAGGCGTCCCACCTGTTTTTAATAACAATCTAAACACCCCGAATCCGATTAAAAGCCGTAAAATCCAGACAAGCAAAATAACTGTGCCCTCTTCGTCTCTTTCGGCGAAGAAGATTACTATTAATGATAAAGCAATCGCAACACCCACGCCGGTGAGGGGCTCGTTCCATATGACTGTGGTGAATAGACCTCCAAGAATCAAAGTGAATAGCAAAATCACCAGTGTAATAGGATTAACGCGCATCCTCCGGTGGTCAGCCGGCGATAAATAATTAGTCTTTATTGCCATTAGTTACCTCTCCAAGTCCAAGATATTATATCTACATCTCATCAATTTTTTCCAGGAGTCTTTTAGCTATTTTCTGGGCATCAAATTCGTGGAGAACCCGTCTCCGTCCCTGCTGTCCCAATCTAAAGCGCAATTCCTTATTCTCAATTAGTGTGATAAGAGCCTTTTCTAACTCCGCCAAATCACCCGGAGGAACGAGCAAACCGGTCTCACCGTTTATAACTGCATCGGTTACGCCTCCTGAAGCAAAGCCAATTACCGGCAGCCCGAAGTAATTTGCCTCAAGATAAACGATGCCAAAACCTTCGGTGCTCTTTGCATCAGTCATACTGGGCATAACAAATATATCAGCATTTTCATAAACCTTTGCGAGGTCTTTATCCGGGACGAAGCCTAAAAAATCTACCAGATCCTTTACTCCCAGTTCACCGGCTCGCTGTTCAAGGATTGGGCGCATTTCGCCATTACCGGCAATAAGATACTTAAGGTGAGGGAAACGTGTTCGAAGTCGGGATAAAACTTCAATAACAAAAATATGACCTTTGCGCCGGTGCAGTCTGCCGACAGTGACCAAAACCAACTCTTTTCGTTCTTCCCGTTGCCAAGGAAATTTGCCGTTTACCGCGAGGCGCGAGAAATTCAAGCCTGGGTTTATAAGATAAATTCGGTTTTCTGGGATTCCCCATTTTTGGCACTCAGTAGCGGTGTGATTGCTAATGGGTAAAGCAAGGGAGCAGGTAGTTGAAACCCGGCGGAAGAGGGGGTTGCTTCCGAACTCCAGGAATTCCCCGCCATATAGCATCTGAGCATATTTCCAGCGCCATTGAGGGAATAAAGCCATCAATCCGACCCAGAGATGCCCGAAGATTACTTTGGCATTTTTCGGGGCAATACGGCGAAAATCACGGTAAAGGGCAAGAATCTCTTTTATCCTGTCAATTTTAGAACTACCTGAAGGAGTGGTAACCCTTACAACGCGATAGTCAATCCTCTCATCAAACTCGTTGCAGTCCGGCAATTTAGGTGCCACCACTGTTAGTCTTTCTGCCGGAAGAAATTGACATATATCGGCAAGGTGTCGGGAAATGCCACCAGAGTACGGAGGAAAATCATGGGTGATTACTATTATAGGGGAATTACAACCCGTCGATTTAGTTCTCTTGAGCATCTTTGAAATCTTCTCTTATATAAGACCTTCTAATTACCGGTCCATTTGACATAGGTATCCGGGTTTTAATTGAGCGCCTTATCCGCCACAGCCAATCAATTATTCCAGGAGGCACATATGCCACCGGTAAGAGAAGAAGGAGTAAGTAGCCTTTTAAACGATGTCCCTTGACACTTCGGAAATCAGCGGCGATCTGCATTGCCGCTTTTTTGTTACCGGCAAGTATATTTGTTATATAGGCATTTCGGTGTAATTTCATAACATAATGCACAATCTCTTTGCGGACATTATTCCAGCCCCCTTTTTCTCTTACGAGACCACAAAGGCTTTTGAAAAATGGTGGTATTCCCATCCAGATATATTTACCGGTGGCAACATGATTTTCGCCGTCAGTATGGATTAAGGCAGTTGGTATTGAAGACCAGGCAATCGGATAATGAAATGCCAGACGCAGCCAGGTGTCACCATCTTGACTTTTCGCTATGCCCTCCGGAAAACCTCCAATAGATAATAATACATCCTTCTTAATTACAATTGTGTTGGTGCAAAATGGTAAGTATAGTGGTTTTGACCCCTGAAATATATCAATGATCGCGGAGTTGCTGTCGCCTTTGATTATTTTCATATTATTAACATTGACAGGTCCGCTGAGCCGATTGCCGACAATTCTCACCCACGCCGTGCTCCAGGCACCGGCGTCCGGGTGTGCTTGTCTCAATCTCATAATTGTTTCTAAATGGTGGGGCAACCATTCATCATCCGCATCAAGGAAAGCAATAAGGTCTCCTTTTGCTTCTGCTACCCCACGGTTGCGGGCGACAGCGGCACCTTTATTCTCTTGATTGATTAACCGGATTCTCGGGTCGGCGTATTGCGCAACAATTTTTTCCGAGCCATCGGTAGAACCATCATTGACCACAATCACCTCAAAATCCTGATAGGTCTGCGCCAGCACAGAATCCAGTGTCCGTTTGATATGTTGGACTTTATTATATAAAGGAATGACAATAGAGATCATACAATTTTCTCAGCCTTTGATAAAGCCCCCAGGGTATGATTAAAAGTATCCGCTTTATAATATCTCTAATCTCAACCCGCAATAAAAAAGCAATAATCGGTTTGATTTTTCCCCTTTTTAAACCGAGCAAGATCAGCCTTTGTTTGAAACTCAATTTGATTCCTATTGCCTCCAATTTTTGGGCGCAGAACTCAGCGAGTGCCAAATCGTTGGCTCTGAACGCCAGTTCAATGAGGAGGGTGCAGTGCCTTTTGTGGACGATACGCTCAACTGATTTCGGACAATGGTATTTTTTTACATAATGCATAAATAGTTCATAGCCCGATTTTGTAAATTCTATTTTGCGAACGATGTCTTTAGTATTATATTTGGATTCCGACAGTATATTATGAACCGCTAATGGCTCATTTATCTTTTTAAATTCTGTTAGCCTTGATGCCTCCAGCCACAACTGGGTATCCACACTTAAGAAGCCCATACCGAAATCTCTTTTATTGTCGTTTAAGATAGAAAAATACAAATCTTTTCTCATACACACCGTGCAGGTAAGGGGATGTTTGACTTCATTAACTATTAATTTCGTAAACAGGTCTTTATATTCACTTGCTTGCCGTTTTGCCGGAAACCACCTGATGAAATTTTTAGTTGCTGTATCGTAGGAGTAATAGTCGCCGTAAACCAAACCTATCTTTGGGTTTGATTCCATTATTTCTATCTGGATTTGCAATTTCTTGGGATGAATCCAGTAATCATCGCCTTCACAAAAAGCCACATATTTTCCCCGCAAAAGTTTATTAACCACCTGGAAATTTAGTAATCCACCGGTATTTTTTTTCCAGAGGACGACTCTTATAATATCCGGGCGTTTTTGCTGATAATTTAGGACAATTTCACGAGTTCGGTCGGTAGAGCAGTCTTCACCGATAATAAGTTCTATGGGAAAATTTGTTTCCTGCATCAGAACCCCTTCAATCGCTCTGGTGATATAGGGTTCGTGATTATAGGTCAACATATGAATGCTGACAAGGGGCTGGACAGCCATAACTGCCGGGTCGCTTATTTCCTGATATGAAATTTCCTCGGTTTCGGTATTGGTTATTATTCCATCTAAAGGAGAAATCATTTTAACCAGCCTTGCTGTTCAATCTGATGTTTCGTAAAACTGGTAACATTCTGTTGCGAAGATTAACGAAAGGGGAGATTTTAAAAATCCAGCACAATGTAATCCAGAGGCTGATGCCGATAACAATCTGCAATGACAAAATGAGGATTTGGCTGTTAATTGGCAGTAATGTTAATAGAAAAAGGATTGCGCCCATCAATAAACTCAAACCGAGGGCAGGAATAAGGTCAATGACCTGTTCGGTTATAGGGTATTTGAGCATCTTTCCAGTATAATAGGTATTAAGATAATATGCTATTAATGATGTTGCTATCTGACCGTATATCATTGCAATTATCCCCCAGCGATAGGTTACAAAAATGGCAACCGTTACTAAAGCCTTTTTGATAATCTCCAGCCAGAAAAAAAGGTCAGACCTGCCTTGTGCCTTCAACACATTGAGATTAATCGCCTGAAGCGGATAGAGCATGCCGACGATGCAGAGGAGTTGTAGATATGGCACAGCGGGAAGCCATTTGTCGGTTAAAAGGACTCGCACTAACGGGCGGGCGCAGACCGCAAGACCTATCATCAGGGCAAAGTTCACTATTGCCATATTCTTTAATGCCTCTTTCAATCCTCTTTTCAATCGCTCCTTATCATCCTGAATAGAAGAAAACACTGGAAATGTAACCCGCCCAACCGAACTGGTAACATTGTCAACTGGTAATTGCTGAATGCTTCTTGCACGGGAGTAAAATCCCAGGTCTCTGGCGGAAAAGAACTTGCCGATAACTAGGAGGTAAAGGTTATTGTAAATGGTATCAAGTAAGCCGGAAAAGAGTAACTTGGAACCGTAGGAAAACATACTGCGTAAAGACTTGAGACTGATAGCGCGGATTGGACGCCATTTATGAACGAACCACAACATAACCGTGCGTAACAGACTGTTACATAAACTCTGAATTACCAGTGCCCAAACTCCAAGACCAAGATAAGCCAGCAAAATTCCAACTACGCCAGAACCGGCAACCGCTACCATACTCACCTTCATCTGTTTTTTGAAATCAACCCTCTTGGTCATCAGGGAAGTTTGAATCAGTCCAAAGGCGTTGATAATCAAGGTCAACGAAAGAACCCGGGTAACCGGTGTAAGGATTGGCATTTTATAGAATGCAGCAATCAAAGGAGCGGCAAGGGACAATATAACGGCAACAAGAACCCCAATGGCAATGTTAAAATAGAATACTGATGATTCGTCAACCGGTGTGGCGTTCTGTTTCTGAATCAGTGCCTGACCGAATCCGCTGTCAATAAATGACTGGGCTACCGCCATAAATATTGCCAGCATCGCAATTACCCCAAACTGCTCGGGCAATAAGAGGCGCGCAAGGACAATCTGAATGACGAACTGAATCGCCTGCTGTCCAATCCGCTCGCTGAAACTCCAGAAAATACCGGAGAGGGCTTTATCTTTTAAACTACCGCTCATCTCTTAAATGACCGTATTGGGATTGTTATAAACCATTGATACCCAGTATGCGCCGTCAACCAATTCAGGATTAGGAGTGACGCCATTATCTTTTACAAAACCTACCTTCGTATACAGAGCAATTGCACCCAAATTGTCACTTCTCACTTTCAATCTGATCTTCTTTAATCCTAAAACATTAAAAGCATAAGATAGCAATAATTTCGTTGCCGCGGTTCCAATTCCCAACCGCCAATATGATTTTTCCCCGATAAAAATGTGATATTCTCCTTCACCGTTCTGGATATTAGTCAACTGAATGTTCCCAATATAGTGAGTTCCGTCTTTATCCCCAACGCAAATAGCGAATCTATATGATGATTTATCAGTAAGAACTTTTTTAATCCACTCCGTTTCTATCTCTGGTGTAATGACTTGGTCTGGTCTATTGCCGGTGTATTTCCAAACCTCAGGGTCATTTCGCCACCTATATGAAGTCAGGGCATCTTCCACCTTAAGCGGCCGGATAACCACAGTAAGGTCGTTTACTTGTATTGATAGTTCTATAGGTTCTTTTTCCATAAATCTTTTTGTCGCCGGCTACTATTTATCTTTTACTTTTGACATATTTTTCCACCGCTTTGGTTATGGGTATTAATTCCTTAATTCCATATCTTTGGTCAATGGGGAGCGGAACAATATTCATTGCGTAATTGTATTCAACATTATCTTTATCACACCACTCCAAGACATTAGGCCAATATCTTGCAACATATATTTTATTGTTAATAAGATACTCTCGCAAATTTGGCTTAGATGTTAGAAATGGATAGACCATCGGAATGCTATCTGGTAATAAATCAAACTTCAATTTGTTATATTTTCCCAAGACCTCGTGTAATATTGAGTAATTTTGCCGCCTTATTTTTGCCGCTTTTCTGTAATTAATACTCTGCAGAAGTTTTTGAGTTAAGTTAGACATTTGCATAATTGGTAGTTTATTTAAGGATTTCTCATTTGCGTGGAAATCAGAGAACCCGGATTCAGGGCTCTCGTCTATTCTCCTTAATAGATGGCAACAGCGCTGATACGACCGGTCTCTTTTCAAATTTGTCTTCAGAGTTACTTTTGTATAAAGATAGGCGCCATCAGGCACTCCAAAAAATTTACGCGGTGAATAGAAGGTATCAATTCCTTTAATAGGTTTGGAATAAAACGCCTGGGCATTGTCAACTATTAGATTTTTACATTTCTTTGCGATTTTCCTCACCGCTTTGTCCATCAGTCCAAAATAATTTGTATACAAAAATCCATCTTTATCACTTATCAAACTAAAATCAAACATCGGCGTGAAGTCTTCGTCTATCTTGTAAAATTCATATTCTATGCCCAATCGTTTTATTGGGTGTAACATAACCTCGCAGGTATAATAAGGTAAATATACTTTCCTAAACTTCCGCACCCTCAGAATATACTCAAATGCACACCTTCCTAAATTGAGACGGATGGCATTTTGATGGTATTCCTTCTTTATCTCTAATTCCAGTTCAAAATAGCCGCCGATTGAATTCATAGCAGTTCATAATTATCAAGCATCTCTCTAACCTCATTCACCGAATTAAACATCAATACATCAATAATAGAAAGCCACGGGACAAACTCGTTACCTGCTTGCTCGTAACTGATAGGCTTGGACTTAATAAAAAAAAGATTAACTCCATATTCAGCAAAAACCTTTTTGTCATATAACTCCATTCCCCCAGGTAAATTAATGTAGGTATCAGCGCCCTCTTTTTTACAGATATCAAGAATTCGCTCCTGGGCAGGTAGATGGTTGTTTTCGTAAATTGTTGAAGAGTCAACAAATGGTGTGTTCAAGTTAATATATTGGCACACCGATTTTATGCTGTTAAGTGCCAAGAGGCTAATCAACCTATCTTCCGATTCTAAAACTTGCCTTACTAATTCATAAACAGCATCAAAGAAAGGCGCTTTTCCGTATGACTGTTTTAGCTGTTTCATAAACTTCGTTTTAAAAAATTTATACAAATCTCGGTGAATGTAGGTATCTTTTATAAGGATATTGGGGCTGGAATGCGCCAATGGTATCGTAAACATATAATCTCTGCCATCCAGCAGAATGCGATTGCGATTTATCCAGCCGTATTTTCGGAATTTCCCATCGTCGTAAATCACGAACTTGTCGACAGCGCGAATTAGTTGAAAATAGCCAATGTAAGGAAAGAAATAAGGTTGCATTATGCCGAGTTTCATAAATTATCTGTTTTTAATACTTGAAATGATATCGCAAATTTTGTGGACATAATCGGTGGGCAGGTTGTAATATGTCGGTAAGCAGAGGATTCTTTCTGCCACTTTTTTCGCCACGCTCAATGAGTCGTTGGTAAAAATATGCTTATAACAGGCAAAGTCGGTAATCAGCGGGTAGAAGTATCGGCGGGTGAAGATGTTGTATTTTTTCAGTTCGGCATAAAGTTGGTCCCGGCTCATTCCGAACTCCTTCTCATCAACCTCAATCGGCATATAACCATAATTATACCGCACATTTTCCGGCAAAGGCGGGGGAAACTTTATGCCCGGTACATCAGCAAGCCTTTCTCTATAGAGAGTCTCTATCTGGCGCCCCTTTTCAATCAGTTCATCAATATGTTTCAGGACAAGAAGTCCCATTAATGCCTGAAATTCGTTCATTTTGGCATTGGTTCCGGGCATAACAACCTCGGTTTCGCCGGCAAAACCGAAGTTTTTTAGATAATTAAATATCTGTTTGTATCCGGCATCTGGAAATACTAAGGCACCACCCTCAATTGAATGGTAGAGTTTGGTGGCGTGAAAACTGAACATACTCATATCACCCCAATGGGCTATCGGTTTGCCATTAACCTCAACACCAAAGGCATGAGCGGCGTCATAGAGCAGTTTGAGGTTGTGGCGCCGGGCAATCTCTTCAAGTTCCCTGTGCCGGCAGGGATAGCCGTAGACATGGACAGCAAGGATTGCCGAAGTCCAGGGCGTAATTGCGTCTTCAACCTTTTCCGGGTCAAGCGTGTAATGGTCAGGCTCAATGTCAACAAAGACCGGTCTGATTTTATTCCAGTAAAGGGCATGCGTTGTCGCAACAAAGGTGAAGGGCGTGGTTATCACCTCACCAGTTATACCCATCCCCTGAAGCCCGATTTGCAGTGCCAGGGTGCCGTTAACAAAAAGGCAAACATTTTCGGTCTGAAAGAGCCGGCAGAGTTCCTCCTCAAAACGTTTGTGCACCGGACCCATATTGGTTAGCCACTGATTCTCCCAGATTTCCTTTAATCCGGCACAGTATTCTTCAAGGGGTGGCAGATAGGGACGGGTGACAAAGATGGGTTCAGGGGGTGGCGTTATTGGTTTATGGTTCATAGTTTTAAATCACCACAGTTTACCAAATAGCCAATCAAACTCTTTTGGAGTGAACCTGCCGAGAGCACCTTCTGGATTGAGGGTAATTTCACTAAATATGATTTTATCCGGTGCGGGATTGTAGAGGTCTACTCTACAGAAGTCAATTCCCGAACTGAGTTTTTCAGCAATTACAATCATATCATTAAAATTATAAGGTTTAGAAATTGATTTTCCAAGTGGACGCGGGAAAGCATACCTAATCCCGGTATCTTTCCATTCTTTGTCGTAAATAATTCTTGTGTGTCTGGTGAATCTATCAAAGTCAACTTGAATATAGTGAACAACTCCATGGAAGCAGAAGAACTTATAGTCTAAGGGAAATCCATAATTTTTATCTTCTATATACCTTTCAACCATAATCAGCGGGGGGATATCATCATAATGCAACTCGTAGTTCCGGCGCCATTTGCCGTACTTAAGGTTTAACAGTTTTTGGCAATTTTTTATTGTTTTCTCCCTGTCCAATAGTTTCTTATCAGGTACGAAGATATTCAACCCGCACCCATGATTTGCTTTGATGACAAATTTATCGGGTAGGTCATCAAAAGGTATTGTCTCGGGTTGGTCGGTAACATAGTAAACCTCGTTTAAAATATAGGCAAATCCACATTCTGTAACATACTTCCGTACTCGCCATTTATCAGCAAGAAGCGGAGCAAGAGGATGAGGCACGAATAATTGTCGGTGGGCAATTTTCTCATTGAAGGTTTGGGGGTTGCGAATGTTGGGCCAGTATCCTACACGGAGCCACATCCGCAGTGATTTATAAGTTTCTGGGGGCAAAATAGGATATAATTTAATTACAAACTTATCTAAAATATATCTCGCTAAATGTCCTGGACCCTGAGACTGCCAATGTTCCACAAGCCGCTGGAATTTTCTCTTGAGCAAATCTCTACTCCTTTAATTAACTCTTTAGGAAGGCAATTTCTTCCTGCCAGGAAACAGGGTGACTTCCACCGAGGCGCTCTTTAAAAGCTTGACCGACGGGAGGTAGTCATAGCATCTATCGGAGTTGGGACGGTCAAATAGAAAGGGATTATACTGTATCGCTGTCGGCATAACTGAGGAACCAAAAATTTCTGTTAAACAAAAGTGCCTCGTCTTTCAATGCCAGGGGACGCACACCAAAGTGAAGTTCAATGGGGCTAAGCCAAGAAGGAATATGAACAAATCCGGCGCGCCGGAAAACCGAATGGGTGGGTGAATTTTCTAAACTCATGCACAATGCCACATCGCAATTTTCTTGGCGAAAGTGTTTAATCGCGCAATCAAGCAACACCTTTCCTATTTCACTTTTCTCTGGTCGAAAGAGTAACTCCATTACATACCCAACTTTACCGCCGTGCTTTTCCATCATCCGGTAGATGACCAGTCCCTCAAGTTTGTTTCCCTCATAATACCCCAGGGTGATGTAATGGGAATCAGGTCTATCGCGAAATCGCCAGTTCAAATATTCCTTTGTCCGGTTGATAGCAACGCCCACCGGTTGGGCAAATTCTTTCCACAGGTCGTCAACCTGATCATCAAACTCTTGGAGTGGAACAATCGGTTTCTTTACTTCCAATGGTGTTACTGTAACGGGGTTTTCTTTGGGGGATGGACCACGGGAAATCAATTTGCGCAGTAAGTAGGTTAACTTAAGCGGCTTAATCAACTGGGGTATTGGGTCAAGCGAATGCCAATTGAGGCGATTGTAAAACCCGTGCACCGAGTTTCTGTTGGGGAAGCCGTAGACAAAAGCGATGCCCTCTTTCTCACATCTTTCGTAAACCATCTTCGCCAGTTTTACGAACAACCCTCTGCCACGGTAATTGACCCCTGTACGCGTGTCAAGAGACTGGCAGGCAAGACGAACCTGACCTTTTATCCAAAAATACACGGGAAGGACGGCATAAACAGCGGCAAGTTTATTCACCACCGGGTCTATTGCGAAATCAACGAATAAGCCTTTACCGGGATTGGCAAGATATTGCCAACGAACATGGTTAAGAGTCTTGAATGAACCTTCTTCTATCCATAACCCGCGGAATAATTCCAAATCCTCATCGGTGGGTTGCATATGACGAACAATTAAATCATTGCTCACAGTCATTTGTTTATTGCATCCTATTGACAACTTCTGTGATTCCAAGACTTTCCATTCCAAAAGATTCGCGTAATTTAGAGAAATGGTCAAGAACTCGTTTCAAAACCGCAAGGTTTTCGTTAATATTAAGTCCAAAATTCTCCGGATGCCACCAGAGATGATAACCCAAGCCATTCCTGGCGGCATAAGTCATTTCGGAGACGATTCGTTTAAGGCGAATAGATTCAAATATTTTAAGCGCCGGACTCCAGGGTCTGAGGAACCGGCTTGCGGGAATATTAACGGGAGTGGCGTTGTTTTCATTTTGGGGTAGACAAATATTATTGCCGGTTAAAGGGAAATAGAAATCCGCAAATCGTAAACCGCGCATCAATAACATTCGCGGTTTGCTCTTTATGGTTTTATCAAATCCGTATTTGGGGAGACCGCGGTAAGCAATAAACCCCATTTTCCGAGAGATGCGCAAGTAGTCGGCACGAATCTGGTTTCTGGGGAAAACGATTGAGTTCAACTGAATGCCGTAATGGGCGGCTGCTTTTTGAGCGGAAATCAGGTCATCTTGAAATGCTAAAGCGTCCTGACCGGGTTCCCAGCAGAAATAATGAGAAAAGGTGTGAGATGCGATCTCTTGATTAGGGTAGTTCATTATTTCCTTTATGAGCGATGGGGCATAATATAATGGTGCCTCCTCTTCGTTTCTACCCACCAGTTGAATAAAATTATAGGGTGATATATTGGGATTGATATAAGCCGGTTTCTCTCTCGGCAATAATGCCATAAGTTCGTCACGATTGCGCGCAAAAAGACATCCCACAACCGCCCAGGTTGCATGAATCTGATAGTCAGCAAAGGTGCGTAAGATATGGGGAATTGCCTTCCGGGCACCGGTAAAATAATTCTTGTAGCGTTCTACCCGAACCGGATTGGCATTTACCCCCCACGCCAATTCAAAGTCAAGCGAAATGACGAGAAAAGGTTTAGATAGGCTCATTTATTTATTAAAAGATTCCGCCACTTTTGTCATTTTCGTATTAATTGTGAAAAATTTTTAAAGGCGCTCACTTTTTGAACCCTTCTGTCCAGAAGCCTTTGCTTTCCTTTTTCAATTTTGCCTTGAGCGGTTGCCACCAGTTTTGATTTTCTTCGTACCAGCGAACGGTCATTCTGATGCCTTCTTCAAAGGAAACCGATGGACGCCAGCCGAGTTCCTTTTCAATCTTTGAGTTGTCTAATGCATAGCGAAAGTCGTGTCCAGGTCGGTCCGGCACAAACTCAATCCAATCTTCGCCCCTCCCCATAACTTTTAAAATAGTATTAACAACTTCTATGTTGCGTTTTTGACAGAGTCCACCGATATTGTAGATTTCGCCTTCCCTGCCGGCAGTTAGGACATTAAGGATGGCCCGGCAGTTGTCCTCAACATAGAGCCAGTCCCGGACATTTTGACCTTGGGCATAGACCGGCACCTTTTTGCCTTCAATGATATTGGTGATTGCTAAAGGAATTAACTTCTCCGGATATTGATAAGGACCGTAGTTGTTTGAAGGGCGGACAATAATAACCGGCAGTTTGTGGGTCTGGTAATATGCCTGAACAAGCAGGTCTGCTGCCGCTTTTGATGCGGCGTAGGGCGAGCGGGGGGCAAGAGGTGTATTTTCGGTAAAAAGACCTTCTTCCCCCAATGCACCGTAAACTTCATCAGTGGATATATGGATAAAGCGTTTGATGCCATAATTTAAGGCGGCATCAAGCAGGACCTGGGTGCCGACAACATTGGTGATGATAAATGGTGCGGCATTGAGAATTGAGCGGTCAACATGACTCTCAGCAGCAAAGTGAATCACCACATCAGCACCCTTCATCGCCTTTTTAACAACTCCAGGCTCCTCAATCCTGCCACAAATGAATTGATATCTCGGACTATTTTCAAACTCCTTTAGGTTTTCCGGGTTACCCGCATAGGTTAGGGCATCAAGGTTGACAATATTATATTCAGGGTAGTGGGTCAGGATATAGCGGATGAAGTTAGAACCGATAAAGCCGCAACCGCCGGTGACTAGGAGGTTCATAGTTCAGGATTTGTAGTTGTCAAAACCAGGAACTAAGGACCAAGACCCCATAACTATTTTTTTGCCTTAACCTTTTCCTGTCTGACAAGCATTGTGGCGCGGAAAAATGATTCAAATGTGCCGGCATCGGTCCACCAACCCTTGAGGATGTCATAGGTCATTGTGCCTTCCTTGATATAGGCATTATTAACATCGGTTATCTCCAGTTCACCCCGGGCAGAGGGCTTTAAGGTCCTGATGATGTCAAACACCCGGTTGTCATACATATAAATTCCGGTTACCGCAAAGTTAGTCTTGGGTTTTGCCGGCTTCTCTTCAATCCCGATGATGCGGTCGCCAGCAAGTTCCGCAACACCAAAGCGAGAGGCATCCGGAACCTCTTTGAGGAGAATCTTTGCACCCTTGGGCTGAGAGGCAAACGATTGGACATAAGGGGTGATTTCATCCTCAAAGATGTTGTCGCCAAGAATGACAACAATCCGGTCCTGGGCGGCAAACTGCTCAGCAAGTCTTAGGGCATCGGCAATGCCACCCTCACCTTCCTGATAGGCATAGTGAAGGCGGTCAAGTCCAAAATCCTTCCCATTGCGCAGAAGACGGAGAAAATCGCCGGCGCTGTTGCCACCGGTTACAATCAATATGTCTTTTATCCCTGCCTGAATTAGTTTTCTAATCGGGTAGTAAATCATTGGCTCGTCATAGATGGGCAGAAGGTGCTTGTTGGTTACCCGGGTAACCGGCAACATCCGGGTGCCAAGACCACCGGCAAGGACAACACCCTTCATAGGCAATTCCCTAATGACAGATGCCTCATTTCAACATTTAATACTAGGGCAGAAAACATTTATCATACCTTAGAATTAATAGATTTTTTCTCAAAGCATGATTTCCTATTTTTTTCATGCTTGAAACAGATTACCGTGCGTGCCTCCAAAGGAGTGCCCAGCGGTGCTTAACCCTGGTCGAATTGGGCGACAATCTCCTTTGAATTCAAAACTCGGTTTACGAACAATTTTTACCATAATGGTAACTAATATATATTTATTTTCAAATTTGTCAACCACGTGCAACCTTACCTCATAAAATGTTTTTAAACGACACGTTTATTGTGGATGTATTCAAAGTTAGTCCCCTTTTTCTTATCGCAATCGTCCGTTCTATAAGAAGATGCTACTTTTTCGCCATCAGAAAAATTCTACCTATAGGTAGAAAAATTACAACAGGGTTTTGATTGGTTATCTCTTTAATTTTCAAAATGTTATAGGAATGAATAATAATTTTAGACCCCAGCCCCCAGGCAGCCCCACAAATTACCTTTTAAGTTAAAATTTAGGTTAGCCCCGAAATTGCCTTGCTCATAGTTCTTTAGAGTGCTTCTCCGATAATTTTGTCGGGAATTTATTAAATCGCGCCGATTTTGCTTCCGTCCATAATTGGCTAAGTAATTTTAAAGAAAATCCTTATAGTTCACTCTCAGAATTACCTTTATCTTAACCAATCAATTACTCATTGGCATTTTCCACCCGGGTGGTTGCCAACTACAAACTCAGAACTATATAGCAAAAGGTGCGAATCAATTTATGGTCCTGACTGTTGACCGTGCGACAGATGAAGGAAAACGGATACCGGTTTCCGGGAATGTCGCTTGACTTAGGCAAAACTTGACATAGGGATTAATTTAGGTATAATACACCTATATAATGAAATCCTCCTCAGATATGATGTGAGGGGGAGTGTTAAGTTAAAATAGTTTTTAAACCAAAAAGGAGGATTGTATGAAAAGTGTAATAGCGATACTGATGCTGGTCTCATGTATAGGATGGGCAGCAAACGAAGCGCCAACTATTCCTTCACAAAGCATAAATGCGAGTTCGACAAAAAACAGTGCTTCCGTAGGTCCGATGTTTTCCTTTGCGGGCAGACTTACTAATCAAGATGGCACGATTGTTCCCGACGGAAACTATCAGGTTACATTCAGGCTTTACAGGCAGGAAAACGATGGTGAATCCTATTGGAGTGAAACTCAAACAGTGACGGTGAAGCGAGGCTTGTTTTTTGCGCTCTTAGGAACAGTTAATCCGATACCATTCATTCCTGATGACGGCAATTCCTATCTCAGCCTGCAGGTTGGCGGTGAACCGGAATTGAGCCCAAGGCTAAGGATTCTCAGCGCTCCCTATGCTTATTTTGCCAAAAGAGCGGATACGGCAAACTATGTTGCTATGTTCCAGAGTGATAATGATAGTGATTGGGTCAGAGGAACACCGGATAGCGTTCTTTTTACCGTGCATCAACTCGGCATCGCCCGGGGTGGTTCAGGAAATACCATTTACGGCAACATGCGCCATACTCACATAAACCTTGGTAACAATAGCCAGACAGGTACACTTGACCTTAATGAGGGATATTGCACTGTTGGGGGCGGATACTATAACGCGGCAACAAAGACTTATGCTACAGTTGCCGGAGGTGATAGTAACTTTGCCACTGGGGTTGGCTCTACCATAGCTGGTGGTAAATATAACAAGGCTACTGGTGAAAATGCTACTATTGGTGGTGGATGGTTTCATGATGCAACTGGCTATGCGGCAACGGTTGGCGGTGGTGGAGACAACACCGCCAGTGGTACCCATTCTACAGTCTCGGGCGGATTTCGTAATGTAGCCTCTGGTCAATATACTACGGTTGGCGGTGGTTCCTTTAATACCGCAAGTGCAAATTATGGTGTGGTAACCGGCGGAATGTATAATCATGCCAATGGTCCGTACTCAGGGATTGTTGCCGGCATTAGAGATACTGTAGTTGGTTACTATGCTTTTGCCACAAACTCCTATTCTAAGGTTCCTTATGGTTACAATAATTCTGCTGCCTTTAATGGTCAAACCGCTACCGCATCCAACCAGTTGCGTTGTGGCACGCTGTCAAAAGCCGGCGGTTCTTTCACAATTGACCATCCGCTTGACCCGTACAACAAAATCCTTAATCATTACTTTGTGGAATCTCCTCAGATGCCTAATCTTTACTACGGTTCAGTGGTAATTGGTGCTAACGGTCGTGCAGAAGTCCAGCTGCCAGATTACTTTAGTGCCTTAAATCGCAATCCAATGGTCCAGCTTACCGGTGTGGGCACTGCTAATGTCTATCTTGCTGAGGACATTAATGGTAACCGTTTTGTTGTTGCAGGACCACCCGGAACCAAGGTTTATTGGACTGCCATGGGAGAACGTCAGGATGTTGCTGCAGAAGCAATCAGGCGATTGATGCCGGTTGAGCAAATCAAGAATAGTGAACTTCGTGGTAGGGTGCTGGATGACGAGTTCCTCGCCGGTTGTATGGAGCAACTTGAGCGTGAAGGTAAGGCAGAGGGTTTAAACTTCCGCACTACAGCAGGCAAAGAGCGTTATGAAGCGCTGAAGAAAATAATGCAGCAAGAGTTCGCAAGATAAGGAGGAGCAATGAAAATTCATCTCGGCTCCTACCTTAAAATCTGCTGTGCGGTTTTAGCCTTTTCATCCCTACTCGCTGCTCAAACCTATCGGTGCGATTGGCAGGTGATTAGTAGCGGTAGTTGTGAAATGTCTGGTGCTTACCGTTGTCTCGCAACTGTGGGTCAAACTGCTACCGGAATTGTCTCGGACGAAAACATTATGGCTTACATTGGATTCTGGGTTCCTGAAGTTACTACCGGAATACAGGAGAGAGGGAAATTCTTCTGGGAAACAAATGCGGTTAAAGAAACAAAGCTCTACCCACCAATGCCCAACCCTTTTTCTCGTGTAACCCAAATCCGATATACCCTCAACGCTGAATGTCATACGCTTATCGAGATTTGTGATATAACCGGGAGAGTGGTGAGGCAGTTAGTAAGTTCAACCCAGAAGCCAGGAAGGTATTCTGTTCTATGGGATGGAAAGGATTTTTCCAGCAGAACTGTTGCCAATGGTGTCTACTTCTGCCGATTTAGTGCTGGTGATTACGAGCGCAACAGCAAAATCGTCCTCAGACATTAAGGTTAATTGTTAGTTTAACCGCGGAGGCAGAGGTTTAAACCTCTGCCTCCGCCGAGACGGTTATATTGCTACCTAAGTAAGACTAAATACTACTTTCACCCGGCATTTTTCCAAAAAGCAAGCAGAAGAAATTCTTGCTGATTGACTAATTTTTTGTTAATTCCGGGGTAAGGGCAGTGTAGTCAAGAAATCTTTCTCTAAGTTGCCCAAAAGCCTCTCTCGTGACAATAAAAATGGTGAACTTGACATAATTAATGTTGTAGTTATTGTAGGATTATGAAAAAGAAAATGAAGCGG
>JBDRUH010000021.1:0-22062 GCA_039801225.1 Caldifarciminota bacterium
TTGGTGCCGGTCTGGTTTCAAGACCGATGGTGCGTTATCTTTTGAGTCTGCCAGAAGTTGAGGTAACGGTGGCAACTCGGACAGTGAAAAGGGCACAGGAACTTCTTGAAGGCGCGCCCCGAGGTAAAGCGGTGGCGCTCTTAGTTGAGGATGAAGCCGCCTTACATCGTCTGGTTGCTGATGCGGATGTGGTTGTGAGTCTTCTTCCTTACATATATCACATTGCTGTTGCCCGGCATTGCGTTGAACTCAAAAGGCATCTGGTAACCACATCTTATGTGAGCGATGGGATGAGAGCGCTGAATGAGGCGGCGAAGTCGGCGGGCGTCCTTTTCTTAAATGAGATTGGTCTTGACCCGGGAATTGACCATATGTCGGCAATGGCGATAATTGACCGGGTGAATGATCAGGGAGGAAGAGTTACGAGTTTTATCTCCTCCTGCGGTGGTCTGCCGGCGCCAGAGGCAAATGACAACCCATTTGGTTATAAGTTTTCCTGGAGTCCAAGGGGCGTTCTTATGGCGGGCAGAAACGAGGCGCGTTTTTTAAAAGATGGCAAAGAGGTGGTCATTCCGAGCACAAACTTATTCGCCTCTTTCTGGAGATTGGGGATTCCGGGTATCGGTGAGTTTGAAGCCTATCCGAATCGCAACTCTCTTCCATATATAGACTTATACGGACTAAGTGGCATCAGAACAATGATCAGGGCAACCCTGCGCTACCCGGGCTGGTGCGAGACGATGAAGGCGATAAGCGAACTGGGGTTGATAAAGGATGACCGGGTGAGAGAAGGCATCTTCGGCTTAACCTATGCCCAATGGTTAAGGGGGTTGGTGGCAGAAGAGGGGGATGTTAAATCGGCGGTGGCGAGGAAATTGGGGTTGCCTGTTGAGCATCCGATAATAAAACGGCTGGAATGGCTGGGGCTTTTTGCGGACAAGCCAATCGGTCTGGAAAGAGGCTCAGACATAGACATCCTGGCTAAGGCGATGGTGGAGAAGATGTCCTATAAACCCGGGGAAAGGGATATGATTGTCCTGAACCATCAGTTTGAGGTGGAGTATCCGGGAGATAAAAAGGAGAAAATATCTGCCACGCTGGTTGATTTCGGTATGCCGGGTGGAGACTCGGCAATGGCAAGAACGGTGAGTCTTCCTGCGGCGATTGCGGTAAAAATGATTCTTGAAGGGAAAATTAGACTCACCGGTGTTCAGATTCCGGTTAGAAAGGAAATCTATCAACCGGTCCTTAGTGAACTGACAAAATTGGGGATTGAGTTTAAAGAGGTTTCAGAACTATAAGCCATAAGAAATACAGTTTCTTCGGTGTAAGGCACTTGTCTTGAGCTTATTTAGGATGGCGGCAAATCAATGCTTTTTCTATAAAATATTTTCGGTAATTTTTGAATGAATTATCTTGACAAAGAAGGAAAACTTCGTTATAATCAAACCAGTAGGATTATCAGCCGAGTTGGTGCTGATAGCGATTTTATTTTTAGTTGCTCACGACAAGTGGGCGAAAAAGGAAAAGTGAAAATTTAAAAGGAGGCTATGATGAAAAAGTTCGTTTTTGGTATAGTAGCCCTACTCGCCTTTGCCTTCGCCGATGTCTTGCTTTTTGAGACATTTGACCCACCTTGGAGTCAGAATAATCCACCATTAGGATGGGAAATTATCTACGACACGCTCAACCCGCAGAGTTATGCCGACTGGCACCAGAATGGGGCAAATGCCGCTCCTTGGAACAACCACCCCACACCTTATGCCGCCATCTGGTGGCAACTTTATCCCAACAATTCACCTGATATATTTATTTCGCCGGTTATCAACTGCAGTCGCCATCGCAATGTTGTTCTTACCTGCAGCACCTACTTTTCCCATAAACTCTTTCAACCTTATACCGCCCAGATTCGCTACTCAATTGATGGCGGTGCCACATTCCCCTATGTATTGCGGGACTACCATGGTCAGAATGTTGGACCAGGAGTTTTGGAGTCGCTAAATCTCTCCCTTGCCGCCCGAGAGGAGAGTGTCCGAATTGCCTGGATTTTTGATGGTGACCTCTGGTATATCAATCACTGGTTTTTTGATGATGTAATTGTAACCGGTGACTCTATCCCCTCTTATGATATATCCTGTAAGGAGATAGTCCGACCGAAGTATTATGAATTGCCCGGTGACTTCGTCCCTCACGCCAATTTTGCCAATGTTGGTTTAACTGACCAGTATGATATACCGGTCTTCTGCGAACTTATGGACAGTCTGGGTCATTCCCTGCAAATATGGAACGACACGATTGACACCCTCTTTGGCTTTAGTGGCGAGGAGGTGGTTTTCTTTGACTCAATTTCCTATCCGCTTACCGTTGGGCGTTATTCAATAAAATTCTGGTGTGACAATGACCCCGATTATGACCGGTCTAATGACACCCTTTCCCGAGACTTCATTGTCTCTTATGTTGAGGAACTGTTTAATGACGATGGGTCAGCGACGCGATTTCGCAGTTGGCCAGTTGGGCATTGTGGCTGGGGGGTGAAGTTTTCGGTCTCTCAGCCGGTTTACATTGAATCACTGAAGGTTTATCTCGCCTCTCCTGCCGCTGCCTCACATTGCCGGTATCAACTTGCCATTTCCCGGGACAATGGCGGCGTCCCCGGTCCATTTATTTTCAAAACACCGGTTCTTTACTCTCCGCCTCTTTCTTCCGGCTGGAATTCGGTGTTCCTTGCTGACACCGGTGAGCAGATCATCGTTTCTGGAGACTTTTATGTCTTCTATCTGCAGGTTGGTGAACCACCGGAATGTCCTCAGTTAGGAATGGACAATCAACTTAATAACCCGGACGTCTACTGGTGTTATTATCCTGACGGCACTTTCTTACCCGATACCCCACCCGGTGATTTAATGATTCGGGCGTTTGTGAACTACGACACCGTGCAGTTAGCGATTTCTGATGCACGGGTGACATTTATTGAACAGCCATTATACGAATTTATCCAGCGACCGTTTGATGCCCCCTGTCCGCTTGTTGCCCATATTGAAAACTTCGGCATTGCCACCCTGAGAGATATTGCGGTTGTCTGCTCGGTAATTGACCCGAGTAATAACCTGCTTTTCTCCGACACGGTGAATGTTCCGCTCCTTGACTCCGGGCAGACCTTACGGGTGGAATTCGCGCCTTGGACACCGCTCGTTTCTCAACCCTGCTCAATCATTGTCCACACCACCATTTTAACTCCGCCGCCGGATGATGTCCCCGAGAATGACGACAAAAGATTCGGTTGTGATATTAAGAGGGGCGTATTCACCGGTCGCAACCCGTCAGGTTATGCCTGGATTGACTCCGATACAACCGACGGTCCGGTTTACTCCTGGATTGATACTACGGGATTTTCTGTTGTCCTTGTTAATGATGATGATGCCCATATCTGGGTGCCGATTGGCTTCAAATTCCCATTTTCCGATACCACCTACCAGGACTGCTATGTCTGCACCAACGGCTGGCTCTCGCTCGGTTCTGACCCTCATACCAATGCGCCCAATCCGCATCGCCTGCCTTTTGACAGTTTACCCAATGCCGGGATCTATCCCTGGTGGGATGACTTAGTTTTGGGCTCTACCGGCAAGGTTTATTACAAAACGATTGGCACCCAACCCAACCGCCAGTTTGTTGTTATCTGGAGCGATGTCAACCGCAAAGGAACTGCCCCAGAAGACCTATTGACCTTTGAGGTAATCCTAAAGGAAAATGGCTGTATTCTCTTTCAGTATAAAGATGTTACAACCGGCGACCTTTCTTATGACTACGGGAAAAACATCTCGGTCGGAATAGAGAACAAAGAAGGTCACGCCGGACTCAACTATCTCTACTCCCTACCGCCGATGTCACTGGCTACCAACGACCCGCAAAACCGGCTGACACCAGGAAGGGCGATTAAACTTTATCGGGAGTTCCGCGATGCTGCTGCCCTTGAAATTATTAAACCCGAGTCCAATATCTTCCCCGAAACGATAAATCCAGTAGTGAAGGTCCAGAATTACGGCACAATTGGCGATACGATTATGACCTATTTCCGGATTACCCCGCCGAATGATCCCGACTCAATTCTTTATCTTGATTCTCTCCTTATAACCGGAATAAAACCGGGCGCGGAAACCACCGTCACTTTTGCCACCTCTTGGTGTAGTAGGGGCACATTTACCGCCACCTGCTCGGTAGTGATGACCGAGGATGTAAATCCCGGCAACGATATAATCACCAAGACATTTGGCGCATCGCCCTGGGTCCAGCGGCAGGATGTTCCATTTGGTCCTACCGCCCGAAGGGTAAAAAATGGCTCCCTGGTTTATGCCTCCACTACCAACAAGCTCTATGCCCTTAAAGGTTCAAATACCAATGAGTTTTACGCCTACGATATCGCTACCGGCACCTGGGACTCTCTTGCCAGTATGCCTACAGCGCCATCAGGCAGAAGAGCTAAGGAAGGCTGTGACCTTACCTTTGACCCCTTCCATGGCACTTCGGGCACCATCTGGGCGATAAAAGGTGGTGGAAAGGCTGACTTCTATTCTTATGACATCGCCACCAATTCCTGGACACTTCAGCCCAATGTTCAGAACACCCCGCGATTACCCCAAAAGGGTGCCTGTCTTGCCTGTGTGCCTACCTATGGGAGTCAGGGTGCGATCTACTGTGCGGTTGGGAAAAACTCTTTGATTTTCCTTCGTTATGATATTGATAGTGCCAAGTGGACAAGATTGCCTGATGTTCCCTTTAGCGCTGAACGGAAAAGGAGGTGTCGCCACGGCACCGATATGGTCTATGACGGTGATAGCATTATTTACCTACTCAAAGGGTCCAATACCACTGAGGTATGGAAATACTCACCCGTTCATAATGAATGGCGCGCCACGCCCCTTGACCCAATTAGTTTACTGGGACGGAGCAATCGCCGGGTGAAAGATGGTGGTGCCATAACCTTCTTCAATAACAACCTGTATGTTCTCAAAGGCGGTAACACTCAGGAGTTCTGGCGGTATGATGTTGTTACTGATACCTGGCTGCAGCGCACGGACATTCCGTTTTCCATAAGCGGTTTCCGGCGCAAGGTAAAAAGAGGCAGTGCCCTCGCTGCTACCGAGTCGGCGATTTTCTGTCTGAAAGGTTCTTCAACCTGGGAGTTCTGGGAGTACCGTCCTCACACCGATACTGTAGGAGCAACTTTATACGCCACCGCCACCCCGCGCCGGGAAGGTGTTATGGCAGAAAAGACCGCCCTGCCAACCATTACCGCGCTTTCGGTCTATCCTAACCCTAACCCGTCCACAAATATTACCATCAATTATGCCCTTCCTTCTTCAAATCCGGTCCGGATTCAGGTTTATGATATAACCGGCACACTCGTCAAGACTTTGGTTGATGGTCCAATGCCTGCAGGCAGATATGCTATCACCTGGAACTGTCTCACTGATAAAGGTGTTAAGGTTTCGGCGGGTGTTTACTTCCTCAAACTTAAGACCGCCACCACCACTTTGACCCAGAAACTCGTCATTCAGCACTGAGTCTATAAATCTTAAGAGGGCAGCCCATTTTTTCGGGCTGCCCTCTTTTGTTAAAACCGGTACCAAAGATAAATGGCGAAAACAATAAGAATTACGGCAAAAGTGGTTACAGAAAATGAGAATCCAAAGGTAAAAGTGGCAAAGCCGAGATTGATGGTAAATATGGGGACTCCCACCTGAGCCGACTTAAAGAAAAAGTCCCGCACCGGTCCAGAAGGGAAAAGCCCGGAAAGAAAATAGGAGACGATACTCCCACTAATCCCAGCGACAACCACCGCCAGGATTAAAAGTGCGATTGACCTGCCGCCAGCACGAACCATTCGACTCTTCATAGGATTACCTAAATATAACTCCGGCTATTTCTTAATCAAGCATCGCATAATGACCTACGGGCTGAAACGAGTTTAATAAAGGCTCCCTTTCAGAGCGATTTCAACCACTAAGATAAAGGGGTGTGTCTTTTTATTTGATTGTAAAATCAAGACTTAATAACTTTGCCTAGATCTATCAGGTGGATGACCTGCCAATTTTTTTGTTTGAGTGTGGCACTGATAAACCTTCGGTGGCAGCGCCAGGGAAGCGTCTCGGCGCACATAATTGCACTTGGTGCTAAATTGCAGATTTGCACCAGTCGGTCAATTCCTCGCTGATATTCTAAAACGAGGATGTAATTTTTGTAGCCACCTTTCCGGTAACCACCAAGTTCCGAACCAAGATAGTAATAATCAATTTTGGCAAGGGTGAGATGTTTTTTAAGATTCTCTTGACAAAAGTGCTCAAACCGACTGGTAGGAAACCGACGGACATCAATCAGGTTTTTGATACTATTAGTCTGAAGTAAATAAAGGAATTGCTCAATTGTTCGGGTGCCGGTCCCGATGGTGTAGACAGTTTTATTCAATCCACTCTACATTAGTGAGATTGAGCTCTTCTTTAGTAATATTGCCCACTATCACCATTATATAACGGTCGGGTTTAAGGCGCTCCTTTGCCGCTCTATTCACCTGTTCAATTGTTGTAGCCTTTACCTTTTCGGGAAAGGTCTCCAGCCAGTCAATACCATAACGGTATAGTTCCTGATTGGTTATTTGTTCCAGTTTGCCCTGGTTGGAACTGTAGGTTAAGGGGAAACTGCCGGTGAAGTAGTTATGCGCCTTTAATAGTTCCTGGGGTGTTGCGCCGTTTTCGGACATTTTGCTGATTTCAGCAAACATCTTATTTATCGCCTCGCTGGGTTTAGCGGTCTGAACTGTAGCGCGGAAAGCCCCGGTTAATAGCCGGCGGTCAAACCAGCACCGGACATCATAGGCAAGTCCGCCATACTCCCTGACCGCCAGACCCATCCTTGATGATAAGGGCGGACCGCCAAGGATATAGGACATCAACCGAATCGGTATAAGGTCAGAATCTAACGCCGAGATGCCAGGATGTCCAAAATGAATGTAGGTCTGATTCATATCCGGACGGGTGATAAGTTTCACCTGGGTTCTTTCCGGTAAATCAGGTTCAGGGGCGACCGCCAAAGGAACTGGTTCAGGTAACCAGCGGGCGAAAATTTGGGCAATTTCATTCTTGACCTGTTGGTGGTCAATGTCACCGACAACGACAATAAAACAGTTATTCGGCACGAAATGCTTTTGGTGAAACTGGCGCAGGTCTTCAATGGTGATTTGCGGAATAGTGTTGGTATCACCCCGTACCGGCAGGGCGTAACGATGACCGCCGAATAGGAGTCGGTCAAATTCCATAGAAACAACCGCATTGGGATGGTCATAAGAACGCCGGCTGGACATCAGCGCCTCTTCACGGGCACGCTCAAACTCCTGTTGGGCAAACGCCGGGTTGCGCACTATGTCGGCAATTATGCCCAGACCGGTATTAAAATCCTTGACCAAAAGGCGGAGGTTGAGATAAGAGTGGTCAAAATCGGCACCGGAATAGTAGCGGGCGCCCAGGAAGTCAAGAATGGTGGTAATAGAATCGGCAGAGAGATTTTTTGTCCCGCGCAAAAGCATCTGGGCACAGAGGCTGGCAACACCGGCTTTTTCAACCGGGTCAAAAGCAGCCCCGGAGCGACAGACAAATGAGATGTCAACCATTGGTAAGCGGTGGTCCTCATAGGTGAGGATGATTAAACCGCTGTCAAGCGAGTCCCGGAAAAGGGGCAGGGAACACAGAGAGTTACTCGGTATCAGGATGCAGAATGCAAAATTCAGGAGACAAAATGCAAAATTGTTTTTCATCTTTGCTCCTTATTTCTCCGGCAGAAGTATTCCGACAGTGCGGTGTCTTTCGGTTAAATATTTTTTTAGGAATTGTTGGACCTGTTCTGGTGTCGCTTTCTCAATCGTTGCCATCCGGTCAATAAAAGCCCGCCAGTTGCCAAGAGTGATGTGAGATGTTGCCAAGAGATAGGCGATGCCCGAGACATCGTCTCTATCAAATATATATTCGGCAAGGACCTGATTTTTCACTCGGGTCAGTTCCTGCTCGGTTACCGGTGCGGTTTTCATCCTATTTAGTTCCTGATAGATAATCTCTTCTATCTTTGGAATGAGCGTTTCTGACTTGGGGGTAATCATAAAATACAAAAGCCCCGGGTCTTTCTCCACCGAATTCCAGACCGAGACTGATGTAGCCAGAGCGGAGTCAAGCACCAGGATGCGATAGAGCCGGGAGTTGCGACCGGAGCCAAGGATGCTGGCAGCAACATCACCGATGATATAAAGGGAGTCTTGAACTCCTGGGGTGGGAAAACCGATGAGCAATGTCGGGACTGAGACCCTTTTCCGCACTGTTACACGGCGTTCACCGGCAAGTTCGGGTTCAATATTATAGTAGTCAGCCCTTTTTACCGGTTTGCCCTTGATTCGGCCAAAATACTTTTCCACCTTTGCCTTCACTTCATCCGGTCTTATGTCGCCGGCAATTACCAGCAGCGCATTTGCCGGATTGTAATAACGACGATACCAATCCCGGACCTTTTCTACAGTAAAGCTTGTTACATCCCAAGACCAGCCAATGGTCGGATTGCGATGGGGATGGACAAGATTGGCAATTGCTTCAAACTGCTCCCAGAGTGCGGCGGTCGGGCGGTTGTCCCAGAGCCTTCGTTCCTCGGCAACAACCTGATGTTCACTCTCAAACTCCGAATCGGGAAAGACACACCTGGCCATTCTTGCCGCCTCAAGTTTCAGCGCCAGTTCCCAGCGGTCTTTGGCAATCTCCTCATAATAGCCGGTGTAATAGGTTGAGGTGAAGCCGTTGTTAAATGCACCAACCGAGTCTAAAATCCGGTCAAAATCCCCCGGTTTATAGATGTCGGTGTGCTTGAAACTCATATGCTCAAGCATATGGGAGATACCAGTATATCCGGGCTGTTCATCATAAGAACCGACCCGGTAGTAAACATTGACTGACACCACCGGTGCCGATGAATCAATATAGCCGATTACCTCAAGACCGTTTTTCAGTTGGAACTCAAAGATGCGCGATTCAATTGGTTCGGAAAGGCTGGCTAATAAGAAAAGAGTAAATATGTTTATCATCATAATAATAATATGCCGAAGGTGGGAGTTGAACCCACAAGCCCATCGCTGAGCGGCGGATTTTGAGTCCGCTGCGTCTGCCAGTTCCGCCACTTCGGCCGACGATTCAATTTTAGGGCAAGAGAAGTTAAAGTCAATAACCGGTTTACTCAAATAACTTACTTGTGTTCCTTTTATTTAAATTGATGTAAATTATAATTTTGCTTCCTTACCAATAAATATTGACAATAGAAGATTTTGTAATAAGTTATTTTGCAATGTTTGGTATGTTACTTGATAAAATTTTGCCACTCTATGCCCAAAATTGCCTTCGGCGAATTGTCTTTTCCCGAGGTAGTTAGATGAAATATTAAGATGCCCATTTAGGAGGTGGTGATATGAAGATAATAGGGTTGGTCGGTTCAATGAGGAAGAAAGGAAACACCAATCTATTGGTAGAAACGGTATTGAAATCGGCAGAAAAGATTAACGCTGATATTGAATCAGAAGTTATCCAGATTGCCGAATTGAATATTGAATCCTGTCGCGCTTGCTATAATTTATGCTCAAAAAAGCCTTACCGGTGTGTTATAAAAGACGATTTGTCAACTGTTTTTGATAAAATAAAAGCAAGCGATGCCCTGGTAATTGGTTCGCCACTATATTTCAATATACCCTCACGATTGACCGCCTTTATGGAGCGCCTGGTTTGCCTAGCCTATTTTTATGAGATGCGGGGATTTAAAGAACCCCATCCTTTAAACAATAAGCCCTGTGCTCTTATTGCGGTTTGCGGTGGCGATGACCCGCGCCCAGTATTAGAGCATCTTTTCAATTTTGCTTTATGCCTCAGGATGAATCCTATCACTATGAAATCTTATCCTTACTTCGGCGTTGGTGGAAAAGGTAGGGTAAAAGAGGATAAAGACCTTAATCCGATTGAAAACGCAAAGGTTCTTGCTGAATTGTTGGTGAAGGCGATGGCGAGAAGATAGAGCAGGTAGGATTTCGGTTATTATCAATTTTGGAGTTGGGAAATAACAAATCAGGGGGTCACGAGAGGCCCAGTCAGGCGGCTATATTTTTGACTGAGCCTTTTTATTGGACCGGACCTCCGTGCCTCCGTAATTCATTAGACTAATAAGAATTAAAAAGGGTTCTCAGTTTTTCATCTCAAAGACTAACTATCGGTAATTCAGTGCGTTATTTGACGAAAACGGCTTTTTTATGCCATCTTCTATTACCGGCAATCAGTTCCAAAGTATACACACCGGCTGGCAGTTGTTTAAGGTAAAAGCGGTGCTCGCCGGCAGGAAGTTCACCGGAGCAGACTTTATCAATTATTCTACCGAGGGGGTCAATGAGCCGGAGTTCAACCTTTGCTGGCTGGAGGAGGGTAAAAGAGATTTGGCGTCCGTTTTTGCCGATGAGAGGCGCAAGGTCAAAGGGCTTTTTTAGATAGTGGTTGGTTAGTTGTTCAATTCCAACGCCATTGCGGGTGGAAACAAGCATTGAGTCTAAGGTGCTATTACCATACACATCCAAGGCACGAACAACCACCCAGTAATCGCCATCGTCACACAAAGCGGTTGCCCATTTTCCGGTGGTATCCGAGAGTTCAATGATTGAGTCGCCATCGGTGTTGGTAATTATGAAGTAGTAATCACGGTTTTCATAGTCGCCGCGGGAGTTACAGGTTCTGTCATCTTTATACACCACCTGGACGAGAGAACCTTCCAGCCGATTGGAAAATTGAACCGAGAGAGTCCAAGGAATTATTACCATTCCGTCGGCACGCCGGATTGTAAACTCAATCTGATAGGGGGCGAGTTTGTCCCAGACCTGGTTTCCTGTGGAAATTCCAGTCTTGTCATATACCTTAACAATAATGTCCACATCGCCAATTAGCGATTCAGGATTGAGGTAGCGGTTGTTCCGATTGTTTTCGCAAAAGGCAAAGCGAAAGTTAAACCGGGCATTTTCAAAAACTGGTGGTGTTAAGTCGGTGTTGGGCTGAATTAGGGTCAATGGGTTCTGGATAAACCACCAGGTCGGAGCGGGAAAGCGTTGCCAGGTGGCACCGGTGTCAGAAATTCGGGCAAAGTGAAGATGGTCAAAGGTAGCCTCATCGGTCCATTTTACGAGATAACCAATCACTTCACCCTCCGAGACCTCCTCGCCTAAGTTCTTATGCCAGCGATAAGGGTCAATATGGGCATAGAGCCAGCCTTCAGCCCTGTCGGTATAGGTTAAAGGTGAATCGCAGACTGCAATCCGGTAGTGAAGGTCCGCCTGGATGGTTCCCCAAGCCTTGACCCAACCAGGTGCGACAGCCCGAACCTCAACACCACTGGTATCCGGGGTGAGGATGTCAATGCCATTGTGGAAATAAGGTCCACCGCCGTAATCTTGGTATTCACCCCAATTGTTGCCTATGGGATGAACTTGGTCTGCTGGCGGTATCGGCCAGGAGGTGGCAATAAGAGAGTTAACAAGAAACAAGAGTAAAAATAGGCGCATAGGTAATATTATCAGTAGGGAAGCGGAGGTCAAAGGCATCTATTTACACCACTGATAATCCATTTTATATTTTAGATTAAGAAATGGCAGCACCATTTTCCCGTTTTGCCCGGCATTACGACCAATTTATGACCAAGTATGTTGATTACCCGGGATGGGTCAATTATGTGGAAAGAATCTTCAAACGGTTTCGGGTGGCACCGAAAAGAATTTTGGATGTTGCCTGCGGAACCGGAATCCCGACAATAATTTTAGCGAAAAAGGGTTACCACCTGATCGGCGTTGACCGGTCAAGGGAGATGCTGGAGGTGCTTTTAGAAAAGAGAAAAGGTCTGCCGATTGAGGTTATCTGTGCCGACATCAGAAATTTTACCCTGCCCGAGCCGGTTGATGCGGCAATTTCCTTATACGACAGTATCAACTACCTCCTTACTGAAGAGGACCTGCGCCGTTGTTTTAGTTGTGTCTATCAGGCACTGATTCCGGACGGGATTTTTGCCTTTGATATGAATACGGTTTACGGACTGGCCGAGTTCTGGGGAACAAGAACGATGAATCGGGATACTCCAGAGATAACCTCTGTCTGGCAGAACCGATTTGACCCGGAGACGCGTGTTTCAACTTTACATCTCTTATTTAAAGAGAAGTTGCCGGATGGCACTTTTGGGGAAAGTTTTGAAGAAATTCATGAGGAGCGCGCTTACACTGCCGATGAGGTTCGTCGGGCGCTAACCGCGGCAGGCTTTACTGAATGCCACTTTTATCATCACGGTAGTTTTCTGCCTGTAGGAGCGCGGACAACCCGAATGATGATAGTGGCGCGGCGTTAAGAAAGAGTAGGGGAAGGCTTTAGCCTTGCAAACCGGAAAGCAAACCTGAAGGGCTGCCCCGTGCCGATGCAAGGGGATTGCTTCGCTCCGCTCGCAATGACGGGGTGGAGGCTCGTAATGCATCTTTACGAGCGGAGCGAGGAAACGAAGTGCCCTACCCCCATCATTCCCAATTGTCCAAATCTTATCATCATTCGTGCATATGTGCACAACAATGCACAAATTAACTTCCAATTAAGTTATTGAATTCAAAAAGTTTATAATGATGATACAAAAATTCTTGGTTATGCCCCGGGCTCGCCCCTTAACCGTTACCTCTCCTGTCAAACTCCCTCACCCTCCTGTCATTCCGACCGAGCGTAAGCGAGTGGAGGAATCCCCCTGTCATCTTTTTATTTCATAGTTTGGAGTTCATAGTTTGGGGGTCTCAACTAAGACCTTAAAACTAAAAACCAACAACTCTCAGATGAACATTTTACCTCCAAAAGTGTAGATATTACCTGTGTCCTGTCTGAATAAAATGCATACCCCGCAATTGACAAAAATTGGGATGTGGCTTATAATATACCAATATAAAAAGGAGGTTTATTATGAAAAGGCTGGATAGGGTCTTTCTCCTGCCAATAGTAGGAACCTTTATGGTTCTGGCAGGGACAAATGATGTTACAACCAAACAAGCAGCCAATAGGTCAGATAAAGTTAAAGTAGTGCAGACCCGGCGAGTTGTAATTGAGGATGAGGTAGGTAAGGTGCGTGCTGAGATAGCAGCGGATGAGAAGGAACCAGATATCATTCTCTACGACAGTGATGGTGACGGGTGTGTCGCTTTAGATGAAGACAAGGGGGGTTCTGGGCTTGAGGTTTATGATGAGAAGGGTAGAACTCGGCTGCGGATGTCGGCAACCGGAATAGAAATTTATGACGGAAATGAGAAGCCGCAGGTGCGCTGGTCTGCTTCGGGTTTGAAAATTTATGATGAGAAGGGTAAGGTGCGTCTCTTCTGGTCAGGTTTAGGACTTGGGCTGTTTGATGAAAAAGGCAGGTTGCGCTTACGATTGTCCGCGGAGTAAGCGCCTTTTAAAAGAGATAGGGTTTACAGGAGGATTTTTCTATGAAAAGGCTTTTTTTGCTCTTGGTGCCGGTAATCTGTTTCGGCGTCTATGATATAAAGTGGTTTGACCTGAACCACTGGCGTTGTGCGTTTATAAATGATGGCCGCTGGGGATTTGACCCGACGAGCGGTTCTGGCGTTCCGGGCGCCTCCTGGCCTCACCCGTTGAAAAACTTTTACCTTTTCGGTGCCGGGCTTTGGGTTGGCGCGACTGTTGATTCGGAGACGCTGGTCACGGTTGGCTATAACCCGAACTCTGCCCAAACCGAGTTTTTCCCCACCCTTTGCCGATACTGGCGAGAAGGCAGTGCCGATTCGCTTGACCGGGTATATAAATATCCAGATGACTGGCCACCACCAATCTCCCGTTTTCCCATGGCGCCCCAGAGTGCGGTCTCCGAGATGGATATGTGGAGCTGCTTTGGCGACTCCAACCCGGACTGTCACAACCCTCCGGGCAGACCACTCGGTATTGACATCTACCTTACAGTTTACGGGTATTCCGATTCTATCGCTCAGGACCTGTTTTTATTAAAATATGAACTTGCCAACGCCTCGGGCAATCATTTAAACGGGCTTTACTTCGGGGTGGTAGTTGATGCGGACATTGGCAGTTCTTTGGACGATATGTGCGGTTTGATTCTTAATAAGATGTTTGTCGTAGGAGGTGACACCTTCTGGGTGAAAAATGCCGGCTTCTTCTATGACTATGACAATATTGAACCACCCGGCTCAACCTGGGATTCAGGAACTCCGGGTGCAGTTGCCCTGCGGCTTTTATATGCTCCTAATAATCTCGGGCTTACCGCTTTCAAACAGTTCACCATTGAGATTGATCCAATGACCGACCCAGAACAATACCTGACGCTAAAAGGCTATAACTATCAGACTGGTGAGTATGAGCCCTACGATTCAATTGACCCTGGTCCGGGTGATAAACGGGCGCTATTTGCCACCGGTCCATTTGGCTTACCGCCGGAGGCGGTATTGACATTCTGGTATGCGGTGCTGGCTGCGCCCTATGGTGAATTGGGTCAGATGCCAGATGAACGGGATACCACCGAACTAGTTCGGCGCTGTTGGTGGGCAGAACAGGTTTGGCAGAGAATTTTGGGGGTTAAGGAGGTGGCGGAGGAGCCAGCTCTCGGTAGCGTAGTCTTTCCCAACCCCTGCCGGATAGGAACTCCGCTCCGCATAGTGCTAAATAAGCCGGTGCGAATTTATGATGCACAGGGCAGACTGGTGAGGAATTTAACGGAAAGTGGCATCAAAGTCTGGAATGGCAGAGACCTTTGGGGAAGGCAGGTTAGCGCTGGTGTTTATTTTGTTAAGACAGGAAAGGATAATCAGAATACCCACAAGGTGCTGATTGTGAAGGAGTAGGTGTTACTTTTTCGGCTTCTGCCTTTTTTTAAGTTCACCCTCAAAGCCGCGGTCGGTCGGGAAGTAATACTTTCTGCCTTTTAGTGATTCGGGGAGGTGTTCCTGGTCAACTTGGGCATCAGGATAGTCATGAGCATATTTGTAGCCCTTACCATAACCCAAACCCTCCATTAATGGGGTGACCGGGTTACGGAGATGCAAAGGAACGGGTTCAGTCAGGCTATTTAAGGCGTCCTGTTTTGCCATGGTATATGCCTTATAGACCGCGTTTGATTTTGGTGCCAAAGCCAGGTAGATGACCGCTTGGGCTAATGCGGTGTTACCTTCGGGCATACCGATGAAATGAACCGCATCTTTTGCGGCATTGGCGATTAAAAGGGCATTGGGGCTGGCCAGACCGATGTCTTCAGAGGCAAACCGGACCAGACGCCGGGCAATATATAACGGGTCCTCACCCGCTTCAAGCATCCGGGCAAGCCAGTAAAGCGCCCCATCCGGGTCGGAGTCTCTTAATGATTTGTGCAGGGCAGAAATCAGGTTATAGTGCTCCTCACCGCCTTTGTCGTATAATAAAAACTTCCTCTGCACCACCTCCTGCGCCAGTTCCAGCATGACCGGGCGTTTGCCCTCTCTGGTCGGCTCTGCCGATATGACCGAAATCTCTAAGGCGGTTAGCGCCACCCGGGCATCTCCTTGAGCAACAATCGTGAAATAGTCTAAAACATCTTCACCTATTTCAGGCTTTAGTTCTGCCAGCCCCTCTTTGGCACTAAGTGCCCGGCGCATAAGGATTTTTAACTCTTCGGGTTTGAGTTGGTTTAAGACATAAACCCGGGTGCGAGAAAGAAGCGGGGCGATTACCTCAAATGAGGGGTTTTCGGTTGTTGCGCCAATCAGGGTTAATAACCCGGATTCAACATAGGGCAAAAGCGCATCCTGCTGCGCCTTGTTAAACCGGTGAATTTCGTCAATAAATAAAATGGTCTTTTTCTCAAAGAGTTGCCGGTTTTCTTTTGCCTTTTTTACCGCCCGGCGGATATCATTGACACCTGCTGTTACGGCGGAAATTGGAATGAACTCCGCCTTAATGTAGTTGGCGATGACTCGGGCAAGGGTTGTTTTGCCCGAACCAGGGGGACCCCAGAAAATCATTGAGTGCAGTTCGCCTCGTTCCAGCATCTTCCGGAAGGGCTTATCTTTTGCCAATAAATGGCTTTGACCGACAATCTCATCAAGGGTTTTGGGTCGCATCCGCTCGGCTAATGGAGTAGCGGCGTTAAACCTTTCCACCATCATTAAATTATAAACAAAAAAAGTTGCGTGGCAAACTGCCCGAAGATTGCCACTCCAGAAACTGGATGCTTGACTTAAGACTCTACTTATTTATTATTAAAATGTCTTTCCAGCGTAGCTCAATGGGTAGAGCATCCGGCTGTTAACCGGAGGGTCGCAGGTTCGAGCCCTGCCGCTGGAGTAAAAAACGGGGCTGCTTTCGGGCAGCCCCGTGGTGTTTAATAGCTGCTACTGAAGCAATATTGCCTTGGCAGATACCGCTCTGCCGTTAACTGTCAAGCGGCAGAAATAGGTCCCGCAGGCAACCGGTTTGCCTTTGGCATCACGCCGGTCCCAGGTTTTTGAATACTCTCCTGGCTGAACCCTTTCCTTAATCAGCATTTTTACCAGTGCACCAGTTGTATTGTAAATGCCGAGCATAACCTCGCCAGGTTGAGGAACAGAGAAATTCAGCAATGCCTGTTTCTTGACCGGGTTGACAATCCTGAGGGAAGGTTCCTTTTCACTAACTAACTTTAATTCGGTTATGCCACTGGTGGGAATTAAACCTTCTTCCAGATTTGTTAGATAGGTTGGGGTAGAGCAATCAGAACCATACGCAACCCAGATGGAGTTACCAACAACATTGGGCATATGCCAGCCCCGACTTGTGTTCATATGCGTCTCAGTTGACCAGGTATTGGATGGAATATGGTATTTATAGACTATGTTGTCAGCGGATAAAGACCCATCAATTGAACCACCTAAAACATAGAGAAGAGTATCCTGATAAGCGACCATCCGGTGATATATTCTTGGTCCAGGCATACTTGCCTTCTGAGTCCAGGAGTTGGCGGTTGGGTTATATTCCCAGCAGTCCTGAAGTGTATTGCTACTGGCATCACTGCCACCGGTCACATAAACCTTACCACCAGTGCCAACCGCTGCTGCCCATCCCCGCCCAACTGGAATTGAAGCCCGGGTGCTCCACATATTACTCGCCGGATCATATTCATAGGTGGTTCCTTCATAATACTCACTCCCGATGACATAAAGTTTATCATCGGCTACCGCACCACAAGAGGCCCACACCCCAGCGCCGGGCATATTTGCCATCTGGGTTACTGTCTTAGTGTCAAGGTCAATCTCTTCACAGGTGTAAAGCGTATTGTGCGATGAGTCTCTACCACCAGCAACATAGATTTTGTTGCCAATCAATCCACCAGCGCCGGCGCGCCTCGGGGTTAATAGAGTTGGCAGACCAGCAGTAATCCAGGTAGAGTTCTGGATATCATAGGCGGTAATTGTGCGCACCGAACTGTTTGCTAACATATCTCTACCACCACAGAAGTATATCGTATCCCTTACCACGCCGGTGCCGGAACACCAATATCTACCAGAACCTGGTGCAGAATTTTTATTGGACCAGATTAGGTCACCAGGAAGCACTTGAGTTGGGCTGGGGAGATTTTTGTTAACCCCATCTGAGACATTTCCTTTCATAATGTCGTTTTGAGTTCCGTCATTGACAGTTGGCTTCAATCCAGCCGCTGTCGCCAGACTCAAGAGGCAAACTACTGTGAGGAGCGCTACTTTGTTTTTCATATTTTTCCTCCTTGGCGTTTATAGTTTAACTGCTATTAAACTATCTATAGATAAAAATAAAAAAAGAGGTTTCATCTTTCTTAAAATTAATTCATTATATATAATTTATTAGATTAGTCAAAATAACGCTTTTTTGTGTAAATTTAGCCTTTGGTTTTGGACGATGGTACAAAGTCCCTGAATCGCGTAAGACGAACCCGGCGATTCGCTATTGCAGTGATTGACGGTATGGGTTGCACGGATAAAATAGACTATATTAAGTCTGAAAGCCGGCGTAGCTCAGTTGGTAGAGCAGCGGTTTCGTAAATCGCAGGTCGCCCGTTCAACCCGGGCCGCCGGCTTAATAAAGAAAGTGAGGTATGATTTTTCCTAAAGGTCCAGACCCGCGCCGGTTATTAGAGGAGCAGGCGGCATTTGAGGAAGCGGAACGGCGTAGGGCAGAGATGCGTGCCCGAGCCATCTTTGACAGTTTAATTGATTCAAGTCCGGTCGCAATAGAAATCTTTGACAATCAAGGTAACCTTACCAAAAGCAACAAAGCGGCGGAACGCCTTTTGGGTAAAGTGCCACCTCCGGGTATTAATCTGTTTGAAGAAAAGGGGTTAAAGCGCACCGGGCTTCTTGAACCTCAACTAAAACGGGTGTTTGCCGGTGCCCGGGTAGAGACACCTCCTATTTGGTATGACCCGGGGGAGATAGGGCTTATGGAAACATTGGGTAAAAAGGTCTGTTTCCGGGCAACCGCCTTTCCTTTGCTTGATGCCGAAGGCGCGGTGAGGATGGTGGCGGTGGTCTATGAGGACCTGACCGAACTTAAAAAGACTGAGGAGGCGCTTCAGGAAATCAAAAGTTCTACCCTTTATTCTATTTTGGAAACCCCTGACACAGCGATAAGCGGCGATGTCCGGGATGTTGAGTTTGCCCGACGCAAGGTGGAACAGGCATTGCGGGAAAGTGAGGAAAGGTATCGGGCGCTTTTAGAATCGGCTCGGGACATCTGCATCGTTCGTTTTGCTGATGACGGTCGCATTATCGCCATTAGCCCTTCGGTTCAGGAAATTATGGGCGTCTCCCGGGAAGCGGTAATGACCGATAACTCGGTCCTTTTTGCTCAAGTTCACCCTGAGGATATAACTAAAGTCCGAGCGGTTGAAGCCGAAGTAAGAAAAACCGGTGAGTATCCTCAAGGACATCAGTTCCGGGTTGTGAAGAAACCCAGCGGGGCGGTTGGCTGGGTGGAAATGCGCGGCAGGGCGGTTACCTTCGCCAGTCGGCGAACATTTGAGGTTTTTATTCTTGACATAACTTTTCAGAAGCGTCTTGAAGAACGCCTTGAGAAAAAAGAGGCGGATATCACTACCCTTCTGCAAAGCCCGAATGACGGTTTTATGGTTATCAATAATGATTGGGTTGTTACCGCTTGGAGTAAGGGGGCAGAGAAGGAGACCCGGATAAGTAGCAAAGAGGCGATGGGGAAGAAACTCTGGGATATATATCCAGAACTTGAGCAAAGTGGTATGGCCGCTCCATTCCGGAAGACTATGCTTGAGCACCAGCCGCAATATCAGGAGTTATTTTATTCTGATGGGAGAGAGCGAATGGCCGGTTGGTTTGCTTTGAGCACCTATCCATTTGATTCCGGAGTATTTGCCCTTATCCGCAACATTACTGCCCGGAAGAGAATAGAGATGGCATGGCAAGAAGCCGAGTCCCGTCTTAATGCTGTTATCAATAACCCGATGGTGCTCATTGCTTATAAAGACCGCTCACTCCGTTACATCGCCGCCAATGCGGTTGCCCAGAAACTACTTGGTGGTGCTACAGGAGAAGTGGTTGGCAAAACCGACGCCGAACTTTTTCCGGCAACGGTTACCGCGCTATTAGGCTCCCATGACCGGCAGGTTCTATCTCAAGGTATTTCTTTTACATTAGAACTTGCCCTTGGTGACCCCAAGAGTGAAACAACTGTCTGGCTCGCACTTACCAAACAGCCTTGGTGTAACTCATCTGGTGAGGTGATCGGCATCTTAGACATTGGTTTTGATATCACCCGCTTGGTTCATACCCAGCAGGAACTTGCCCGGCAAAAGGAGGAGGTGGCAAAGTTCCTTACCGGTCAAGAAATGGCGCTTCAACACCTCCAGGATGCGGTTTTGAGGAAAGGAATGAAGTGAAGAGTAGGTTAGTGGGGCTAATAATGTCATCCTGATGGGTAAGCGGAAAAGCTGGACCTCTCAGCACATCCTAAAGAAAAGTCCTAAGGTAACGTCCGCGGCTAACTTTCCGAAACGACTTACGGCATTATCGCGTAAGAGGTCAACTCATAAATGTCTATACCCTGCCATCCCGATAGGCTTATTTTCGCAAGTAATGTTCTAACTACTCTCCAATTATCCTAAATTCAGTGCGGCGGTTTTTTGCCATTCCTTCTTCAGTGTCGTTTGGCGCAATGGGCTGGGTGTCGGCATAACCCCGAGCGATAAGCCTTTCAGGCGCTATTTGGAAATTTTCTATCAAGAACTTACGCACCGCCTCTGCCCTTGCCTGAGAGAGTTCCCAGTTGGAGGGAAACTCAGCGGTATTTATCTCCCTTGGGTCGGTGTGACCGGCAAGTTCGACAACTATGCCTGGGTTCTCCTGAAGAATTCTGCCCGCCTTGTTTAGAATGGGAATAAATTTCGGCAATATGTCCGCCTTACCAGTTTCAAAGTTCACACCTTCAAGGATTATCGTCTCTTTTGGTTTTACGAGATAGAAGTCGCGGCGGACAATTTTTCCCGGTTCAAGGGTTAATGTGCAGCTCTGGGGAATGTAACCTTCTGGACCTTGAACATTAAGGGTGTATTTACCTGAAGGAAGGCTTCTTATCACAAAGGTCCCAGAGACTGAATCGGCGACCTCTTTCCCGAACGCCGGTCCCTGATAGGTTATATTTCCAGAAATGGGTTTATTGGTTGCCGCGTCATATATTGTTCCAAGGAGGGTGCTGTATTTCACCCGCTCTAATGCGATAACGGCGGACTGTTCTCGGTCACCCAAGATTCTCATTGTGTCGGTGCGGGAATTGTAGCCAGGGCTGTAGGTATAAATTACTAACTGACCGGGCAATAGTCCCTTTTGCAGTAACTCACCACTCTTATCAGTTTCACCCTTGAAGTCCTTTATTCCCGAGAGAGTTACTTGAGCCCAAAGAGGTCGGCGGGTTTCGGCATCAATCACCCGGAGTCTTAAACTGCCTAAACCTTTACGGAGAAGTTTGAGAGACAAACTGAGCCGATGGGCAAAACCAAGTTTGCCATAAGGGGAGAGGGAGTAGTCTAAGGCAAACTTGCCTAAGTTAACTCCTACCCCAGCGGTAATACCGTTGGCAAGACCGGCATCGCTTAGATCTGCTGGTCCACTGCGATAACCAAATCGGAGGGCGAGTTCGCTCACCGGTAGGTATTCAATACCGAACCTCAGGTTTAACTTGCTGTCAAAGGGTAGTATGCCATCAAGCACCACCTTAAAGTCTCTCTGGAATGATGGTATTGGAAGTTCACCGGTATAAGAGATGCCGATACCGATTTCACCGGGCGGATATTCAGAAGTGGAGTTATAGCGCATCAAACCCAGATTTCTGATCACAGCACCTATCCCTAAAAATGGCAAAGGTCGTCCCCAAAACCCCAAATCCAATGCACCACCAAAACCTTTACTCAGAAGGAGATTTTCATAACAGGCTTTGACCGCACCGCCTAAGTAATAATTGGCAGCAACAGGAGCGCCATAGCCGAGCGTAAGAACCCCATCATATGTGGCAAAAGTATCACCGGGATTGTTGAATTCATCATAAAATTCAATGCCGGAGGTGCCAGAATAGACAAGACCCAGACCGAACGCACCTTGTTTAAAGGGCAGGACGGAGTGGATGAGTTCATCATTGATATCAGAAAAGAAGGAACTATGGGTGAAGGAAAAGTGATAGTCGGACATTTTGCCCAGACCAGCCGGGTTCCAGTATACTGTTGCAGCATCATCGGCAAGACCAATGTTTGATTCACCCATCGCTGTTGGTCGGGCGCCTTGACCCGCCTTTAATAGTGCTAAGACCGAACTTCCTGGACCATCATAATAACCAACTGCGGCAGCAGTTGTAGTTTTAAGCAAAGTTAAAAGAACGCAGAAGAACATAAGGGCTTTTCCCGGACAACCCCCTCGGCTCCGTCTTTCCGAGCTTCTTCGGTTTCGGTCATTCCGACTGAGCCAACGGC
>JBDRUH010000022.1:0-21448 GCA_039801225.1 Caldifarciminota bacterium
TTTATATATACACAAAATTCTGATGGCTAAAATTGAGTTAAGTTTCGTAATTAAATAACTTAATTTGAAGACAGTTTTGCCTGGGGGGCTGTCCCCTCCAGCACTAGGGTGGTAGTATCATTCGTTGCCTCAATTCTGGGTTTATTGTCAATTTTGATGTTAAAATTTGATTTAAGTTGAAAAGGAAAATCATTTACAGGGACGGTTGGAGTAAGTGGTCTAATTAGGTTTTCAAGAGTCCCTTTCCCTGTAATTCTAAGTTCAGAACCAAAAAGAGGGCTAAGAAGCACCTTGGAATCTGATTTGACAAGAAATGTAAAAAGATAATCTCTGTCCAATTTAGCAACGAGAAGAGTTTTTAATGTTGAATTGGAATGGGAATCAAATGGACAATGAATGCCCGAATTTACCTTTTTAGTTTGGGGTTTGGAGTTTATAGTTTTGGTTTTTCAACAAAGAACTAAAAACCAACAACCAATTTTATAGGCTAACCAAATATGTAATATCAATTTCGGCTAATACCACCGGCACAGTCAACCCAAACCGCTCAAGAATTTCCGGATGAACTTCGCCGGCGATACCGATTGGTTTTGGGTTTTGCAGAACCGCACACCTTCCCAAAAGGAAGGGCGGTTGCTCTTTGGGGGCAAAGGCAATCGGGAAGTTTAACTCCCGGGCAAGGGTTTCTATTACCGATTTGATATCGCTGAATCCGGTTTTGGCATCGGCGATACCAATGGCGATATGGCGCTGGGCAATAGTGCCGGTTTCGGCACCACTGTGTAGATAAAACACATCGCCAATTTCAAAGATGTTTTGAGGATAAGGCTGGGTGGAGTTCCGGCTGAAAGTTTCCAAAAGTCCGGTAAGGAGGTGACGCCGGAGCATCGTCTGTTCAATACTTACCGGGTTCTCAATCATAACTGATAATCCATCATCCTCTATCCCTAACTTGCTAAACTGCGCCTCAGGGTTGGTGAGGCAGAGGGTTACTATTTCAATAAAACCAAGACCGATCAGGAGAGAACGACAAAGTTGGCTTATTTCCTCAATCTCAAGGGGGCGGCTGGTGGTTACGGTTGGAATTGGTCGGGCAGGGAGGCGATGATAGCCATAAGCGATGGCAATGTCTTCAATTATATCCCAGGGGTGAAGGATATCAGAACGATAAGCCGGCACAATGACCTTAAGCCTTGATTCTTGAGTCGGCATCTTAGCATCATAGCGCATCTTCTTAAGGAGGCTAATTACCTCCTCTTTGGTGAAAGGGATTCCGATGACTTTAACCACATCCTCTAATTCAAGGCTTATTTCCTGCGTCTCCATCCCTGGTGTTTGCCATCTTTCGCCGTCAGGATAGGCGATGGTAACCTTCTGAACCTCGCCTCCCAGGTCGGCGAGCGCTGCCGTTAGGATATTTATACACTTTTTCACCGCCCATTCATCAGGTCCGGTAACATCAATAAAAAGGTCTTTAGTGGCGGGGGAGAGTTTGGTATCTTCGCTGTTAATAATTGGCGGTAAGGAGAGAATTTTGCCTTCTCGGTCGGTAAGGAGCGGATATGCCGGGAAATCTTTTATTAGATGACGGTATGCTTGACCTTTCGGATGAAGGGAAAGAATCTCCGCCGGTGTTACTGGCGCATCAGGCTTTTCAGGAATACCACCCAAAGGAATAAACTTGATGCCATCCGGTTTTACTGCCCGATAGATAAAATCGGGCTGGATGGTGGCGAGGTCATAAATGCCAATGGACGCCCGGCGCCGGTCCCTGCCCAGACCCCAATGGAGATTTTCCTGCATCTCCATAAGTTCCTTCAGAAGTTGTTCATCAACGCTCAGACCTTTTACTATTGCGGCAGCGATATAAGGGCGGATTGCCCGGATACTCTCTTCTACCCGGACAGTTACGCCGGAGTCATTGAACCGATAAACTTTAAACCCGGTCTCAAACCCCAAATAACCTTTAAGAGCGCGCGCCAGTCCAGCAACATCAAACAGGTCGGGTCTTGCCGGAAGAAGGTTGATCTTCAAGGTATCGCCTGCAGACTCGGGCTCCACATCAGAGCCAATTTCGGCTAAAATTTGCTGCAACTCCTGTATCGGAAGGTTTTTGCCTATAAGTCTGCCAAGACGAGCAACAGATATTTCCGCTATCGGCATTATCTAATTTAGTTTATGGTTTTTAGTTCTTGGTTCTGGTTCGCAATTAACAACGGAGTGTCGCCTCCTTCCTAAGCCAGTTGATGTCCGCCCAGTAGAGTTTGCGGATGTCCTGAACTTTAAACCGCATCATCGCCAGCCTTTCCAGCCCCAACCCCCAGGCGAGAACTCTGGTTTTGCAGCCAAACGGTTGAACAACCTCTTGCCGAAACACGCCGGCACCACCCATTTCTACCCAGCCCAGTTCGCCCAAGTTGGCAAACACTTCAACACTGGGTTCAGTATATGGAAAATAAGAGGGGCGAAAACGGACCTCCTTAGCCCCCATTTTCCGATAGAACTCGGTTAAAGTGCCAAAGAGCGTTACCAGCGAGGAGTTTTCGTCAATAATGATGCCGTCAATCTGGATGAACTCAGGCAGGTGGGTGGCGTCCATATTCTCCCTTCGGAATACTTTACCGATGCAGAAAACTTTGCGCGGTGGGTTCGGGTTCTGAGCCAGCGCCCTGATTGTTGCTGCAGTGGTATGGGTGCGCAAAAGTAGTCTTTCCGCTTTGGTTTGGTCCCAATGGTAGCCCCATCCTTGAGAGCCGGTCTGCCAGCCATTTTCATGGGTTAATGCCACCCGCTCTATTATCTCTTTATCTGGCAGTTTACCTTTAACTGAATCTGGCAGGTAAAATGTATCCTGCATCTCCCGGGCAGGATGGTCCTGAGGCTGGAACAAAGCGTCAAAGTCCCAGAAGGCGGTTTCCACTATGGGCGAAGTTACCTCCTCAAACCCCATTTCTAAAAAAGCCCTTCGTGCCTCCTGGACGATTCTTGTCAGCGGGTGTGCCTTACCAGGAAACTTTGGCTTTGTCGGTAGGGTAATGTCATAAGGTCGGAAGCGCACCGAGCGCCACTTGCCGGAGGTTAAAAGTTCTGGAGTGATCTGGGTTACCGTTGGCTGTTGGCTGTCGGCTATCGGCTGTCGGCTATCGGCCAAGGACTGTTGCCCTTTTGGTGTAAGAACAATTGTCCGCACTGTTCTTTGCCGAATCCGGATGATGTTTTCCTTTTCCCGCTCCCGTAAAAGGGTGATACATCTTTCAATATCAACATCCGGCAGTTCTTTTTTCAGGTCCAGACTGGTTATCAGACTGGCCTTTTTCAGTTTCAGAACAATTTTCTCGTCCGGGTCAAGTTCGCCCGCGAGTGCCCTCTTGCCCTTTTCCAAGAGGCGGAGGAGGTTTTGCGACCTTTCAAACCAGCCGCGGCGCAAAAACCATTTTACCTCAGAGCGGACATCCGGTTTATTAAGGATTTCTGGTAACCGGCTCAGTTCCACCTCACCTGTGGTTGAGAGATTCTCGCCGACCTTTGCCAATGCCTTTCGTTCGGGCAGGAGTTCATTCCACTCCTTTCCCGGGGATATCTCTTGATAATGCTCCTCCTTGATTGTTATCAGTTCCTTTGCCGAGAGGTCCTGGGCGCTGGCCATTATTAGTGACTGGTCAATATTGAGTTCTGAGACCAGGGTAGCAATAGTCGCCGCATAACCGGGCTTCTCCTTAAGAAGAGCGAGAACCTTTGCCTTTATAGCCTCCATGATACCTCACTTAGGTTTAGGTTGAGTAATCGGGGTTGCAATCGGGAAAGCCCGATTCGGGCCCTACAGCCTCTACCTCTCTGCGTCCGTGAACCGTCGGCTCTCTTCCCTCTCCAATCTTCATTAGTTTAGATTCCATTCCTTCAGCCGGGCGGAGATTATCTCCTCAAGGTCAGGGTGCGACTTTTCTTGCAGGTGATAGCGGACCCGGATAATGGTTTTGTTGGTCTTGATGAGCCGGGATAGGTCTATGGGTGTGCCACTTACAACTATATCACAATCTGCCCGGTTGATCGCATCCTGCAATTCCTCAAGTTGCTCTTCTGAGTAACCCATTGCCGGAAGAACCCGGTCAAGATGGGAGGAGCGTTTCAACTCCTCGGCGAGAGAGCCTGAGACATAAGGCTTCGGGTCAATGATTTCTCTGGCACCATACCTTTCGGCAGCAATTCTACCAGCACCATAAGGCATCTCGCCATGGGTTACGGTCGGACCATCCTCAACAACCAGCACCCTTTTGTTCCGTATCATCTCTGGCTGCTCCACAGTAAGAGGGGAGTCGGCATCAATAATAATGGCGTCGGGATTTTTCTTTTTAACCTCCTCCTTCACTCGGGCGATCGCCTCGGGTTTTGCTGAGTCCTCCTTATTGATTACCACCACATCCGCCATCATCAGGTTTACCTCTCCAGGATGATAAACCGCGGTGTGGTCGGCGCGTAGCGGGTCGGTGAGAACGATTAACAGGTCAGGGGCAAAAAAGGAGATTTCATTGTTGCCGCCATCCCAGACAATAACATCCGCCTCTTTTTCGGCTCGTTTGAGAACCTCCTGGTAATCGCACCCGGCATAAATTACCATTCCCTGTTCAATGTAGGGCTCATACTCCTCCCGTTCTTCAATTGTAACCTCGGCTTGGTCTAAGTCCTCATAACTGGCAAACCGTTGCCAGACCTGTTTGGTTAAATCGCCGTAAGGCATTGGCTCCCGGACCGCCACTACTTTAAGACCTTTTGAGCGGAGTATCTCATAGACCCGGCGTGAGGTCTGGGATTTACCACAGCCGGTGCGCACCGCGCAGACGGCAATAACCGGTTTTGGGGCTTTAAGTTGTAAAAATCGGGGAGAGATGAGCCGAAATGAGGCACCGGCCACTAAAGCCTGGGAGGCACGACTCATAACAAACACATACTTCACATCAGAATAGGCGAAGACCACCTCATCCACCTTTAATCTTTTGATGAGTTCCGGCAGGTCCTTTTCATAAAATGTGGGAATTCCCTGTGGGTAGAGTTTGCCCGCCAAAACCGGGGGATAGGTGCGCAACTTGCCGACACTGCCCAGATTCTGTTCCAATGCCATTGTGAAGCCAACCACCTCATACTCCTCATTATCGCGGAAGAACATATTGAAAGTGTGATAGTCCATTCCGGCCGCACCCATAATGATAACCCGCTTCCGTTCTTTCATCAGAACCTCTCGGTCATAGATTTTGCCTGCAGGAATAAGAGAAGATAATCTCGGCCACCCGCCTTGGAGTCGGTTCCGGACATATTGAATCCGCCGAATGGCTGAACATCAACCAAAGCCCCGGTGCATTTGCGGTTGAAATATAGGTTACCGCAATGAAACTCCCTTTTTGCCCGGATGATTTTTTCCCGATTCCGGGTGTAAACCGCGCCGGTGAGACCATATTCGGTACTATTGGCAATATCCAAGGCGTCGGTGAAATTGCGTGCCTTTATCACCGCCAGAACCGGACCAAAAATCTCCTCCTGGGCGATTCGGGCGTTTCTTTTCACATCGGCAAATATTGTTGGCTGGATAAAGAAGCCCTCCCGGTCATCACCCTTGCCACCGCAGAGCAGTCTACCTTCATTTTTGCCCAGGGCAATATAGTCCATAATTTTCTTAAAGGCGCCAGCGTTGATCACCGGCCCTAACCAGTTCTCCGGTTCTTCAACCGGTCCCATCTTAATCTTCTTAACCCGGGCGATAAGCATATCAAGGAATTGGTCATAAATCTTCGCATCCAGGACCAGCCTTGAGCAAGCCGAGCACTTCTGCCCCTGAAAGCCGAATGCGGAAACCACCACACCCTCAACTGCACTGTTGAGGTCCGCCTCTGAATCAACGATAATGCAGTCCTTGCCGCCCATCTCGGCAACAACCCGTTTAATCCAGATTTGCCCAGGAGCCAGTTTACCAGCCGATTCCACGATCTTCAGACCGACATCCTTTGAGCCGGTGAATGAGATGAATCTGGTCTTCGGGTGCTCAACCAGATAATTACCCACCGTTCCGCCCGGTCCGGTCAGGTAGTTAACAACCCCGGGTGGCAAACCCGCCTCCTCCAGACACTCCATAAACATCGCGGCAATTAGCGGTGCATCAGATGCGGGTTTTAGAACAACCGTATTACCGCTTACTGCAGCGGCGGTAGTCATACCGGCCATAATGGCACAGGGAAAGTTCCAGGGTGGAATGATTACGCCTGCGCCAAGCGGTATATAACGGACCTCCTGAATCTCTCCGGAATACGGAGTAACACCGCATGGCTGGTCATAGCGTATCGCCTCCCGAGAGTAAAACTCCAGGAAGTCTATCGCTTCAGCAAAATCGGCATCAGCCTCAATCCAGTTCTTCCCCACCTCCAGAACCATCGCCGCATCAAACTCAAACCGGCGCGAGCGCATTATCCTTGCTGCCCGCAAAAATATACTCGCCCGCTCAATCGCCGGGACAAACCGCCAATCTTCAAAAGCCTGCCATGCCGACTTTAACGCCGCCTCCGCCTCCTTCACCCCGGCCTGACAAAATGTGCCGACCGGCTTTTTGTCTGAGGGGTTAAAAGACTTAAAAACCTCTTTTGTCTTAACCCTCCTACCGCCGATAATCAGGTCATACTCCTTATCCGCCTTTTTCTTAAGCGCGGCAATCGCCTCCTGGATTCCCTTTTTATTCTCCTCCTTAGAAAAGTCCAGATAAGGCTCATTACTAAATACCGGTAACATCTTTTCCTCCTATTATTTATTAGGTATAGGTATAGGAAAAGGTAGAGATTATACCTATGTCTTCCGCCCCCCGTTCTCCATCCTCCGGTCAACGGTATCTCCTCTACCTTTGCCTCTACCTGAACATATGCCTTTTATGATACCTTCCTACCCCAAAAAGTCAACCTTAATCGGCTGTCAGCTGCCGGTCGCTTGGGCTTAAAAAGTTTTTCTTGACAGCGAGGGTTGAATGGCTAAACTGGCTATCGTGGAAAGGCTCCAGGTTCTGGTTCACCTGCCCCGCCGCAATAAGGCGTTAAACCTTTCCATTCCCCTTCATTATATATATATTGCCGTAGCGGTCCTATTGGGCTTTTTTGTTTTCAGCGGCGCCTTTACCCGGTTTATCGTTAACCGTTTCACCGAAAGGGGCTTGCTCAACCGGCTCATTGCCGAAAATTCGCTGTTAAACCAGAAACTTTCCGCCTATGCTGCGGTGGTGGACAGTTTCCGGCAGTTTCTCCTTTTTACCGAGGAGATGGACAATAAACTCCGGGCTGCGGTTAACCTTGGGCTTGTGCCCAAGGATGTTCGGCTGATGGGGGTGGGGGGAAAACAAACGGTGAGCGCGGCGCCCGAAGTGGATGAACTTTTGCGCCGGGCAAAGTTTGCCCAGCACTCACTTTTAGAGATTAATCGGACCTTAAGTCAGCACCAAGAGCGGCTGCGTTATCTGCCCTCAATCTGGCCGGTTCAGGGCTGGGTAACCTCGGGTTTTGGTTATCGCCAGGACCCCTTCTCGGGTCGGCGAGAGATGCACGAAGGTATGGATATTGTTGCTCCCCGTGGTACACCGATTGTTGCTCCAGCTGACGGCAGGGTCGTTTATTCCGGGTGGAAAGCCGGGTATGGCAGGACGGTGGAGATTGACCATGGCTGGGGGGTTCGGACATTTTTTGCCCACTGCCAAGAGTTAAAGGTGACTAACGGCAAAAGGGTAAAAAGGGGCGAGGTGATTGCCACAGTCGGCTCATCTGGGCTGACAACCGGTAATCATCTCCACTACGGCGTGCAACTCAATGGCAGTTGGGTCAATCCCGGTGACTACATCCTCTCCCCAAGATATAGATAGCCCTACTTTCGCACCACAACCGCCGGCAGTTTTTCGGTTAACCTCTTTTTGGAATACCGATAGTCCAGATAGACCGCATAAATTCCTGATGCTACCAAAGACCCATTATCATTTCTCCCATTCCAATAACAGACCCCTTCCTCATCGGGCAGCAAGATATTTGAAGAGAGAACCCTTACGCATCTCCCCCTAAGGTCAAAAACCTTTATCGTCAATTTTCCCCCTCTTTCGGGCAAATAGAACATAATTGGTAAACTATCATCAAAACCATCGCCATCCGGAGTGAATGTTGAAAAAGCAAGCCTTAAAAACTGAGTTTTTCCACCCGGGTTGAAGAGAAGATGGGCACAATTGTTTGTCGTGTCCCGGTCATCTAAACAGACAATTTTAACCCAGATTTCGCTTTTTCCCTTGGGTAAGGTTGTGGTAAGAACAAAGGTTGTTTCCCCTTTTCCCATTAACGGTGGGTTTTCCTGCCGGGCAAAGGTATCACCGAAAGAAAACCAGGCGGTTAGGGTCCAGGATGGGCTGGCGATAACCCCGTAATTTTTTATCTGGACATTTACCATAAGCGGCTCCGGTGGTCCTGCTTCGGCGTAGGAGAGGCTGGCAACTCCGAGGTCAAAATAGGTGGAAATTGCATTAGGTCTACCCGGGGTGCCATGCAACAGGGGAGAAATTGCCCAGTTGCCAACCTCATCCGGTCCAAGAAGGTTAATTCTTTCCCAGGAGAAACCATCACCAGCATTAGCCGGTATGCTGTCGGTATTGTTCCAGGGTGTGCCATAGGTTGATGTGTCGCCATCAGGTGAGGCAAGGACTAAAGGGTCATTATTTGCCAGTTCATCGCCAATAGTGGTGTTGCCCGTTGTGAGAATCAATGTTGAATCGCCAAACCGGTAGGGTCGCACATAACCGCCTGATGCCAGGGTATCGGTGTATTCAAAGTCCAAAATCACCGCATAGCCACCAGGCTTGAGCAAGGTGGAATTGATGACCAAACTCGGATTGTCAGAAAGAATTGCGGAGTCCTGCCAGGCGACGATTTTGTCTGTCGCATCACCATCGGTAATGGTATAGTTGGCAAGGTCTATCGTCTCACCACTGGCATTGAACACCTCCACAAACTCATTCCGGTCCTCAGGCATATGGGCGCCGCTGGTCCCTTTTGGGTTTGCCATCACCTCTGAGATCACCAGTTGGGCAGGGAAGATCAGGGCAAAAACTACCAAACTCGCCAACTCCGAAGAATAAACCGGGCAAAGAAAGAAGTCAACTAAACACCACAAAGGGCATCTAAGACTTTCGTATTTAGAAATAAAACCAGGAACCCGATAATTGGTCTTGACCATAAACGAGTCAGTTATATTATTAATGAAAGGGGCAAATCCTAAAATGCCCTTATAAGGTAAAATAAAGGGAATAAGTAATTTTAAGGTAACGCACTTGAGCGGTCGTATTCGGATAGCGCTTGATGCTCGCCGGGCTGTGCGGCGAATGACCGGTATCGGAAGATATGTTCTTCACTTGGCGCGGTATTTGCCGGGGCTCGGTCCTGAGTTCAGGTTTGATTTGCTGGTTGACCGACCATTGCCTTCTGATATGCTTCCCGAAGGTTGCCGGCAGGTGGTCTTAGGAAGATATGTTGGTGATGGCACACCTGCTGCCCGATTTTACTCCCCATTCTGGTTGAACATTTGTGTCCCTCGGTATCTTGCCCAAGAGGGTGTGGCGCTTTTCCACGGAACCAATTTTGTAATTCCACTACGAACAGAATGCAAGGTGGTGGCAACATTACACGACCTTGCTTTCATCCGTATTCCTCATGCCTATGGTCCTTTATACAAGCGGTATATGAAGATGCAGGTTAAAATGTCCCTTAACCGGGCAGATGCGGTTATTACCGGCAGCGTTGCCGCCAAGAAAGACTTGATTGACATCCTTAAAGCCGACCCAAGCCGGATAACGGTAATTTACCACGGCGTCGGTGAGGAGTTTAAAGAACGGGGGGCACACGATGAGCGCTACCTAAAAGATGTGCGTTCGCGGTTGGAACTACCTCATCGCTACATTCTTTATGTCGGAGTGATTGAGGCGAAAAAAAATATACCCAGTCTATTAAGAGGCGGTGGTGAAGTTATTCGGTCAGGACTGAGCGATGCGGTGGTGCTGGCCGGTCGGGATGGATTGGGCGCCGGGGCGATTCGGAGGTTTACTAAGGAGATTGGCTTGGCGGAGCGGGTGCGTTTCTTGGGTTATGTTCCGCAGGAACTACTGCCAGGATTATATGCACTGGCTCAGGTGGTTGTTTTTCCTTCGCTTTACGAGGGGTTTGGCATGCCGGTCTTAGAAAGTATGGCCTCTGGCGTGCCAGCAATTGTCTCGGGCTTTTCTTCTCTTCCCGAGGTTGGCGGGGATGCGGCAATTGTCCTCAAGGTGGCTGATGGCGAGGAGATAGCCGAGGCATTAAGACGGTTGCTCAGTGATAACGCCTTATATGAAGAGTTGCGGAGCCGCGGATTGGCCCGGGCAAAACAGTTCAGTTGGAAAGAGTCGGCGGCAAAACATATCGCGGTTTACCGAAGGGTTTTGGGGTGAACTTTGTTTGATATAATAGCCATTGTTTTTTTCTGGATTCCGGCAGGACTATTATTCTATCACTGGGTCCTTTTCCCGGTTCTCCTTTGGGTTTGGGGGAAAATAAAACCGAGACGATTCCAGCCTGAGGAGCGGCTGGAGCCTTTTAAGATTAGCGTAGTGATGGCGGTTCATAATGAGGAGGCGATAATAACCGACAAGATGAAAAATCTTCTGGCAATGGATTATCCCCGAGATAAATTAGAAATATTAATCGGCTCTGACGATTCCACAGACCGCACTGATGAGATTATCAAATCATTAAACTGTCCACAGGTGCGGTTAATTCACTATAGTCCCCAGGCTGGGAAGACGGTTGTCCAAAATCGTCTATTAAGAGAGGCAACTGGTGATTTGGTTTTATGCACCGATGCCGATTCCTTTCTCACCCCGGAGTCAGTAAAACTGATGAGTGAAAATTTCTTAGACTCAAAGGTTGGTGTGGTCAACCCCCGTTACCAACGGGTAAATGAAGATGGTAGTCCAGCAGAAAGTTTCTATGACCGCTGGGAAACTAAGGTTAAGGAACTGGAAGGAAGGCTCGGCGCTATGGTAGGTTGCAACGCTTATGCCAATATGGTTCGTAAATCGCTTGCCACTCCAATACCCGACGATACCATTCTGGACGATTTTCTCCTTGGAATCAGACCATTCCGGAAAGGGTATGATGTGGTTATGGAACCTCGAGCGCTCGTTGTCACTAGGGCAGAAAGCGAACGAGTAGAGTTTCGACGGAAGTCCCGTATCAGTGGTGGAAATCTGCAGGCGCTTATAAGGTGTTATGACCTCCTTTCCCCTAAATATGGGAAAAAAGCCTGGGTTTATTTTTCCCACAAAGTTTTGCGAATGGTAGTCCCATTTATGTTGCTCAGTATGCTTATTGGCTCAGCACTTCGGAGTAATCACCCATTTTATATGGTGATGTTTATCGGACAGATACTCAGTTATGCAACAATTCCACTTTTATTCATTTCCCCAGCTCCCTTCCGTAAACTGCTTGTTGTGCAGTATTACTTCTACATCAACATCGGTCTTGTTATTGGTTACTGGCAGTATTTATTCCGGCGGGAGCGTTTCTGGCGTAAAACCCCGCGCACCGGGGGATTTCCCTTCGGTAAGAGGTAGGGCATTCTTTTACCCCAACCTTTATACCCCTTTCAGCGCCTGGTCAAGGTCGGCGATTAAGTCCTGGACATCTTCAATCCCTACGGAAAACCGGACTAGTCCGTCGGTTATTCCCGCCGCCTTGCGCAATTCTGGTGCCATTGAGGCGTGGGTCATTGATGCCGGGTGCTGAATCAAACTTTCCACACCTCCCAGACTGACCGCTAAAACAAACAGCCGGGTGGCGTCAAGGAGATTGCGCGCCGCCTCAAAGCCACCTTTCAGTTCAATGGTTATCAAGCCCCCCGGACCGGACATCTGCCTTATTGCCAGTTCAAACTGGGGATGGCTGGGAAGAAAAGGATACCGCACCCACTTGACCTTGGGGTGAGCCTCAAGAAATTGGGCAACCTGCTGGGCGTTTTCGCAGTGACGCTGCATCCGCACGGCAAGGGTTTTGATTCCCCGCAAAACCAAAAAAGCCTCAAACGGTGCCATCACCCCGCCAAAATGATTGAGTGTCTTCCGCAGCCGTTGGTAATCCTTTTCCTCCTTGACGATAATCGCGCCCCCAACAACATCGGCGTGTCCGTTAAGGAACTTTGTAAGGGAGTGGACAACAATATCGGCACCCAGCCTTAATGGCTGCTGCAGGATTGGCGTGGCGAAGGTGTTATCCACCACCAAGAGGGCGTTGTGTTTGTGGCACAATTCCGCAATGGCGTTAATATCACAGATAACCAGAGTTGGGTTGCCCGGGGTTTCTATGAATACCAGCCGGGTATTCGGTAAAAATGCGCCTGCTACCGCTGATAAGTCCGAGGCTTCCACAAAAGTTGTCTTTATCCCCATTCGGGCGAAGTAGTCCTGGAATAAAGTGGTGGTAGGTCCGTAAACCGACTTGGCGCATATCACATTGTCCCCAGCCGAACAGAAACCACTAATAACCGTCTGAATCGCCGCCATACCTGATGCGGTCGCCAGAGATTTCTTTCCTCCTTCCAATTGTGCTAAGCAGTTTTCCAAAAGTTCTACCGTAGGGTTAAGCATTCTTGAGTAGATATAGCCCGAGGTTTTCCCGGCAAATAGGTCGGCACCGTGCTGGAAATTACGGAAGCGAAAGGTGGATGTGGCATAGACCGGGCAGACCACCGGACCCTCGGCAATATCAGGCGAACTGGCATGGACACACAGCGTCTTAATATTAAGGTTTTCCTTCATTGTGCTTGTCTCCTTTTTCTTATAGAATGCCCAACGCCTTCGTTTTGTCAATATTATTCCACTTGACTTGTATTCACTGGCTTTCTATTATTCGCTCGTGCAGGCGAGCCTTTTCCTCTTGGTTTTTGAGCTAAGTCGGCTGTCGGCTGCCGGCTGCCGGCTGGAGTATGAGATTAAATATGGACCGATGGTCTTGGGTTCAATGGTTCTTGAAGAACTGCCGGCGGAGACACTGGCGGAGATTGAGTGTTACCATTTCCGTGCCCAACTCCAATTTGATGGCCCGCTCTCCTTTCTCTTCTGGGCAAATTACTTCATAGAAAGCTGGTGTGAGAAAAAAAATATGCTCACCGTCCGTTCTTATAAAAAAACTATAGAGAAAAACTATCGGGCGGAGTGGAGCGCCATTTACGAGCCAGGAGTAGTGTCCTATTCTGACGGCAGTAGTTATCCCTTACCCGATTCTGCCCGGGATATGCTCACCCTCTGGTTCTTTCTCCGCACCTTAAACTGGGAAGGTGGCAAGGAAAAGGTGCTATATGCCCATATAGACCGGCGGAACTGGCAGGTCTCTTTTGCCCTTAAAGGGAAACAGATTGTGCGCACCCCGGCCGGTAAGTTTCACTGCTTAGTGGTCGCGCCCAGAACCTCAGGACCATTGGGCACGGTGTTTATTTCTGATGATGCAAGACGGTTGCCGGTGGTAATTCGCACCCGGGTGGGTGGTTTTCCTATTACCGCCTATCTTACTGCCGACAACAGTCCGCCGAGAGCGGTCAGTCGACCTAAGTTTCCCGAGGAGGGGCAATGAATTTATATGCGGTTTTACTCTGTGGTGGCAAGGGTGAGCGTTTCTGGCCCAAGAGCCGGTCCAATCTCCCCAAGCAGTTTGTTACTTTGTTCGGGGGAAAATCCCTACTGGAGATGACCAGCGAACGAATTAAAGAACTGTGTCCAGTGTCCCGGCAGTTGTTTGTTGCCCATCAGCGGTTTGCCAAATTACTTATTAGGGAGTTAAAGGCAAAACAAAAAAACCTTATTCTTGAACCTGCCAGGAAAGATACCGCACCGGCGATTGGACTCTCAGCAGTTATTCTTTCTCGCCGCGACCCGGAGGCGATAATGGTTGTTCTCCCGGCCGACCATATCATCACTCCAAAGCGAAAATTCTTATCCGCAGTTAAGGTAGCGGCGGTTCTGGCACAAAAGGGTTACTTGGTTACCTTTGGCGTGGTGCCGACGCGCGCCGATACCGGCTATGGCTACATCCAATACGGTGAAGAGGTCTATCGCCAGGGCAAAATATGTGGCTACCGGGTTTTAGAATTTAAAGAGAAACCGGACTTAAAAACCGCTGAACAGTATCTCAAGAGTGGCAATTACCTCTGGAACTCCGGGATGTTTGTCTGGCGAGTGGATATGATTCTTGAGGCTTTCCACCGGTATATGCCCCAATTTTACCAGTCGCTATTATCTTTCTCCCAGACTCTTGGTTCCCAAAGAGAAAAGATGGCAATAAAACGGCTCTATCAGAAAGCGCCTGCCATATCAATTGACTACGGTGTGATGGAGAAGGCGGAGAATGTCTGTGTGGTTCGGGCACCCTTCATTTGGGACGATGTCGGAGGATGGCTGGCACTGGCAAGGCACTTTCCGCAAGACCAAAACGGCAATGTTGTTAAAGGGCTCTGGTTTGGGAAAAACACTAAAGACTGCATCTGCTACGCCGATCAGGGGGTGCTCGCTACCTTAGGCATAACCGGTTTGGTGATAGTCCGCAGTGGCGATGCGGTTATGGTGGCGGAGAAAAATGCCCTCAGCCAATTAAAAGACCTCCTCACCGAAATAGCACAAGACCGCCAGGGCAGAAAATTTCTATGAGAGTGATTCTGGCTACCCACAACAAAGACAAGGCAAACGAATTAAGCCAAATTCTTAATCTCCTCTTGAACGGCTGTCGGCTGACGGCTGACGGCTGTCGGCTGACGGCTGTCGGCTGGGAAGTTCTCATCATTAATGACCTCTGTCCGGACTTAAAAATAGTTGAGGATGGCACAACATATGCCGAGAACGCCCAAAAAAAGGCGCGGGCAGTGTTTACCGCTCTCCGGGCTAAATCCTTAATAGATGAACAGTCAATAGTGCTGGGTGAAGACTCCGGTCTGGAGGTTGATGCGCTTGGTGGCAAACCGGGTGTGATGTCGGCACGGTTTGGTGGTGATGAAGCCACCGCCTATGAACGCAATCGCCAACTCTTGGAGATGATGATCGCAGTCCCGGAAGAACTGCGCACTGCCCGATTCCGCTGTGTGATATGCCTGATTCACTCTACCGGTTCGGAAAAGATCTTTTCTGGGATGTGTGAAGGGAAAATCGCCCACACTATTCGCGGCACTTCTGGGTTCGGTTATGACCCAATTTTTATTCCTGATGGCTATACCCAGACGTTTGCCGAATTGGGGCAAACGGTGAAAAATAAAATCAGCCATCGGGCAAGGGCGATGCAACAGGTTATTGAGTATTTCATTAGATAGCAGACAGCCACTAACCTCGGAGCGACGCATTATTGAAATTGGACCGTTTATGAGTTATACTTGTCCATACCGGGGAGTAGCGCAGTTGGTTAGCGCACCACGCTTGGGACGTGGGGGTCGCCCGTTCAAATCGGGTCTCCCCGATGCGCCTGTAGCTCAGGAGGATAGAGCATCGGATTTCTAATCCGATGGTCGGGGGTTCGAATCCCTCCAGGCGCGCTAACCATCCACTAAACATCGAACACCACAGTTGCTTTCATTCAGCATTCCATCATTGCGAACCCTCTCATCCCCCGTTTCCTTGCTCCGCTCGGAATGGAGTATTCTGCCTTTCCCCCTCATAAACTCAAAACCGTCAATATGACACTTTCCCTGAATAATTTGCCTATAACATTATCGCTGAATATTCACAGCTAAATAGGTTTAACTTGACAACAGAGACAATTTCCAGTAATTTAGCATAATGACTGTTATCCTCTTTGCGTTGAGTCTGGTAACAATTTACCCCGGTGCCGGAACCGCTGGGTTTGACTTTCTCCACATATCTCCTACCGCTCGAGAGGCGGCCCTTGCTGGTGCGGCGGTATCCCGACCCCAGGGGGCAATGGGATTTTTCTACAACCCGGCAATCCTCTCTCAGGGGGGCACTAACAATGGCGAACTGACCTATATCAACTACCCGGCTGGAATTCATCTCGGCTCGGTCGGTTATGTTCAACCCCTTGGGACAAATAAAGGGGTTGGTATCGGGATATTTTACCTTAATTCCGGAACGATAAAACGCACCAACGACCAGGGTGAAGAAATGGGCACTTTTGGTAGTTCTTATCTCAACCTGAATTTGAGTGGTGGGTTGCGGATTATTGACCGCCTCGCACTGGGGCTCGCCTTCTCCGGTCTTTACGGCGCAATTGATACCTTCTTTTCCTTGGGCGTTGCTGGTAACTTAGGCATAACTTACGAAATTCCAGATTATCACATCCATTTTGGTTTTGCGGCAAGTAATCTCGGGGTTGAGGTAAAGACATTCGGCGGTTATCGTAATCCGTTGCCCCTGGAGATTGCTTTAGGCGCCTCCTGGGAGCCAATTACGGCGCTGAATTTGAACGCCAGTATCCACAAGCCGATTGACAACCGATGGAACTTTCGCGCCGGGATTGAAGGGTGGGTAAATGAGTATCTGGTCCTGCGTGGTGGTTATTACTCTTTAGGCGCCGACCTAGCGTATGGCGGTGGCGGCGATGTCCTCGCTGGTTTTACCACCGGACTCGGTATCCGATATCAACGGTACCAGATTGACTATGCTTTTATCCCGATGGTTGTCCTTGGCATTACCCATCGGCTATCGCTCTCCTTTTCTCTCTAAGGGTTTGCCTAATCGATGAAACGGCAGTTTGTGAAAGACTTGAAACCGGGTATGCTGGTTAACGACATCTTTTTCTGTGCCCGAATGGATTTAAAAGAACGGCGCGATGGTGGTCGGTTTCTCACCTTTGAACTCCGGGACCGAACCGGCAGTTTATCAGCAATTATGTGGGATAATATTGAAGACGCTCTAAACTACATCGCCAGCGGGGCCTTCTGCCACATTCAGGGTAAGGTGAGCGACTATCAGGGTAGAATGCAGGTTACCGCCAGCGCCCTTTTCCCGGTGGAGCCCGCCCAGGTCTCTCGAGAAGACTTTATTGCTGTTACCCCGTTTAATCGTACCGTACTATTAGAAGAACTGCGTGCCCGCATCAGCCGGATTAAAAACAATTACCTGCATGCCTTGCTTGAGGCATTCTTCACCGACCAAAAGTTTGCCGAAGAGTTTGTTATTGCCCCGGCGGGGGCCAGAGTTCATCACGCCTATTTAGGCGGTCTCTTAGAGCATACCGTGATGATGTGCCGATTAGCAGAGTACTTGCCCGAGATTTACCCGGAAATTGACCCAGACCTTCTCTTGACCGGTGTGGTGCTGCACGATATTGGGAAAGTGCGTGAATACTCTTTTGAACTGGTGATTGACCATACCGATGCCGGTAAACTCCTTGGGCACATCGTCATCGGCTATGAGATGGTAAAAGAAAAAATTGCCCAGATTAAAGACTTTCCAACAGAACTCGCTCAGATGGTTCTCCATATGATCCTTGCCCATCACGGCGAACACGCCTACGGCTCGCCCAAGACACCGAAATTCCCCGAAGCGTTTTTGGTCTTTGCCCTTGACTATCTTGACTCCCGCCTAGCGATTTTCCGTTCGGCAATGGCGCGTAATAAAAGGGTTAAGTGGACCGACTTCAATGAGTACCTAGAGACCGACATCTACATCAAAAACCATCCAGATACCTGATTTTCTAACTTTCACCTCAGCAGGCGCCCAACTGGGAGTAACGCTCACCGAAACCCATTACCATCGCTTAATCCGCTATGCCTATCTGATCAAGAAATGGAACGCCAAAGTCAATTTAATTTCCCGTAAAGATATTCAGCGGATTTTCACCTATCACATCATTGACTCAATTGCGGTTGCGCCACTGATACCGTTCAACGCCCGCAGTTTTGATTTTGGCTCTGGTGCCGGTCTGCCGGGAATTCCTTTAACGATTATCCGCCCCGACCTTAATATGCTCCTGATTGAATCGGTAAAAAAGAAATGCCGATTTTTGCAACTGGCGATTACTGAACTAAACCTCGGGAATGCGCAGGTTCTTTGCGAGCGCGCCGAGGTGCTTCAACCGCTGAACTGCGACATTATATTAAGTCGGCTTACCGGCCCCTGGGACAAGACCCTGAGATACGCCGTTCGCCATCTCAAACCTAGTGGCGCAATTATCCTTTATAAGAACCCCAATGTTTTAGAGAAAATTAACGAAAAATTACTTCAGAAACTCAATCTCGCCATCAGCCGCACCATTGACTTAAAGTTACCCCTTTCCTCTGTTCCCCGCCGTTTCGTGGTCCTCAATTCCAGCAGCGGTGGGCCGTTGGAGGACACGATTTGACTTATTTTTAGCCAGCAAGTATAATTTTACCTTAAGCAAAACTTTTGAATTTTAAAGGAGTAATTATGGCGCGTAAAAAAGGTGGTGGAACAGCAAAAAACGGCCGGGACAGTGCCGGTCAAAGGCTTGGTGTAAAGGTGTTTGCCAGCCAGCGGGTCCGGGCGGGAAATATTATTGTCCGGCAACGCGGCACCCGGTTTCTTCCCGGCAAAAATGTTGGACGAGGAAGGGATGATACCCTTTTTGCCCTAACTGACGGTGTCGTTCAATTTGAGTGGATGAGCCGGGATAAGAAGCGGGTCTTAGTTATCCCTGCTCCTGAAAGGAGAAATTGACCATCACATCCCTATCATTCCGAGCGGAGCCCAGGCATCTTTTTCTTTGCAAACTTTGGCCAGGCTTAAAAGATAAGGAGGAGCGATGAGGATTAAGTGGTTAGGGCATGCGGCGTTTCTCTTTACCGCCGAAGATGGCACAAAGATACTTACCGACCCCTATGTTCCAGGGGCTTATGATGGCGCAGTGGGCTATTCACCGATAAATGAGAAGGCAGATTTAGTAACGGTGAGCCACGACCATGCTGATCACAACGGCACAAACCAACTGCCGGGCTCTCCCCAAATTATTAAAGGGAAAGGCACCTGGACCGTAAAAGGAATAAAAATTACCGGCATCGGGACATTCCACGACCATAAAGGGGGCAGGGAACGGGGAGTAAATACCGTTTTTGTTTATGAGATTGAGCAATTGCGACTGGTCCATTTGGGCGACCTAGGGCATATACCTGATGAGGCGACAGCAAAATCAATTGGTCGGGTTGATATCCTTTTAATTCCGGTGGGCGGGACATTTACTATTGATGCCAAGGAGGCACGCCAGGTTGTTGACTTACTTAAACCGCGCCTGGTGATTCCAATGCACTATAAGACACCTAAGTTGGGCTTTGCCATCGCTGGCGTTGAGGAGTTTCTAAAACTGTCTTCCGAAGTGAAAAGGACCGGTCAGTCAGAAGTTGCGCTTTCCCCTACCAACCTGCCGGAGAAAACCGAAACCTGGGTGTTGGTCCCAGCACTTTGAAGATGCGCTATATCCCCTTTGCCACCATCCGTGACACCGTAGCAAGACTCTGTATTGAAGCCAACTGCCTGTTAGGCGAAGATGTGGTCAACGCCTTTGAGGCGGCGCTGAAAATTGAGGAGTCGGCTACGGGCAGGGAAATATTAAAACAACTACTACAGAACCAGGAGATCGCCCGAAAGGAGATGATGCCCATCTGTCAGGATACCGGCTGGGCGGTAGTCTGGGTGGAAATGGGCTCCGAGGTAAAAATTGAGGGCGGTGAACTGAACGAGGCAATTCAAGAGGGGGTGGCAAAAGGTTATACTGAAGGCTATCTGCGTAAGTCAATTGTGGCTGACCCCTTGCGCCGGAAAAATACCAATAACAATACACCGGCGATAATCTGGACCGAAATTGTTCCCGGCGACCATCTGAAGATTACCGTTCAACCCAAGGGTGGCGGTAGCGAAAATATGAGTGAGGTAAAGATGCTCTCTGCCGCCGATGGGGTTGCCGGAATCAAGAAATTTGTTGTTGAGCGGGTATGGCGATCTCAGGCAAACCCCTGCCCGCCGGTGCTTGTTGGCGTCGGCATTGGCGGGACATTTGAGAAGTGTGCTCAGTTAGCAAAAAAGGCGCTTTTAAGGGAAATCGGCTCAGTCCATCCCGACCCATTCTATGCCCAACTGGAAAAGGAACTGTTACAAGAAATCAACCAATTAGGTATCGGACCGCAGGGGTTTGGCGGTCGGATAACTGCACTGGCGGTGTTTATAGAGGCGTTCCCCTGTCATATTGCCACCCTTCCCTGTGCGGTGAACCTCAATTGCCATGCGGCAAGGCACAAAACTGTAGTTTTTTAGGTAAATATGTCAACTTCTGTAAAAAAATCCATAACCACCCCGCTAACTGATGAGGTTGTGCGCAGTCTGCGTTCTGGCGATTCGGTGCTCCTTTCTGGGGTAATTTATACCGCCCGGGACCTGGCACATCAGCGGTTGGTTAATGCCTTGGAGCAGGGCGAGGCGCTGCCCTTTGATATTAAGGGAGCGGTTATTTACTATGTTGGTCCGAGTCCTGCAAAACCGGGTAAGGTAATCGGCGCTTGCGGTCCGACCACCTCATATCGGATGGACTCCTATACCCCCAGTTTGCTAAAAGCCGGGCTCAAAGGGATGATTGGTAAAGGTAACCGCAGCCCAGCGGTTGTTGAGGCGCTCAAAAAATTTTGCGGGGTCTACTTTGCGGCGGTGGGTGGTGCTGCGGCATTACTTGCCCAGCGAGTCAAAAATGCAAGACTCATCGCCTATGAGGACCTCGGTCCCGAAGCGGTTCAGGAGTTGTTAGTGGAAGAACTCCCATTGTTTGTGGTGAATGACTGTTATGGTGTCGACCTGTATCAAGAAGGTGTGAAGCAATACAAAAAGGAAAGGTGAACGATGGCAAGAGCGAGAAAAAAGCAACAAGCGACACCGGCGAATATAGCGCCGGTTGCCGATTTGGTTACCATTTATGTAATGGGTGAGGCCTACCGGGTGCCAAGGGAATTGACAATTATGAAGGCAATGGAGTTTGCCGGGTTTCGGTTTATCCGTGGCTGTGGCTGTCGGGGCGGATTCTGCGGTGCCTGCGGCACAGTCTATCGCACCCGTGACTCTTATAAGTTAAAGGTGGGGCTTGCCTGCCAGACGGTGGTTGAAGACGGTATGTTTTTAACCCAAATCCCATTTTATCCGGCGAATAAAAAACTCTACGATTTAAAAACACTCGCCGCTGATACCCAGGTTCTGGTCAAAATTTATCCTGAGATAATGCGCTGCATCGCCTGCAACTCCTGCACGAAAATCTGCCCGCAGGATATTGATGTGATGGGTTACATTCAGGCGGCGATTCGCGGCGATATCGCCAAAGTGGCGGATATGTCCTTTGACTGCATTATGTGCGGCCTATGTGCCAGCCGCTGCCCGGCGGAAATAGTCCACTACAATGTCGCGCTACTCGCCCGGCGGCTCTATGGAGCGAAAATT